>PWRZ01000152.1 GCA_003563385.1 Syntrophomonadaceae bacterium
AACTTTCTCCTTTACCTCCCGGCACCCGGCAGCAATTAAAATACCCCCTCAATAGCACTATACAGGCTGGTAAATATATGGTAACATTTTGGCATAATGTGCCTGTAATTACAGCTTTATGACGAAAAGCATTCAACAAGGGAGGTCGTTGTCGTAATGGCGGCAGATAAAAGAGCCGTTATTTTAGCAGTTAAGGGTGCGGGTCGTCACGGCGTGGTTTTGTTCCTGCTGCTGCTTGCTGCGGCGCTGCTGCTGCCCTGCCTGCCGGCCGAGGGTAGCAGCGCGGCCGCCGTCAAAGTTACCGCCGGCACACTTAATTTAAGAAGCGGGCCCGGCACCTCTTATGAGGCACTGGGAAAGCTTTCTGCCGGTACAACCGTGCACGTCCTTCACCGGGAAGAAGAGTGGCTGCTTGTAACCCTTGATAACGACAGCAGCGGGTGGGTTGCCGGGCAATATACTGAATTTTGTGCTTCCATGGTGGACAGGCTTCCTTCTCCCTTACATAACAGCATTGAAGTACAGGCAAGCCTGCTGAATATCAGGAGCGGGCCGGGGCTGGAGTTTGAGACTATGGGCCAGCTGCAGCACGGCAGCACGACGACGGCTTATTTCCAGCAGGGCGACTGGCTGCTGGTGAAACTTCATGACGGCTCCACGGGCTGGCTGGCACACCGCTACACCTCCTTTGATGAAACAGCCGTCCAGGCCGCAGAAAGTGCCGGGGAAGAAAATGACTCCGCCGTTGAGGAAGCAGTTTTAACAGGTGAGAGGGAAGACGAAAAAGAAGGTGACAGCCGGGAAGAAGAAGAGCTTCCTAAGTACCGGGTCACCGTCACCGCCAGCGCCCTGCGGGTGAGAGAAGGGCCCGGCCTTGACTACACCCAAGCAGGAACCCTGCCCGGGGATACATTGGTGGATGTGCTGCAGGAAAAAAAGGACTGGCTGCAGGTACTGCTCCCCGAAGGGGAAGAGGGATGGATTGCCGGCTGGCACACCAGCAAGCTGCCGGAAGAGGAAAAGAAAGACACCACAGAGGAGGTGCTCTTCAAGCTGGTTTCGGTAAACGTCGACGCCCTTAGGGTGCGCTCCGGGCCGGGGCTGGAGTACGAACAAAGCGGCCGGGTCTCCCGCGGGAACAGCCTGCTCGTCCTGGAAGAAGAAAAGGGCTGGTATAATGTAAAACTGCCCTGCGGCGGGCTGGGCTGGGTATGCGGTGACTACGTTGATGCCGGCAAAATTACCTCCGCGAAAAGCGGCAACCCCGGCCTTCCGGAAAGCGGCGGCACAGCCACGGACAGCCTTGACAGCAGCAGTCTTACCATTGTCATCGACCCCGGCCACGGTGGAAATGATGCTGGAAGCACCGGTTTCAGCGGCCTGAAAGAAAAGGACGTCAACCTCAAAGTGTCCCGCCACCTGGCAGAGCTGCTGCAGGAAAAAGGTTTTCATACAGTAATGACCCGCAGCAGCGATAAAAATATCGGCCTTGCCGAGAGGGTGGAGCTTGCTGAAAACGCCGGGGCGGACCTTTTTATCAGCATACATGCCAACGCCCACCCAAACAGCTACACATCGGGGACGGAAACCTATTACGTGCCCGGCAGAGACACCTCCACGTCCAGTTTCTCTCTCGCTTCCCTGATCCAGGAGGAGGTCTCCCGGGCTTACAGGCTGCCCAGCCGGGGGGTAAAAAAGGCAAACTTCCACGTCATAAGAGAAACGAGCATGCCCGCAGTCCTGGTTGAGCTGGCCTTCCTCTCCAACGCTGTAGACGAGACTATACTGCGATCGCAGGAATGCCGGGAACTGGGCGCTGCAGTTATAACCAGGGCCGTGTTGAGGCACTACAACCTTCTGTGACATCCTCACGGGATCAATAGACCCCGTGAGTCAGGGGACGGTTCTCTGACTCAGGGGACGGTTCTCTGACTCAGTTCGGAGAACTCAAAATTTTTGCAAAAAAGTTTTTATAAAAAGTATTGACAAAACCGCCCTCCGGTGAGATAATGTGTTCAGCACAAGTCTCGAGAGGCACGGAAAGTTAGTCCTTCAGTTGTATTCCGTAAATGCCGGGCGGTTCCCGAGCGGAGGAAGGCAGGTGAACTTCCAAAGCGAGGGAAAAGGTACCGGCAAGCCGGGAGCAACTGGGCAGGTGGAACCGCAAGAAATACTGCGGAAAGCCTGCTCCGGTAAACAAACCGGGAGGAAAAACTGGAAGGTTTGTTGGGACTTGTGCATTTTATTTATTTTTTATCTAAAATAGAAGTGGGAAGGAAATGGATTTAGCTGGGACATCCTGCTAGTTTGGTGCGAAACGCAAGGTGTTTGGGGGTGCGTCCTAAAACTTTTTTTCGCTGTCGAGCAGTATGGTAACGGGGCCGTCATTGTCGACAAACACCCTCATCATTGCCTGGAACACTCCCTCTTCTACCCGGAGGCCTTTTTCCTTTATCATGGCACAAACCTTTTTATAGAGGTGCGCTCCTTTTTCCAGGTCTGCCGCAGCGGCAAAGCTGGGGCGGCGCCCCTTGCGGAGGTCGCCGTAAAGCGTAAATTGGGAGATGCACAAAATCTCCCCTCCCACGTCCTCTACAGAAAGACTCATCTTGCCGTTACCATCCTCGAAAATTCGCAGCCCCGCTATCTTGTCGGCTATATAGCGGCAGTCTTTTTCCTCATCGCTTTCCCCGATACCGATAAAAGCGACCAGCCCTTTTTCTATCTCTCCGACTATTTTTCCATCAACTTCTACCCGGGATGGGCCTGCCCTCTGCACAACAGCGCGCAAATGGCTCACCTGCCTTTCCGCAGCGATTGTTTGGCCCCTTTTTCCTGGGGAGCGCTGGCCCCTGTATGACGTCTCACGGAAAAGACATCTTTCACCTTCTTGATCCGGGCCAGGATCAGCTCCAGGTGTTCAAGGTTCCGGACAACAAAAGTAAGGTAGATAACAGCTATCTTTTGTTTGGTAGTACGGCCGTGAACGGCGGTAATATTCACCTTGCTCTCGCTGACGGCGTGCATTACTTCGGTAAGGAGATTGGGGCGGTCCATGGCCGTAACCTCGATTTCGACGGGATAGGAAACCTCGCTGTCGGTCTCCCAGCTCACATTGATAGTGCGCTCATCCCCGGCACTGGCACTGGCAACATTGGGACAGTCCATGCGGTGAATGGAGACTCCCCGCCCCCTGGTAACAAAGCCGACAATCTCATCGCCGGGGAGCGGGCTGCAGCATTTTGAAAAGCGCACCAGGAGGTTATCTACACCCTGCACCCTGACACCCTTAGCTGCCCTGGCCGACTCTTTCCAGGGCTTCAATTGGACTGGCTGGGGCGGTTGTTTTTCTTCCCCGAACTTTTTGCGGTACTCTTCTCTCAGCCTGGAGATAACCTGGTGCGCAGAAACACCGCCGTAGCCTACGGCTGCATAAACGTCTTCGCCGGAGAGAAGGTTAAACCTCCTGCCAACTTCCTCCAGCAGCTGCTCTTTAAGCAGCAGGTGCGGCTCAAGCTGCAGGCGGCGAATTTCTTTCTCCAGTGCTTCCTTACCCTTGGCAATGTTTTCCTCTTTGCGTTCCTTTTTAAACCAGGCCCTGATCTTGCTCTTGGCCTGCGAGCTTTTGACCATCTTCAACCAGTCGCGGCTGGGGGTCCCCTGGTTGCTGGTTATGATTTCCACTATATCCCCGATCTTTAGCGTATAGTCAAGGGGCACAATGCGCCCGTTTACCTTCGCACCCACGCAGTGGTTGCCGACATCGGTATGGATCTTGTAAGCAAAGTCAAGCGGGATTGAACCGGCCGGCAGGTCAATCACATCACCCCGGGGAGTAAAAACAAACACCTCGTCCGTAAAAAGGTCGATCTTCAAGTGTTCCATGAACTCGTGGGCATCTTTCAAGTCCTGCTGCCAGTCGAGAAGCTGGCGCAGCCAGGACAGTTTCTCCTGGAACTCCCTGTCGTCCCGGACCTTTTCCTTGTATCTCCAGTGGGCGGCAATGCCGTATTCTGCCGTGCGGTGCATATCCCAGGTGCGGATCTGCACTTCCAGCAGCTCGTTTTCAGGACAGACAACTGTTGTGTGCAGCGATTGGTACATGTTTGGCTTGGGCATGGCAATATAATCGTTAAAATGCCCGGGAATGGGGCGCCACAGCGTATGGACCACCCCGAGGGCAGCATAACAATCCCTGACGCTGTCCACTATAACGCGCACGGCAGTGAGGTCATAAATCTCATTGAAGTCCTTTTGCTGTTCTTTCATCTTGGTATAGATGCTGTAAATATTTTTAGGGCGGCCGCTTATTTCAGCATCGATTCCCGTTTCCTGCAGCCTGGACTTGAGAACAGCGATCACCTCGTTGATAAACTCTTCCCTTTCCTTGCGCTTTTTGGACAGTTTATCGACCAGGTCATAGTACTCTTTTTTATTAAAGTATCTGAAAGAGAGGTCTTCCAGTTCCCACTTGATCCTGTAGATACCGAGCCGGTGGGCCAGGGGGGCATATATTTCCAGTGTTTCACGTGCTATCTCCTTCTGCTTGGCATCGCTCAGGTAGCGCAGGGTGCGCATGTTATGCGTCCGGTCAGCCAGCTTGACAAGGATCACCCTGATATCACGGGCCATGGCTACAAACATTTTGCGCCACGTTTCGGCCTGGTGTTCCTCCTTGGACCGGAATTCCATGCGGCTCAACTTGGTTACCCCGTCAACCAGCTGTGCTATCTCTTCGCCGAACTCCTTCTCTATCTCCTCGTAGGAAACCGGCGTATCTTCCAGGACATCGTGAATAAGCCCGGTCACTATGGTAACCAGGTCCAGTTCCAGGTCCGCCAGGATATAAGCCACTCCCAGCGGATGCGTAATATATGAGTCCCCGGAGACTCTTTTCTGGCCGGCATGAGCTTCCAGGGCAAACTGGTAAGCCTTGCGTACGAGGGCCCAGTCTTCTTGCCTGTCATTGTACCTTGTAAGTCTTTTTTTCAGCTTCTGCAGGCTCATTATTCTCCCCGCCTCATGATAAAAAAGCCTTTACACCATCTTTATGTCTACTGTACTGATGTACATATATTAACATTCCCGGCCGGGAAAGACAACAGCAGGGAAGGGGCTGACTGGGACTGTTCCGGGATGCTGAGCGGCAGGAACGGCAGCGAGCCTCTTTGGTGAGCATGGCACGGCCGGTACATTTTTACAGGCCGGTTCGCTTTCAAGCACCGGGCAATTTTGGATAAACAGCCCTACTGGCCCCGTGAGGATGTCACCGAAAATGACAGCAGTTCTTCTCCCTCCGTGTAAAGCATGTATTTCTGCCACGACAGGAACTTTTCCCATCCCTTTCTTTCACATAAAAACGTCTTTGACTTGACCACATCTTCAAGCAAATAGCATTCCCCCGCCTTCAGCGGTGAAACGATACCCTCAAACATATCTATGTATGATATCTCTCTTAAAATAGCAACACTTTTCTCCAGGAGATGCCTGGTAGTGGGAATGGGAAGCCTCTTTCCCAGATCCATAAAAGCATCACTGCAGTGAACGGCCCCCGCAGCAGCCAGTTCCTGCAGGCCTGTATATACCTGCTTTACCGAACAGAGGGAGGGAACGGCGGCCCGCAGCAGCTTCAAATTATCCTTGTAATCCTTTTCCCCGTAAAGGAGGTGTACTCTTAAAACATCCTTTTCACAAAGATCCTCCAGCTGCACAAACATCTGATTTAACTTTTCTTCCAGTATGGGAAGGTCATAAAGAACGATATGCCGGGGTTTCTTTTGCGGCCTGGCAGCCGGTGGACTGCCCTGGTGGGTAAAGGCAATGTTATCCCAGCCGCCAAAAATTTTCTCCAGGTAATGCAGGCGCCCGATGGTATTTACAAATACGAACACGGCATCGCCTTTTTGTAAAAGCTCCTTAACGTATGCTGTTTTAGCCCGCAGCCCCCGGCGGTCTACCAAAAAATAGCTGCCCATTTTATACTCATCGCTGTACGCAAAATGACAGACCTCCAGCTGCAGTGCCTTTTCTCCCCTCCACTGGTTAAACGAAACCGTAAATACGAGGTCTATCTCCCTGAAAGCATCGAGCTGGGGAAGCCTTCTTTTCCCGTTAAAGCTAATCCCCTCAAAAAAGTGTGCTTCTTTTTTTAAACCCAGCTGAAGGTGGCGCTGGTTTTTGCCCACCCCTCTTTTTTTCTCCAGGAGCCAGCCTTTCCCCAAAAACACCGGTCGGGGATTGCCAAAGCCGTGGGGCTCCAGCGCTTCCAGCGCAGAGGCCAGCGCCGCTGTAATGTCCGCCGGTTCAAGCTGGGCTTCCATGTTCACGGCAGGGGGCTCTCCCTCACTGGCAAAAAATTCGCCGGCCAGGTTGTCCAGCTTATCTCTAAGCGGATTTATGTATTTCTCTTCCACCGTTAAGCCTGCTGCAGACTTGTGGCCTCCATACCCGGTCAGCATGGCACTGCAGGATTCCAGGGCCGCGGTTAGATTAAAATCCCCGGTGCTCCTTCCCGATCCTTTCCCTATCCCCTCCTCCACGGCAATAAGGACAACAGGGCGGTTGTATTTCTCCACCATGCGGCTGGCTACAACACCGAGAACACCGTGGTGCCATCCTTCACGGGCAAGGATCAAAAGGTTTCTGCCCCTCTCTTCGGGATAATCCTCTACCATCCGGCAGGCCTCTGCAAAAATAGCGGCCTCCAGCCCCTGGCGGCGGCTATTCTCCTCATTGAGCTCCCCGGCAATCTCAAAAGCCCGCGCCTCGTCCTCTTCCATGATCAGGCGCAGTGAGCGGGAAGCTTCTCCCATACGCCCGGCTGCATTCAGGCGCGGCGAAATAATAAAGGCGATATCCTCGGCCGTAAAGCGGTCCCTGCTTAAACCGGCCGCTCTGGCAAGCGCCTTTAAACCGGCACGGGGGCGCTCTCCCATCATCCGAAGCCCGTGCGTGACAAAAATACGATTTTCACCGAGCAGGGGGCATACATCGGCTACCGTGCCAAGGGCCACCAGGTCAAGGTAATCCCATATGCAATCTTCACGTCCCACTCTGCTTAAAAGAGCCTGTCCCAGTTTAAAGGCAACCCCTACCCCGGCCAGCTCTTTAAAGGGGTATGCGCAGTCGTCCCTGAAAGGGTTTGCCACGGCAGCAGCATCCGGTAATGCCTGCAGCGGCCTGTGGTGGTCCGTAACAACAACCTCCATCCCCAGTTCCCCGGCATAAGCTACCTCTTCAACAGCGTTTATACCGCAGTCTACGGTCAGCAGTAGGGAAACACCCTCCCCGGCCAGGTGCTCAAGAGCCTGGAAGTTAAGCCCGTAGCCCTCCTGCAGGCGGTTGGGAATGTAACAGGTTACCTTCCCTCCCAGCTGCCGCTGCAGCACGGAAAACAAAAGAGCGGTAGAAGTAACACCGTCGACATCATAGTCCCCGTAAACGGCTATTCTCCGTCCTTTTTGGACAGCCTGGAGCAGAATGTCCGCTGCACGGCCTATATCGCGCATCAGAAAAGGGGAATGAAGCAGTGAAAGAGAGGGTTCCAAAAACAACCTTCCCTCTTCAACGGTCTCAATTCCCCTGTTCAGCAAAACCTGCGCCACTACTTCGGGAACATTCAGTTCTCGGGCCAGTGAAGCGCTTTTTTGGCGATCCTGCGGGTACAGGTTCCAGCCTGTTTTAACGGACCACTCCCGGTTTTGGCTTCCACTTCTCACCTTTCCCTGTCTTCCCTTTTTTCGGTTTCCGCTTCCGCCTCCAGGACTTCTTCCTCACCGGCCGAATGCTCTTCCTCGCCGGCGATCTTTTCTTTTATTTCTTCCTGCTCAGCTGATTCATCGACAGCTGATTCGGCAGTACCCTGCTGTTGTTCCGTGGTTGTTTCCACAGGAGGTGGATGGCTCTCCCCGGCTGCTGCCTCCCCGGCAGCCTCTTTTTCACCTTCTACCGCCAGGGCTTCTTCCTGGAGCTGCCCTACCTGTGCTAAAAGAGCATCGCGTTCTTTTTCAATGCCGTGCAGTTTTTCTTTTAGCTGATTTATTTCGCTGCGCAGGCTGCGCAGCTGCAGCCTTGTCCTTATATTTTTTACGAGGTTGATCATGAAGATGACCAGCGCACCGAGTATAGCCGCTCCCAGTATGACCACAATAGCGGAGACTTCCGTTCTCCCGTAAAGATAGTTAATGATAATGGGATGTTGATTGGCAATGGCAAAAATGGCAATTATGAGGCTGAAAATAAGGGCTAGAATTACGCCGAACTGGTTCACCAGGTTCACCTCCTCTCCAAAAATAAACAGCGGTGATCAAACAGAACAGAATCAGTACGTGTATATAATTTTGTAAACAGGTTCCCGGTCAAAGACAAACCCGGAATAAATTGTCCTTACTGCTATAATTCGCCATAGAGCTGCCCCTTTCCTGCTGACAAAAGAAGGGTACAAAAGATATTTGTATCTTCCCGCTTCAGGCATGCGCCTTTTGACCCTTTCTTTCCTTTTGATGCAGCAACAGCCACATCGGGCTGGCAATAAAAATAGAAGAATAGGTGCCGCTGATAATCCCAAGCAGGAGGGCCAGAGCAAAGACTCTCAGGTCCATACCTCCAACAAAGTAGTTGAACGCCATAAAAAGCGATATCAATACCGCCAGTGTCGTCAGGGAGGTATTTATTGAACGGGTCAGGTTTTCGTTGATACTGTCGTTGACAACCTCTTCAAGGCTTCTCTTGCGGCGAAACTTAAGGTTTTCCCTGATGCGGTCAAATATTACTATGGTGTCATTTATGGAGTAACCGACAATGGTGAGCACAGCAGCTATGAAAGGGCTGTTAATCTCTATACTGAAAACAGAAAAAACGGCTACAATTATAAAAGCGTCGTGCAGCAGGGCTGCTATAGCGGAAAGGGCAAATTTAAACTCAAATCTTACCGTAATATAGACAACAATCCCGGCGACTGCAAAAAGCAGGGCCAGGAAAGCCTCCCTGGCAAGCTCCCTGCCGATAACAGCACCCACATTTTCCACGCGCAGGACATCTTCAGATGTAATTCCCGGCCAGTGCTCCTTAAAAGCGCCGATTACCTCGTTCCTGGTAGACTCGTCCAGGTGGGGTGCCTTTACAATGACTTCGTTTCCCCCGTGGGCGCCGTCTCGGCCCGCTCTCTGCAGGGGCACACCATCAAGGTCGAAAGGAGCGAGCAGCTCTCTTACTTCTTCCATGCTGTAATCATCGGCCAGGCGCAGGTGCAGGATCGTCCCGCCGGTGAAATCTATACCGAGGTTCAACCCGACAGACAGGAGCGAGACAATACCAACAGCGATAATGAGCCCTGAAATGATGAAGGCGGCGCGCTTGTATTTTAAAAAAGGGATTTTATATTTCACTGCGGGGATACCTCCTTAAAGCCCAGGTAGGAAGGAGTCTTGAGCATCTTGGATCGGGCAGCCAGGCGCAGCAGCATCCTGGTCAAAAATATCGCAGAGACAACGCTGGAAAATATGCCCACCAAAAGAACAACGGCAAAGCCCCTGACCGGACCGCTTGTCACCAGGAACAGCACTACCGCTGCAATCACCGTGGTGATGTTGGCATCAAGTATGGCCCGCAGTGCTCTTTCAAACCCGGTGTTGATAGCAGCCAGCGTTGTCTTGCCCTTCTGTAGCTCTTCCTTAATACGCTCAAATATGATGATATTGGCATCAACGGCCATACCGATAGATAATATCAGGCCGGCTATGCCGGGCAGCGTTATAGTAGCATTGAGCCCTGCCAGCAGTAAAAATACCAGGGCCAGGTACACTACCAGGCTGACGTCAGCCACCAGGCCGCCGAAACGGTAATAATAGAGCATAAAGGCCAGTACGATCATAAAGCCGACCATTCCGGCCTGAAAACTGAGCCGCAGGGCATCCTCACCCAGTACCGGCCCGATAGAACGCGTTTCCAGCTCAACCAGCTCTACGGGAAGAGCACCGGAACGAAGCATCAGGGCGATGTGCCTGGCCTCATCAGATGAAGGGATACCCGTTATAACGGCGTTGCCGTCCCGGATCACATTCTCCACGACCGGGGCGGAGACTAGCTCGTCATCAAGAAAAATGGCGATGACCTCACCGAGATGCTCTTCCGTAGCAAGGGCAAACAACTCCCGGCCCTCGGCATCAAACTCAAGGGCAACGACGGGCTCGTTGTACTGTCCGTAGGTAAAACGGGCAGTCCTCAAGTTTGCGCCGGTGAGCAGAATATCTCCTTCAGGACTGACAAAATTTAGCATGGCGGTCCTGCCGATAGTCTCCATAGCCTGGGCCTGGTCTTCTATGCCGGGCAGCTCTATGCGTATACGCCTCTCCCCCTCGCGCTGCAGGATCGGCTCCACTACTCCCAGCTCGTCTATCCTGTTGCGTATTATGCTCATGGCCCTCTGGATGGCATCGTGATCATGCTCTGCATCACCGGTCGTTGTGGCCTCCAAAAGGACGTAGACTCCTCCTTCCAGGTCCAATCCCTTTCGCAGGTAGCGCTCCCAGTTGAATAGGAACCCGGCTGAAGCAGCCACCAGGACCACCGTAATAACAATAAAAATAACAAAACCTCTCCGGGCACTTTTTCTTCCGGCTGACAAATTAATCCTCCTTCACATCAAACTTGTCTGCTCCTTAAATATCCGGCACAGCAGCGCCCTGTTTCTGCCTGCTGTGCCTGCAGCACGGGAAAACAGTCCTTCTTACTTCGGTCCTGCTGGAGCTGCCCGTTTAAGACCCTTCAGGCTTTCTTTAAAGAAGCTGAACTTCATTGATGACAAGGGCAAACCGGGCTGACAGGAAATCGGCGGCCCGGCGGCAGAGGATCATGCGGATCAAGAAGATCTCAAAGTATTCCATCACCCTGCTGATCTGAGTATCAATTTTCAGCCTCAGGGTAACGGTTCTCTCACCGGGGTCCAGCTCCAGCGCGGACTCCTCGACAGCGTAGTTGACACGGTCGTGAATATCAAACCTGGCAAAATCCCTGTTGCGGACCCTGGTGCGGTGCACATCGGCCTTGTCGGCCAGTATTACGGCAGCCGATACATTGCTGACCGGGTGGCCGTTTTTCTCGTCATGGTTGCCAATGGCAGCCGCTATTGTCGTAATCTCTTCATTTTCCATCCCCAGCTCCCTCAATACGCTCATGGCGATAAGGGCACCGCTGTAATAATGGTGGCTTCTTTCCACCACGTTGCCGATATCGTGCAAGTACCCGGCAATGGCGGCCAGCTCTGCTTCCCTTTCCGTATAGCCCATTTCGGACATTATCCGGTAAGCGGTGCGGGCAACCGTCCCCGTATGGCGGAAGCTGTGCTCTGTATACCCGAGCACGCCCAGGTTGTCATTGGCCCTTTGTATACAGGCAGTGACAAAAGGATGGTTCCGAATATCGTCCAGGGTAATAACTCTTTTCTCTGTCCCGCTGCTCATTAAACAACACCTGCTTTGTTCTTTGTATCTATTATCCAGCTCTTTATTTTCCCCTCTTTTACAGCTGTATTATTTCTCCACCCAAAAATTCTTCTATTACTCTTGATACCAGGTGTTCAGGTGGAGATCTGTATATTGATACCCTGCCTATTTCTTCGGGAAGGATAAAAATAAGCTCTTCTCTTTCTTTCTTCTTGTCAAAAAGCAGCGCTTTCATTACAGAATGCACGGTAAGCCCCGCTGGAGGTCCTGGAGGGTTAAGCTTTTTGACAATATTGACAATCCTTTTTTCAGCAGGGCGGTCCAATCTACCCAGGCAGGCAGAAAGCCGTGCCGCCATGGCCATACCGCATGCCACCGCCTCACCGTGCAGGTAGTGCCGGTAGCCGGTAGCTGCCTCAAGGGCGTGACCGAAAGTGTGTCCAAAATTTAATATCCGCCGCAGGTCCTCTTCTCTTTCGTCAAGGAAAACTATTTTCCCTTTTATGGCTACAGACGCGGCTATTAACATCACCAGTTCCCTGCTGTTAAAATGCCCGTTCCTGAAAAAAATTTTCTCCAGCCGTTCAAAAAGCCTGCCGTCCCAGATAACACCGTACTTCACCAGCTCGGCCAGCCCGGCCTTAAACTCCCTCCCGGGGAGTGTGGCAAGGGTGGCAACATCGCTCAAAACGGCGGTCGGCTGGTAGAAGGCGCCGATAATGTTCTTTGCCAGTGGATGGTTAACGGCCACCTTGCCGCCGACGCTGCTGTCGATCATGGCCAGAAGGGTCGTGGGCACCTGCACGTAAGGAATTCCCCGCAGGTAAGTGGCGGCCACAAAGCCGGCCAGGTCTCCGACCACCCCTCCTCCCAGCGCCACAATGGCGGACCTCCTGTCAAGGCCTGCAGCCAGCGCCTTTGAATAAATACGTGCAGCCACGTCAAGCGACTTGTCACTTTCCCCTCCATGGAGCACTTCCAGGTGCGGCTCAAAGCCTCCCCGCTTCAAGGACTGCAGGCAGCCCTCCGCGTAGTGAGCGCAGACATTCCTGTCGCTGACCAGGAGCAGGGAACAGGCCGGCAGGTGCCCGGCCAGGATGATACCCAGTTTCTCTATTAGGTGGCGCCCCAGGTAAACGGGGTAGCTTTTTGGACCGGCCCGCAAAACCACTTTCAGCATTTAATATCCCCCAGGTAACCCTCGAGCAGTTTCCGGTAACCCTGAAAACCGGCTTCCATTTCCTGGAGGGAGTCCCCGGAAAATTTTTCCCTCAGGGCCCGGGCTATCTCCCAGGATACGGCTGCCTCACCCACTACAGAAGCCGCCGGCACGGCACAGACATCGGAGCGTTCCACCTCCGCCAGGCAGGTATGCCCCGTCTCCAGGTCTACACTGGGCAGTGAGTTTAACAGTGTCGGTATCGGCTTCATGGCCGCCCTCACGGTGATGGGCTGCCCGTTGGATACTCCCCCCTCCAGGCCGCCGGCATTGTTGGAGGGTCTTTTCAAAAGCCCTTCTTCGCCCAGCTCTATGGGGTCGTGCACCCGCGATCCCGGTCGTGCCGCCGCCTCCAGGCCAAGCCCCACTTCAACGGCCTTAATTCCGGGGATACTCATAAGCGCGGCCGCGAGCCGACCGTCAAGGCGCCTGTCCCAGTGGACATAGCTTCCCAGGCCCGGCGGGACACCCTCTACTTGAACTTCAATAATCCCCCCCACGGTATCACCGTTTTCACGGGCACGGTCAATACTGTCGAGCATCTTTTTCTCCGCTTCCCCATCGGGGCAGTAAAGGGGGGAACGGCCTGCTGATTCCTTAATATTACAGATATGCCATCCCGGCGGCAAAGGGGCGGCCCTTATCTCTCCAATCGCAACCACGTATCCGAGGACAGTGATCCCGAAGTGCTCCAACATCTGCTGGGCAACAGCACCCACGGCCACACGCATTGCTGTCTCCCGGGCACTGGCCCTCTCCAGCACACTGCGCAGGTCGGCATGCAGGTATTTCAAGCCGCCGGCCAGGTCGGCATGCCCGGGACGCGGGCTGGTCACTTTTTTTTCACCGCTTTCATCCCCCGGATCTGCAGACATTACCTTCTGCCAGTTGACCCAGTCCCTGTTCTCAATAATTATGGACAGGGGGCTGCCCAGGGTCCGGCCGAAGCGTACCCCCGAAAGGAAACGGGCCCGGTCTTTTTCTATGGCCATTCTTCCCCCGCGGCCGTAACCTCCCTGGCGCCTGGCCAGCTGACGGTCAATATATCCCTTATCCAGCGTAAGGTTGGAGGGCAGGCCTTCAATAATGCCCACAACCGCCGGTCCATGTGATTCTCCTGCTGTAAGATAGCGCATTACCTGCCGGCAAAAGCAGGACCTGTTTGGGATAAACATGCCGCTGCTCCTGCCAGGTTCCCTCCTTTAACTTAACCGCCTAACCCTACAGCGAAAGATTGTCTCTCATAGCTACATCGCTAGCCACAGGGGACGGTTCCATCGTCTTCCCTTCGGGCCTCCGCTTCGCTACGGTGACGCTCGAACCGTCCCCGTGGCAACGCTCAGTGCAAGTTTCGCTGTAGACCTAACCGCTACTTTAAAACACCTTCCAGCTTCAACAGCTCTCTTTTCCAGTGAAGACCGCAGCTAAATCCCACCAGTTCGCCTCCCTGCCCGACGACACGGTGACAGGGGATAAGAATGGGGGTTCTATTACGCGCCAATGCCTGGCCGACGGCCCTGGCCCCTCCGGGAGCCCCTGCTTCTTCGGCCACCTCACTGTAAGTACACGTCCGGCCGTAAGGTATCCTCTTTGTTATGGCGAGTACTTTCAATGCCCATGGAGAATAACCATCCATTAAAATAGGATAATTAAACTCCGTTTCACGGCCGGCGAAGTAGCTGCGCAGGTCCTCTGCCAGCCCCGGCCACATTTTTCTGTCCTCCGTGCTTCCGCATCCTAAAAGAGGCTCGGAACCCTTTTCAGCCAGCAAAATGCGGAATATACCCATTTGATTGTAATAAATAATTACCGTGCCCGGAGAAAATTCCAGTTTATGGTGTTTCATATTGTTAAAGGGCACTTCCCCCGGGGTGATCATCCTGCACGCCCCTTCAGTATGTTTCATTTCCCAACCCCCCAGTCAGCTGCAGGGAACGGTAAAAACAGCTCCTCTCCCCGGTATGGCACGCCGGTCCTTTCTGGTGTACCTTTATTAAAAGGGTATCGGCATCGCAGTCGTAAAGTATTCTTTTAACTGCCTGGATATTCCCGGAGCTCTCTCCCTTTTGCCACAGCTTATTCCTGCTGCGGCTCCAGAACCACGACCGGCCCGTCTGCAGGGTTTTTTCCAAAGAATGCCGGTTCATGTATGCCAGCATCAGCACCTCGCCGCTGTCATCATCCTGCACAATAGCGGGAATAAGCTCGTACCTGTCAAAGGAGATACAAGACAGGGCTTCATCAATATTCATGGTCTTAAATCTACCTCCAGGCCCTGCTCAAGCAGGTATCTTTTTACCTCTTCGACTGTAAAATGGCCGTAGTGAAATACGGAGGCAGCAAGGGCCGCATCCGCTTCACCTTCGGTAAGGACCCGGGCAAAGTGCTCAATTTTGCCCGCCCCGCCTGACGCTATAACGGGGATGGACACTTTTTCGGCGACGGCCATCGTCAGTAAAATATCGTAACCGTCTCTGCCGCCGTCGGCGTCCATGCTCGTGAGCAGTATCTCTCCCGCACCGAGCTGTTCCGCCCGCACCGCCCAGTCAACGGCGGAAATACCGGTCGCCATCCTCCCGCCGTGCGTATATACTTCCCAATCCTGCATTTCACCGTTCCAGGAGGCATCGATAGCAACAACTATGCATCCGATGCCGAGCTCGCGGGCGGCCTCTTCAATAATGAGGGGGTTCTCCAGTGCCGCCGTGCTTACGGAAACCTTGTCCGCGCCCGCCCCAGTAATAGCGCGCATTTGTTCCACGGTCGAGATGCCTCCGCCTACAATAAAAGGTATGGAAACTTCACGGGCCACCCTTGCGGCCATATCGAGCATAGTTTCCCTCTTTTCCGGTGTAGCGGTAATGTCCAGGAAAACCAGCTCGTCGGCACCGCTTTTGTCATAATACCGGGCCAGCTCAACAGGGTCACCGGCATCCTTTAGATGGACAAATTTAACACCCTTTACCACGCGACCGTCCTTAACATCGAGACACGGTATTATCCTTTTGCTCAAAGAGTGGCCTCCTTCCCCTCGCTGAAATGGCGGCAGGAAACCGCCTCCGCAGCCCCGTGCATCGCGGGTTGCTGCGCCGTCCCGGCGGGTTAAAGCGGCCCGCCTTCGGCCCACGGTGGACCTGCCCCGCGCTGCAGCTCATCTTTTTTCTATTTTGGCGACAGCCTCCTTCAGGGTGAATTTACCTGTATAAAGGGCCTGTCCCACTATAACCCCACTGATGCCCATGTGCTGCATTTTTTTAATACTGAAAAGGTCTTCCAGTGAAGAGACCCCTCCGGAGGCAACGAGAGGGATGCTGAGCGCGGCAGCCATTTTGGCCAGGCTTTCCAGGTTGGGGCCCTCCAGGGTGCCGTCACGGGAAATGTCGGTATAAATAATTTCCTTTACCCCGCACTCCTGCATTTGGAGGGCAAATTGGACTGCTTCCTTTTCAGAGCCCTGCACCCACCCCTTGACGGCCACCATGCCGTCTCTGGCATCAATACCGACAATAACCTTTTCCCCGTAACTGTGTACCAGTTCCCTGACCAGCTCCCCGTTCTCTACTGCCGCCGTCCCCAGGATAACCTTATCCACACCCAGCTCAAAGGTATTCTCCACCGTCTGCCTGTCCCTCATGCCCCCGCCGAGCTGAACCGGTATATTGACACGGTCCGCAATAGCGGCTACGGCCCGGGAATTAACCGGCCGGCCTTGAAAGGCCCCGTTCAGGTCAACAACGTGCAGGCGCATAGCCCCCTCGGCCTCCCAACGCACCGCCATTTCGGCCGGGTTGTCGCTGTATACCGTTTTTTTTCTTTCATCCCCCCTGAGGAGGCGAACACAGCGACCCTCGTACAAATCTATCGCTGGAATGACATGCATGTCCCATCACCCCGGGAATCGACAAAAATGTGCATTGTATTTTAACACGGCGGGGAAGCGCTGTCAACGAAACTGATGAGGAGAAGAAATGCCCCTGTAAAGCGCCTCGTAACGCGGTATAATTACTTCCGAGGAAAACAGCTTCGCCTTTTCCCTGGAGTTACGGGCAAATCGTCCGCGCAGGGAATCGTCATCCAGCAGCTCCCTCATCGCTTCGCACAGGGCCCGCCTGTCGCCGACAGGAACGAGGAAGCCGTTCTGACCGTGATCGACCAGTTCCGGCAGGCCCCCGGTATTTGTTGCTATCACCGGGACGCTGCAGGCCATGGCCTCCAGGGCGGCAAGCCCGAAACTTTCCTTCTCCGAAGGGAGCACGAAAAGGTCGGCCGCCGAAAAAAGGGGGACCATGTTTTTCCTGATACCGAGAAACCTGACCCTCTCTTTAAGGCCCAGCTTCTCGGACAGCTCCGCCACCCTGTTTCTTTCCACCCCGTCACCGGCCAGGGCCAGGACAACATCCCTGTTTGTCTCCTGCAAAAGAGCAAAAGCATGCAGCAGGTCCGGGATTCTCTTTACAGGACGGAAATTGGAAACATGAAGGACGATCTTCTCCCCGCCGGGTGCCAGCTTCAGTCGCAGCTTTTCGCCCCCGCTGCGCCTGTAAACACCGGTATCAATAAAGTTGTAGATGGTGTGGATCTCCTTCTCAACCCCCAGGATTTCCACTGCCTCCCGGCGCAGGCTTTCGGAGACTGCTGTAACAAGGTCGCTTTTTTCCAGGCTGTAGCGGATAACAGGCTGTAGAGATTTATCTCTCCCCCAGATAGTAATATCGGTCCCATGAACGGTGGTGATAATTTTGACGCTGCGGCCGGCCATCTCCCGGGCCAGAAGTGCGGAAACAGAATTGGGCAGGGCATAGTGGACATGGACGAGGTCCAGCGAGTGCCGCTCGATCACCTCCACCAGCCTGGCAGTTATTTCCACTGTAATTAGGGGATGTGGGAAAAGGGGGTATTCTTTCAGCTCGACCTCGTGGTAATGTATCCTGCTGTTCTCACTATCCATGCGAAAAGGGACGCGGTAAGATAACACATGTATTTCGTGTCCTCTCCGGGCCAGTTCATTTCCCAGTTCTGCTGCAACCACCCCGCTGCCGCCGGGCGTGGGAAAACAAACAATTGCTACTTTCAACTGTCATTCACCACTCCATTTTATAAGATCGCTCACCGCGGGCCTTTCGTTTACCAGCAGGCCTTCACCCCACTGCACCCCGATCAGGGAACCGAAGTAGCTGTCCCGGCTGCGTATATAGTGCAGGAAGAAGGGGTCATTCACAAGTGTCTGCGCCTTGTCCCTGCTGTGGTGAAAAAACTGGGTCCGGTGAGCCCTGATCGCTTCCTCTTTTTGTTTATGGACGGCGGAAACATCGACAATTATGTCGGGGGGCTGCTCCGTGGAAAGCAGGTAGAAATACAGTTTTTGCGGCCTGAACGGCTCCCCGTCAACCGGCAGGCGCTTCAGCCCGGACAGGTAGGCGGCCCTCCTGACAAGCTCTCCACAGGTACTGTGGTCCGGGTGGCGGTCATCCCTGAAAAAAGGGGCCAGGACAATCCTGGGCCTTAACGAGCGCAGCGCGGCGATCACTTCATATAGGCTTTCGCTGTTTACAAAAAGGTGTGCGTCGGGCAGGTGCAGGCAGCGCCGCAGTGCACATTTCAATATTTTTGCCGCTTCGGCGGCCTCCAGCTGCCTTTCTTCCACCGTGCCGTTGCTGGCCATTTCCCCGGCCGTCAGATCAACGATCCCGCAGCTGTAACCGAGTACAGAGTGCGCGGCCAGGATACCGCCGGCCCCGATTTCAACGTCGTCCGGATGCGCTCCAAAAACGAGGAGGTCAACTGTCATTTAATTCACCGTTCCCCCACTGGCAAATATAATGGCCGGCAGCTAAAGGAAACTCTTCACAAAAACGATGCCAGAAAGTGAAACCGTAACTGATAATATATGAAAATATATTGAAAACCCTTTCCTGGGGCCTGGACCGGGGCCAGAGGTTTTCACGGACTATATTTCCAGGTACAAGCTTCCTGCCGCGGGGGCTGTTTCTCTCTTCATTTTGGGAACAGCGCCTCATTGCCTCCTCTGCGCTCAAATTATACTTCTGCAGGAGCCTTCCTATTTCCGGCTCCACCAGGGTGGCACCAACCCGCGGGTATAAAGGAGGCATTTCCTGGCCAAAGATTTCATAGACACCTCTTACCTGGGCGAAGTAGGCCAGCTCATGAGGCCCGGGTACGTAAGAAAGGGTGGGGAAAAGGCTGTCTTGAAAAAGCGGCCTCAGCAGAACATTGGGGCTGAAAAGGTGCGGTTCTTCCCTTATAAGCCCAAGCAGTTCCTTTTTTGATAAAGACAACTCCCCTTTTGCAGTGAAAAACATATCACCGTCCCTGTAGAGGGCACATCGCCTTCCTTTCCAGACTATCATGATAAATGACTCCTGTCCAGTCCTCTCTACCTGCAGTGGGAACCCGGCCGCTTTTATTTTCTCTTCTTCCCGGCTGATAAGGGAGTGAATAAGAGCCCCCTCTTCGACCACCTTGAGAAGCATTTCAGTATAGAGGCCTTCTGCGGAAGCGCGCAAAGGATCGAAAAAAACCAGTCCCAGGCTGCTGAAAAGAGGGGACATCACATTTATAAACCATTCGCACAAGTTCCCGGACAGCAGCGCCTTCTCTTTGAGCAGGGACATCAACGCGGCCTTATGTTCACCTTCCGGGGCGAGCTGTTCAAAGCGCTCCAAAAGCTTCTCCAAGGCCCTGGGCCTCAGCTTGATCCTGCCTGCAGGGGGCCCGAAATAAGGAACGGACAGGCGCACCCTTCTCGCTTCCCCCCCACGCGGCATGGCCGGAACAAATATCCTGGTCATTTCAAATATGTTATGATCTTCGCCGGCTACCCAAAAAAGAGGCTGCACAGGCCTCCCGAGCACTCTTTCCATCTCACGCGCCAGCTTGATCACCGTTAAGGCCTTGTAAACCACATAAAGCGGCCCTCCCAGTACACTCGGCTGCTGCCCGGTGATAACAAAAACT
This sequence comes from Syntrophomonadaceae bacterium, assembly GCA_003563385.1. Taxonomy (GTDB): domain Bacteria; phylum Bacillota; class Dethiobacteria; order DTU022; family UBA8154; genus CSSED11-109. The sequence goes on from PWRZ01000152.1 coordinate 19,636, forward strand.
GTCTCCTTCCCGGCTATTTTATCCTCCAGTGCCCGGCGGCCATTTTCATCCGGAAAGCGGTTTATCTCACGAACTATATTCCGCGGCGCCCGGGAAAAAGAGAGCCCTTCCAGGTGCCTGTTTCTCCGAATAAAAGTATTATTGTCAGCAAAATCTCCGCTATAAAAATCAACAACCCCCTCATCTCTCTGCAAGTAACGATAAAAAAGAGGGGGATAAAGAAACTGCAGATCGACTACAGGTCTAAACATGCTCTACTCTCCCACGCCTTTCCGGTTGCAGTTAAAATTTCTCGTAAAACTTTAAAAACAGGGGAACCGGGTCACCCGCTGCCAGGGAAATCCAGTATATGTAGTTGTCCTTACTGTAGTAGTAATTATTAAAATTGAGACCTTCCACGTGGTGCACCTCTACGTTCTGCAGAAAAAAAGAGCCGCATGGTGTAAAAGTCTCGCTCTCCTTGATATAGCTGTTAATTATATCGACATGCTGCCGGGCCTTACAGGCACTCTCCAGCTTTAGTATCCATACAATCCCCTGTGCATCACCGCTGCTGTAATACGGTACAAACGCTTTCCTGATCGGCGCTTCGGCCCCAAAAATCTTGCGGGAATGTTCCAGTGCCTCTTCCCCGGTTAACAGCTTATCCATGTGCAGGTCATCCACCCGGGAGGGTAGTTGAAGGTCGCCGGTTTGTTCATCGATTCGGGGACCGACCAGGGTATCACCCATAAACATATCTCCACCACCCCATGCAGCCTCTTCTTTCTGATCAGCAGAAAACTTCGGGGCCGCGGGGGAATAGCTGACTGCTTCCCATAACATACCCCGCGATATCGCGTAGTACTGGCCCAGTAGAAACCCCAGCCCCACCAGGAGCAAAGACATGAAAACAGTGCAAACAGTTTGTCTCTGCAAGAGAGACCCCTCCCAAGCTTTCCGCAGCTCTAAACATCAAAATACGGGCATCTTAACATTATTCTGCTTTTATAAATAAAACCCTTTTAATTTAGCATAATTTTCTTACCTGTTAAACAATTTGAGCTCACGCCAATATTGATACTCCATCTACCGCTGCGCCACGGGGACAAAAAGAATCTGTTTTTGCCTCCACTTCCATCAACAGCTCAACTGGTCGAGCATCTCAAAAAAACCGGGGAAAGAAACGGGAACGGCATCAACCCCTTCTATAACTGTCTCACCCCGCGCATAGAGAGCGGCAACAGCCAGGGCCATGGCAATGCGGTGGTCCCCGTGGCTCTGGCAGCGGGCCCCGCAAACATGGGCACCGCCCTGGATAACCAGGCCGTCGGGCATCTCCTTTATTTTCCCGCCCATCTTTCCCAACTCCGAGCTCAATGCCTGCAGGCGGTCTGTTTCTTTAACGCGAAGCTCGCCGGCTCCCCTGATAACAGTTTCACCTTCGGCAAAGAGGGCCGCCACGGCCAGAACCGGTATCTCGTCTACCAGGCTGGGGATCACTTCTGCGGTAATCTCCACCCCTTTTAAAGGAACGCCTCCCTTGACATAAAGATCGGCAACCGGTTCCAGGTTGTATTCCCTTTGATTGAATATCTCTACCCTGGCTCCCATCTGCAGCAGTATATTTAGTATTCCAGTCCTGGTTGGATTAATGCCCACTTCTTCAATTACAAGCTCCCCGCCGTGGGAAAGGGCGGCCGCTACGAGAAAAAAAGCGGCCGATGAGATGTCCCCGGGGACCCTGATGCTTTCTGCGGCCATCCTAAAGGGATTTTCAATGACCACTTTTCCTTCTCTTTCCCGGGATATCCGCGCCCCCAGGTAGAGAAGCATCCTCTCGGTGTGATCACGGGATGGTATGTCTTCGGCAATCACGGTATTGCCTTGCGTGTAGAGGGAAGCCAGCAGTATGGCCGATTTTACCTGCGCACTGGCAACAGGCATAACATAGTGAAGGGGCTTTAACTTTGTTCCACGCACGCTGAAGGGGAGCAGTGTACCACCGGCACGGCCGTCAATTTGAGCGCCCATCATCTTTAAGGGCTCGCTGACCCTTCCCATGGGCCTTTTCCTTAGAGAGCGGTCACCGGTAAGCACAGTAAAAATGGGTTGCCCGGCAAGCACCCCCAAGAGAAGGCGAGCCGTAGTCCCGGAATTTCCGGCATCGAGAATATCACCCGGCTCTATATAATTATGCAGCCCCACCCCTTTTAAAATTACTTTCTGTCCCCCCTTGTCCTCTGCAATATCCACACCAAGACTTTTCAGGCAGTGAAGGGTCGAAAGGGGATCATCCGCTTTAAGCAGCCCTTCTATCTCCACTGTACCTTCGACGAGAGAAGACAGTATCAAAGCGCGGTGGGAAATGGATTTGTCACCCGGCACTTTGACCTGCCCCTTGAAGCCCCCCCTGGGCTCGATAGTGATATCCATTATTGCGGCCCCTCCTTATCCTTAATAGATCCGTCGCCAGGCGGCCTTCCGTTTCGCCGCAACTCTCCGGCCCCGTCCGTCAAGCCGCCGGCAGCATACTCCCCGTTCAGCCCCTTTTCCAGGCGCGGTATCCCCTGGCGGTGAGTATCTCCAGGGCCTTTTCCCTTTCGGCAGGGCTGCTGAACCCTATCCGTATGCTCCCGCCTTCTTCTTCCCGGACCCTCAGAATCTCGATCTCGCTTATGTTTAACCCCGCTTCGCCAACGAGGGAAGCCACTTTCCCGAGCACACCGGGGACATCAGCTATCAGGATTATGAGCTCGTACACCTCCGGGAGGAATCCCCGGCCACGGTAAGGGATGGAGCGCCTGAACCGGGCCGCCTGGCGGAGATTGTCCTTGGCCCTATTTTCATCTCCGCGCTCAATTGTATCCACCAGCAACTCTATCTCCCGCAAGAGCTTCTCCAGGGAGGCCCGCAGGTGCTCTTTATTGCTGACAAAAATATCGTACCAAACGGATGGTTCGCCCATGGTAATGCGGGTAGTGTCCCTGAAACCTCCCCCGGCCAGTGTCAGGAGCAGCTCTTCTTTCTCGCCGCAGTTTTTGACTGCGTTAACCAGGGCCACGGCGGCAAGGTGGGGGAGGTGGCTGACAAGGGCCACCAGCCTGTCATGTTCATCCGGTTCGAGCACCACGGGGATCGCTTTCATGGACAGGATTGCTTTGCGCAGGGTTTCCACGGCCCGGTGGGGTGTATTTTCCGTCGGTGTAAGGACATAGATGGCGTTTTCCAGCAGCAGGGGGTCCGCAGCCGTTATCCCGGACCGCTCCGAGCCGGCCATGGGATGTCCGCCCAGCCCCATCACTCCGAAAGGCAAAACTGCATCCATAACCTGCACAATTTCCCTCTTGCTGCTGCCCACGTCGGTAACTATTGCCCCCTCGCTCAGCAGTGGGGCTATTTTCTTAAGCAGCGATATCGTTTCCCTTATAGGCAGGGAAAGAACTACCAGATCGGCACCTTCAAGGGCCTCATCCAACGGGGCCGTCCTGTCCACCGCTCCCCTCTCCCGGGCTTCGCTCATGGCCCGACTGTCAATGTCATACCCCCACCGCTCAGCGGAGATGGCGTACCGGCCCAGGGCCATGCCCAGTGAGCCTCCCATCAGCCCCAGTCCAATGATGCAGCTCTTTTTAAACAGCGGGCTGCAGGGATCGGTCAATGCTCTGCGCCACCTTTTCCACCAGTTCGATCATCTGCTGAAACTTTTCCGGCGTCAGCGACTGTGCGCCGTCCGAAAGGGCTTCCGTGGGACGCGGGTGCACCTCCACCAGCAGGCCGTCGGCACCGGCAGCCACCGCGGCAAGGCTCATCGGCGCCACCCAGCGCCAGTTCCCGGTGCCGTGGCTGGGGTCCACAAATACAGGGAGGTGGCTGAGCTCTTTTGCTATGGGAACGGCGCTTATATCGAGGGTATTGCGGGTATAGGTTTCAAACGTCCTGATCCCTCTCTCGCAAAGGATGACCATGGAATTACCGCCGCTGACGATATACTCCGCCGCCATCAACCACTCCTCTATAGTAGCGGACATCCCCCTTTTAACAAGAACGGGCCTGTCAATAAAACCGAGCTCCCGCAGCAGTTTGAAATTCTGCATGTTGCGGGTGCCTACCTGGACAATATCGGCATATTGGGCGACAACTTCCACGGAGTGCTGGTCCAGGACTTCGGTGATAAAAGGCATACCCGTCTTTTCGCGGGCCTCGGCCATGATCTTCAGCCCCTCTTCTTCCAGCCCCTGGAAGCTGTACGGAGAAGTGCGCGGCTTGTAGGCACCGCCTCTTAAAATTTGGGCGCCCGCTTTTTTGACCGCCTCGGCGGCCTCCAGGTAGGCATCTCTTCCTTCCACCGCGCAGGGGCCGGCCATGAGCACAACCCCCTGGCCCCCTATTTCCACTCCACCGACATTGAAAGATGTCCTTTCCTGCTTGAATTCCCTGCTCACCATCTTAAACGGCTGTGATATAATCACTACCTTCTCCACGGAAGGCATAACCTGCAGGGCGTCCCTGGCGTCCTCCTTGGGAGCCCCTATAGCACCGATAATGGTGCGGTTTTCCCCTGTAGAGCGGTGCACGCCAAATCCAAGGTTCTTCAGCCTTTTTTCAACCTCCTCGATCTCCTCTTTGCTGACGCCTGGATTCATGACCACAATCAATGATCTTCTCCTCCTTGTTGCAGTAATATTTTGCTGCCAGCCAAAAAAAGCTTCCATCCCTGCAGGGACGGAAGCTCCAGCTTCTCGCGGTACCACCCTAATTGAGCCTCAGCCCGAGGCCCCTCTCTTTAAGAAGGCACTGACCGGTTTTCCGGTCCGATACCCCCTCCCTTTTAACAGCGGGAGCTCCTGTCAAAGCCTACTGGCCCGCTTTAATAAAAGCGCGCTTTCGGTTTGCTTCTCCGGGGTGTATTTGGCCGGCTGAGGACACCGGGTTTCAGCAACCCCCGGCTCTCTGCAGTCCTTACAGACCGGTTACTCATCCCCTTCATAGACTTTACCCTCTTACCTGTTAGCTGATATTTTACACTCTCCGCTGCACTGGTGTCAAGAACGTTTTACAGCCGCTGCCTGCTCCATGCTTCAGCTGTCTTTACCCAGGTAGAAATTTTCATGGAGGGTCTTAACAGCTTCACGCAGGTCGTCCTGCCTGATCAGCAGCGATATGGTAATGTTTGAGTCACCGGTCTGCTTAATTTCGATGCCCTGCTCGTTAAGCGCCTTTACCACCCGGGCCATGACGCCGGGGATGCTGTGCATGCTCACACCGACCACCGAAACCTTGGCACAGCCCTTTTCCATCTTGTAGGGCGTGCCCAGCCTGTCCAGTATGTCGGCCACTTTGCCGCTGTATTCTTCCTTTACGGTAAAGGCCTTCAATAGGGGAAAAACACTGATCAGGTCAATGTTCACCCCCGCCTCCCCGATACGCTCGAATATCTCCAGCTCCCTGTTTTTGTCGGGGCTGTCGAATTCAATCAGAAACTGGACCAGTTCCATAGAATGGGCAATGCCGGTAACAGCCCTGCGGCCGCGCGTGCTGTAATTACCTTCTTTCATGGAAGCCTCTCCCGTTATCAGGGTTCCCCGCTCCGGTTCCTCGAGGTTTTTTACCACTACATCGACGTTGTTTCTCATGGCTACTTCCACGGCGCGCGGGTGTATTACCTTGGCGCCTTCATAGGCAAGCTGGCAGACCTCCCCGTAAGTTATATGCTGTATTATTCTCGCTTCCTTAAGTATGCCGGGGTCGGCGGTCATTATGCCCGAAACGTCGGTGAATATTTCTACTTTTTCGGCCTCCAGGGCTGCACCCAGTATTACCGCCGTTGTATCGCTGCCGCCCCTTCCGAGCGTGTTTACTTCTCCATCGGCATCGACACCTTGAAACCCGGCCACGACGGGGACATCGCCCCTTTGCAGCGCCTCTTTTAACTTTGACGGCTGGCAGTCTATGACCTCCGCTTCACTGTAATGGCCGTCGGTAAGAAACCCCGCCTGCGCCCCCGTAAAAGCACTCGACTTAGTCCCCCGCCGGCAGAGCGTTGCCGCCATGACAACGGCAGAGATGGTTTCCCCGCAGGACATCACCAGATCCAGCTCCCTGAGGCTGGTATCTGGGTAGACCTCCAGCGGCAGCGATTTAAGCGTATCAGTAGCATAAGGGTCACCTTTCCTTCCCATGGCCGAGACGACTACCACAACCCTGAAGCCTTCGTCCATTGCGTCACTGATCCGCTGGGCAACAAGCTCTCTTTTTTCAAGAGTGGACACCGACGTGCCCCCGTATTTCTGCACTAGAATTTTCATTTCCTCACCCCAGGTATAATTAATTAAATAATGGCCTGCCGCACAGGGCACCAGGCGCACGGCGGCGCCTGCCGCCGCCACCGCTAAAGCAGCAGCTCTGCTATCTGTATGGAATTGGTGGCCGCCCCTTTGCGGATATTGTCGGCGACAACCCAGAGGTTAAGGCCGTTGCTGACGGAGCGGTCGACCCTGACCCGCCCTACAAATACCTCGTCCCTGCCCTCCGTGTCGACGGGCATGGGGTAAAGAAGCTGGCCCGGGTCGTCGATCACTTCCACGCCGGGAGCCTGTGCCAGGATCTGGCGTGCCTTTTCCGCGGCCAGCGGCGAATGCAGCTCTACATTGACGGCCTCGGAATGGCCGTTAAAAACGGGCACTCTCACCGTAGTTGCCGTTACGGGAAGGTCGGGCAGCCCCATGATTTTGCGGGTCTCGCGGATCATCTTCATTTCTTCCTTGGTATAGTCGTCTTCCTCGAACACATCGATGTGGGGGACCATATTGAAGGCTATCTGGTGATGCCTGGGGGCCCCCTTGTAGGGTATTACCTCCCTGGATACCTCTTCATTGTTGAGCACCGCGCGGCTCTGCGCTTCCAGCTCGTCTACGGCCTCTTTTCCGGCACCGGAGACGGACTGGTAGGTGGCCACTACAACTCTTTTCAGGCCGGCGGCATCATGGAGGGGCTTCAAAACAACGACCATCTGGATAGTAGAGCAGTTCGGGTTGGCTATCAGTCCATTGTGTCCGCGAACAGCCTCCGGGTTAACCTCGGGGACAATAAGGGGAACCTGGGGGTCCATCCGAAAAGCGCTGCTGTTGTCTACAACCACAGCACCCTTCTTGACCGCCTCAGGAGCGAGCTGTTTGCTGATGTCGCCTCCGGCACTGAAAAAAGCAAAGTCAACGCCTTCGAACGCTTCGGGCCTGGCCTCTTCTACGGGATAACTGCGCCCCTCAATGTCCATCTTTTTATCGGCGGAACGCGCCGAAGCGAGAAGTTTCCACCCCTTTACCGGAAATTTTCGTTCCAGGAGCACGTCGATAAGGACCTGGCCGACATTACCGGTAACACCAACTATGGCAACATTGTAACCGGGCATTGAATATCTCCCCCTATATTAATAATATTGAACTGCCCCCTTGATACGCTCCATGGCCTCTGCAAGCCTGCTTTCGTCAACGGTAAGTGCTATGCGGAAATAACCTTCCCCGTATTCACCAAATCCCCTGCCGGGCGTTACGACGACCCCCGTTTTTTCCAGCAGGTGGGTGACGAACTGGCCGGAAGTAAAGCCTTCGGGAACCGGTGCCCATACGTAGAATGTTGCCCGGGGAGGTTCAATGGGCCAGCCCATTTCCCGCAGCGCCCCGACAACCACGTCCCTCCTCCGCTGGTACATGCGGCGAAGATCCCCTACAAAGGACTCCATGAGCGGGTTTGTAAGCGCCTCTACGCCGGCATACTGTACGGCCTTAAACAGGCCCGAGTCCAGGTTCGTCTTGAGGCGATAAAGAGTTTCCACCACTTCGCTGCTGCCCACGGCATAGCCGATGCGCCACCCGGTCATGTTAAACGTCTTGGACAGGGAGCCGAATTCAATGCCGGTATGGACGGCGCCGTCCGCTTCCAGAAAGCTCAACGGCCTGTAGTCGTCAAAAGCGAGCTCGCTGTAAGCAGCGTCGTGGCAGATAATGATCCCGTATTCCCGGGCAAAGTCAACCGCTTCTTCAAAGAAATCTCTCCCGGCCGCCGCCCCGGTCGGATTGTTGGGGTAGTTTAAAAACATGAGCTTGGCCCGGTGTGCCGTTTCTGCGGGCACAGAACTGAAATCAGGCCGGAAGCCGTTTTCTTTTAACAGCGGCATCCTCCAGGCAGCCCCCCCGGCCAGCATCGTCCCGATACCGTAAACCGGGTAACCGGGGTCGGGCACCAGGTTAACGTCCCCGGGATTGGTAAAACAGAACGAAATATGTGCTATGCCCTCTTTTGAACCAATCAGGGGCAGCACCTCTTTGTGCGGGTCCAGCTCCACGCCGTGGCGCCACTTGTAATAACCCGCCACGGCCTCCTTAAATTCCTTCAACCCCTCGTCGGGCGGATAGCAGTGATTGCGCGGGCTGGCCACCTCTTCCTGCATTCTCTTGACAATATAACCGGGAGTGGGCGAGTCGGGATCCCCTATCCCCAGCTTGATCACATCGACACCTTTTTCCTGGGCCTCCCTTACCTTTTTGTCAATTTCGGCAAACAGGTAGCGAGGCAGCATCTGTACTCTGTCGGCACTCTGCTTCATTTTCAGTATCCCGCCTCCTCTCTAGTAATTATATGCCCGGCAGTACCGCTGAACACCTCTACGGCCGGCCCCTCCATGAAAACCTTCTCTCTTTCACGCCAATCCACCTGTAAAGAGCCTCCCGGAAGGTGCACCTTTACCTTTTCACGGAGGCGCCCTGTCAAAACCCCGGCCACCACGGCGGCGCAGGCCCCCGTGCCGCAGGCCAGCGTCCTGCCGGCACCTCTTTCCCAAACCTCGACCTTTATTTCCTGCGGGCTTAACAGTTCCACAAACTCGACATTGGTCCTGCCGGGGAAAAGAAGGTTTTTTTCAATCAGCGCTCCCCATTTTTGACACTGTTCCTGCTCCAGCGAGGGAAGGAAAATGACGCAGTGAGGGTTGCCCATGCCCACGGCCGTGAAAACGAGCTCATCCCCGTTGACGGCCAGCTTCTCCTCGATTACCCGCCGCGGCGGGCCGGCAACGGGGATATCCCCGCTTTCCAAAAAGGGTCTGCCCATGTCGACCGTCACCGCTCTAACATCAGGGCCTTCCAGCAACACGGTTACTTCTCTTATCCCCGCACCTGTCTCAAAGCTGAAAGTGCGCTCCTTTATAAATCCTCTCTCAAAGACATACCTGGCCAGGCAGCGTATAGCGTTTCCGCACATTTCCGCCTCGCTGCCGTCCGGGTTAAAAATTCTCATGGCGAAAGAGGCGTGCCCCGAGGGGTCCAGGACTACCAGACCGTCGGCACCAATGCCAAAACGCCTGCGGCAGAGCGCCGGTGCCGCAGAGGCAAAATAGCTGTCAGCCAGGCGGCGTTCAATATTGTTGACGATAATGAAGTCATTTCCGAGCCCGTGCATCTTTGTAAAGTCCAAAAAAACCACCTCCCACTTCCAGCTATGCCGGCAGCCAACCCTAAAAAACTGGCCGCTTCTTCAGCGCCCGGCCTGCTTTTTTTACAGCTCGTCAAGGGCGATAATATGCTCGTAGCTTTCCCGGCGCACAACCAGCTTCGGACGTCCGCCGCGGACGAAAACAACTGCCGGCCGAGGGTTGCGGTTGTAATTGCTGGCCATGGAATAGCAGTACGCCCCGGTGCTGAAAACAGCGACCAGGTCGCCTTTCTGCACCGCTGGAAGGGCAGCTTCTTCTATCAAAATATCGCCCGATTCGCAGGCCTTTCCGGCAATGGTAACCTTTTCACCGGCCGCTTCCGCCGCCCTGTTGGCCAGTATGGCCTCGTAGCGTGCCTGGTAGAGGGCCGGGCGGATATTATCGGTCATCCCCCCGTCAACCGACACATAACGCCGGATAGCGGGTATGTCTTTAATGACGCCGACGCGGTAAAGGGTTATACCGGCCTCACCGGTAATGGAGCGGCCCGGCTCCAGCATCAACTCCGGCAGCGCTATGTCAACCCTCCGGGCGGTATCCTTTACCGCGTCGGCGATACTTTCAACAAAAGCCTTGATTGAAGGAGGATTGTCGCCGGGCTGGTAACGTATTCCCAGGCCGCCTCCCAGGTCCAGCTCCCCGGCAACGAAACCGGTTTCATCCCTGACAGCGGCCATAAAATTGACCATTACCTCCGCCGCCAGGCGGAAAGGTTCAAGCTGCAATATTTGTGAACCGATATGGCAGTGAAAGCCCTTCAAGGCAAGGCCGTTACCGGCACGAAGGGCTTTCTTTACCGCCCTCATGGCGCTGCCGTCGTGAAGGCCGAACCCAAACTTGGAGTCTTCCTTTCCCGTCTGGATATAGCCATGGGTATGCGCCTCCACCCCCGGTCTTATCCTGAGCATAATTCCTGTCTCGTGCGTACCGCAGCGGCCGGACAGCTCGATCAGCTCTTCCAGCTCCATGAAGCTGTCTACGACAATCCTGCCTGTACCGGACTGCAGGGCATCGAGGAGCTCCCCGGTGGTCTTGTTACTGCCGTGAAAATAAAGCCGCCCGGGGGGAAAGCCCGCCTTCAAAGCGGTATACAGCTCGCCGCCGGAAACTATGTCGAGGCCGAGACCTTCTTCCTCTACAAGCCGCGCCATGGCCAGTACCAGGAAAGCCTTGCCGGCATAAATTATCCTGCCCCGCGGGTAGTTATCTTTGAGGGCCTGAACATAGGAACGGCAGTTCTGCCGGATCAGCTCTTCGTCCATGACATAAAGCGGCGTGCCGAACTCCCTTGCCAGTTCAACCGTATCGCACCCGCCTACTTCAAGGTGTTGCCTGCTGTTAACCTGCATTGTTCCTGTCAACATCCTGCAACCTCCAGCGATAATGTTATCAGTGCCGCTAATAGAAAAACGGCCGACAGGTTTACCCGCCGGCCGTTTTAGAACAGCCCACGCAAACCCTCAACTGCCCTTAGTGAGATAGCGCTCCACCGGGAAACAGGGCCTTTTACCCGGTGACAGTCCGGCAGTTATTCACTGACAGACCAGCTATTGGCCGTGGGTAGGTCCAAAAGCTTCGGCGGCAGCACCTTTCAGCCCGCTTCATGGGGTTCCCGTTCTCAGCGGGCATACTTATTGCCATCCGCACCTCTACCCCACCTCAGGTTTAGAGATGAGGTATTGATTCAATTTTAGAAGGTATTTTAACACAAATGTTGCCGTATTGCAACATTATTCACCGCCGGGCGTGGAAGGACCGTCCAGGCGCATATCTTCAGGAATGTCTTCCTCGGTGACCACGGCGGTAATCTTGGCCTTGAAGCGGCTGCCCCTGTCCAGTCGTCGTTCCTGCCTGCGCAGAAACACAAAAACAGCTGCCATCAGTACCAGGCCCGAAACGAGGCCCCATATATCCGGGCTGCCGGCCAGCCCCCTGCTGATAGCCCAGCTGCGACCGGCAAACAGGCCCGCCAGCAGCCCCAGGAGGGGGGTAATGTAAAGGAGAAAAGCGGCCAGGAGCATCTCGCTGTAGTTCGATTCCATGCGCACAAGATCTCCCGCCCTGGCCCCGATGGAATTGATGACCTCCACCTCTTCGTCCAGGTTTTTCTCCGGGTCACCGAAAAACCCGCCGCAGCGGCCGCAGCTCCCGCAGGAGAGATGGCGGCGCACTTTCACCATGGCCCTGTCACCGGCAACCAGATCTGTAACCAGCCCGTACTTTTCCACTGCATACCACTTCCCTTTTCCATCATAATAACAGTATAGGCCTTCCCGGGCTTTAATTCAAGGCCGTCAAACATATTTATTATTGGACAAAAGCTCCGGGAATATCCCTGGCAGCTTCGCCGCTGAACGGGGCACCGCCAGTGGGAAAGGGTAAAAACAGCTCCACAGGGCTCCCGGCAGGGCAGGGGGGCGCTGCCTACAGGATAAATTCTTCGCTGTCATCAGGCCTGAATGCGGCCTGGAAAGGCGGCGAATCCGGGTCCAGGCCGGGCTGGAAGCCGTACCGCTCATAGACCTCCCGGGCCAGTTTCCGGTTCAGCAGCATTAAAGGAACTTCCACCGGGCAGGCCCTCTCACAGGCCCCGCATTCCACGCAGCGCCCGGCCAGGTGAAAGGCGCGCGCCAGGTGAAAGGCGGCATTCTCTGATAGGTTAACAGAGCGGAAAAGCCACGCCGGGCTGAGCCTCTCCAGCAGGCAGTCACTGCAGTAGCACAGGGGACAGGCATTACGGCAGGCATAGCACCTTATGCACGTGTTAAAAATTCTCTTCCAGTACAGCCAGCGGTCCGCGGAGGATTTCTGCTCAAACATGGAGACATCCTCGCGGGCAGCAAGCCGGCGCAGCTTGACTTCTTCACAGGGCATTATGTCAGCTAGCACCGGGTTGGGGTGGCTGCAGTCCAGGCACCCGGCCGACAGCACTTCTTCACCGGGAAGAGTCACTTTTTGTCCGCCTGTCCAAAAGACCACCGCCCCGTTTTCCCACCCGGCACGTACCGGTTCAACCGTGCCGGGGAACTTCTTTTCCACCTTCCCCGGGTCGACAACTCCCTCACAGGGACAGCCGACCAGGAACAGCCTTTCCCTGTCCACACCCCGCTCGACGATCTGCTGCACAACGGCGCGGCTGTCACAACCCTTCACCATGACCGCTATCCTCTCTTTAGCGGCGGCGCCCTTTGCCGGCGCGGCAACATCATACTCCATGGTCAGGAAAACGGCCAGATTGCTTCCGCACAGGGGCGAAAAAGTAAGCCTGTGCACCTCCCCCGCATCACGCAAGAACAGGGGGGCGGTGCGAAACCCGTACGAGCCGACCCCCCAGCCGATAAGATATCCTATATCGTCACGGGATAAAACATTTCCGGCCGCTGCCCTTAACTTTTCCAGGTCCACCGCTTTCATCTCCCTTTACCAGCCGATCATTTCCCTGCGGAACTGTTCAAAAGGTCCGGCCTCCCTGGCCATCTCTACAGCTTCCCGCACAACTTCCCTCCATTTTGCCCCTTCAGAAGCGGAAACCCAGCTCATGTTAAAACGGCGCCGGTCCACACCGGTGAAAACGAGCAGTTCGCGCAGGAGGGTAAACCTTCTCCGGGCATGGTAGTTCCCTTCCCGGTAGTGGCACTCACCGGGGTGACATCCCGAGACCAGGACCCCGTCAGCGCCCTGCTGGAAAGCATTGACCACAAAAAGGGGGTTTATCCTTCCCGTGCACATCACCCTTACTATGTGCACGTTGGGAGGATACTGCATCCTGCTTGTCCCGGCGAGGTCGGCGCCGGCGTAAGAACACCAATTGCACAGGAAAGCGACAATATTGGGCTCAAAGCGCTCCTCCATCTAGACCTGATCACCCTTTCCTTTCGAACCCAAAACGGCAACCTGGGAAAGAATGTGCTCGTCCCGGAAAGATCTCTGCTGCATGGAACCGGAGAAACAGGCCGCTGCACAGGCGCCGCATCCCTTACATAGAACTTCGTTCACAAGGGCTGTTTCGTGGGAGTATCTTTCCGAAAAAGCCAGCTCCACGGCACCGTAAGGACATATCTGGACACAGTAACCGCATCCGCGGCAGGTCTCTTCGTTAACAACGCATACCTCTGCACCCACTTTAATCCTGCCCGCCGAAAGAAGGCCCAGGGCCGAAGCCGCCGCCGCCTTGGCCTGGGCGACGGTATCCGGTATGTCTTTGGGGGCCTGGCAGGCACCGGCCAGGTAAATCCCGTCCACGGCGGTGTCTACCGGGGCAAGCTTGGGGTGGGCTTCCAGGAAAAAGCCGTCGGCAGACCTTGACAGGCGCAGCATGTCCACAATGCGCCCGGCATCGCCGCGGGCCTCCAGCCCCACCGCCAGCACCACCATGTCCACTTCGTCTTCCAGGGGAGTGGAAGCAAGCGTGTCCTCAACTTTTACAACCAGCCTTGAGCCTCTCTGAAAAATCTCCGAGGGGCTGCCCCTGATATAGCGCACCCCTTCACGGCGCACGCGGTCATAAAATTCCTCGTAACCCTTGCCGGAGGCGCGCACGTCCATATAATAGACCCTTATGCTGGCACCGGGCACCTTTTCGCCCAACAGGTGCGCCAGCTTGGCGGTGTACATGCAGCACACCTTTGAACAGTGCTCGCTGCCGGCACTTTTGTCCCGCGAACCAACGCACTTGATAAAAGCGATATCCCGGGGGACGGAAGCATCCTCCCCTTCCCCGAGGACGACACTGCCTTCCGTGGGGCCGCTTGCCGAAAGCAGGCGCTCCAACTCCATAGCGGTGATAACATTGTTGTAATCCCGGTAGCCGTACTCGGGCTTCCGGGAAGGGTCGAAAAGATCGCAGCCCGTAGCCACGACAATGGCCCCCACCTTGAGCTCCACTACCTCGTCCCGCTGTTCAAAATCAATGGCCCCCGGGGAGCATACCTGTACGCACGGGGGAGCATCTCCACAGCGGCCCTTCGTCAAAAAGAGGCAGCGCTGCCGGTCTATGGTATAGTGTGCCGGTACGGCCTGTGGAAAAGGCCGGTATATGGCCGACCTCCTGCCCAATCCCAGGTCAAAGCTACTGGGAACGCGCCCGGCCAGGCGGCATTCCCTGGCGCAGTCCCCGCAGCCGGTACAGCGGTCCGCATCAACGTAACGGGCCTTTTTACGCACCCTAACAGAAAAGTTACCGGCATAACCGGACACTTCTTCCAGGCATGAATAGGAGAGCAGCTCTATACGCGGGTGGGCGGCGGCGTCAACCATCCTGGGAGTGAGGATACAGGCCGAACAGTCCAGCGTGGGAAAGGTTTTATCCAGCTGGGCCATCCTCCCGCCGATAGAAGGTTCTTTTTCAACCAGGTAAACAGTAAAGCCGGCACCGGCAACGTCAAGGGCGCACTGTATACCGGCAATCCCGCCTCCCAAAACGAGTACGGCCGGCTCCACCGGCACCTCTTTTTGCTGCAGCGGCTCCAGCAGCCGGGCCCTCGCTGCGGCTGCTGCTACCGTCTTGCGGGCCTTGGCCGTGGCCCCGGAGCGGTCCCCGTGGACCCAGGAGCACTGCTCCCTGATATTGGCCATTTCCAGGCAGTAAGGATTAAGTCCCGCTTCCTCCAGGGTGCGGCGAAATGTATTCTCGTGAATGCGGGGAGAGCAGGCAGCCACCACGATGCGGTTAAGCCCTTTATCGCGGATATCCTGCCTGATAAGTCCCTGGCCCGGATCGGAGCACATGTACGGGTAGTGCCGGGCCGTTTTGACATGCGGCAGCCGGGCAGCAAAAGTGGTAACATCTTCAACATCAACAGTTGCGGCGATATTGCTGCCGCAGTGACACACATATACTCCTGTCTTCGTTTTAATGCCCATACTCGACCTCCGGCAGAGGGATTTTAGCGGCTTAACTGCTGCCGGTACTTAAGGAACCACCTGTGCGCCCGCACCGGGGGCAGTAAATGTACGCCTCTTCAGGCAGCCTCTCATTTGAGCATCTGGCCCAGCTTTTCCGTGAGCAGGGGAACAACTTTGAAAAGGTCATCGACGATGCCGTAGTCGGCTGCCGAAAAAATGGGGGCGTTGGGGTCCTTGTTTATGGCCACCACCGTTTTGGCCCCCTTGATCCCGGCCAGGTGCTGGAAAGCCCCGGAAATGCCGATGGCCACGTAAAGCCTGGGCTTGACCGCTTTCCCCGAGGTGCCTACCT
>PWRZ01000145.1 GCA_003563385.1 Syntrophomonadaceae bacterium
ACGAGGGCACCGTCATCCGTGCCCATGATGATGCGCACATCTCCGACATTGGCGGCCCAGAAACGGCTGCCCTCTATGAAAAGAGTTGCTGCCACTGTTCCGCTGGCTACCCCCCTGCCTGTTATATACTGGTCCGCTGCCAGGTATGCTTCTTTCAGCAGTTCCCTGTTGGGGCGACGCCCTGATGGGGGCTTGGCCGGCTCCCTGGAGCAAAGCCCCCGGTAGAAGGTGGTAAGGGTGTCGGCGGCGACCCGGGCGGCCTGCGGATCGATGTGCCCGTCGAATACTCCTGCGCTGAAGAAATTTTCTTCTGGAATAATGCGCAGCGAGTATGCATTCTCCATTCTGCTCCGGTGGCCGATATCTTCGCTTATCCCCCAGTAAATGTTCATAAGTTTGCAGGCTCCCCAAGCCCCGGGCAGTTTATATACAGCCCAAAAGCCTTGATTATTCAACTATATTTTAGTAATATGTTTATCAAAATACCAGTAAATTTTAAAATCTTTTTGAAAGGAGGTCAGTAATATGCCCGACTACGAAACTCTTGATCACCCGGTACTTTTAAAATACCTTTTTTATCCACGCAAAGAGCATACTCCCTGCCCGGCGGGAGCTTTTGACCTCGATGTCCCCGTTGAAGAAGGTGTTTCAATTTGTTGCCGTTTCTATGCCGGAGATGGTAAAAACCCATGGCTGCTGTTTTTTCACGGGAACGGAGAGGTGGTGAGCGATTATGATGATATAGCTCCTTTATACAATCAAAAAGGGATAAACCTGGTGGTGGCGGACTTCCGTGGCTACGGCGGCAGCAGCGGTGTTCCAACCTTTTCCAGCCTGGTAAATGATGCCGGCATTATTTATGACGCTGTCAAGGATAAGCTGTCGCAGGAAGGGTTTCGGGACGATCTCAGGGTTATGGGCAGGTCGATGGGCTCTATCCCGGCCCTGGAGCTGGCCTACCAGCACGGGCAGCTGCTCAAGGGGCTGATCATTGAGAGCGGTTTTATAAGTGCTGTGAGGCTTGTAAAGCATCTCGGATTACCGGCAATGGGCCTGGACCTTGACGGGCTGGACGAAAAGTGTCTGCAAAAAGTAAGGGTTATCGAGGTGCCGGTCCTGTTAATACACGGGCAGGTCGATGAACTGGTCCCCTTAAGGGAGGCCAGGGAGCTGCACGAAAACCTCGGTTCCGCCAGGAAAGAGCTGCTGGTCGTACAGCATGCCGGCCATAATGATATTCTTATGGTCGGATTACCGCAGTATTTTGAAGCCATCAGGAAATTTATGGCCGGTAGCGGGTAGCTGTGAAATATTTTTGCAGGAAGAAAGACGTGATTGAAAGAATATATTATAATAACGGTGCTAAAGCCTGATTGATTTGACGGTACTGGAAAATTGGGAGGATCGGAAATGTGGAGGTATTTGTGCCCGCGCCAGTTTGTAGAAGACATCCACCAGATCGATCTGGCAGAGCTAAAAAAAGCGGGTGTTAAGGGGATAATTACGGACCTGGATAACACGCTGGTTCCCTGGAATGACAGCGCTGTCTATCCGGAGGTTGTGGAGTGGATAGATGAACTTAAAAAGAGCGGCTTCCAGGTTTGTATTGTTTCCAACAACCATTCCCGCCGCGGGGAAGAGCTGTCCGAGGCATTTGATGTGCCGGCCATATGGCGGGCAGTAAAACCCCGCCGATGGGCTTTTAGAAAGGCTATCGCCATGATGGACCTTAAACCCGAACAGGTAGCTGTTGTGGGAGACCAGGTTTTTACCGATATACTGGGCGGCAACAGGCTGGGGCTCTATACTATCCTGGTGCAGCCCATAAACAAGCGCGAATTTATAGGGACAAAATTTATGAGGCAGCTTGAGAAAGCGGTCCTGTTTAAGCTGAAGCGTAAAGGACACCTTCAATAAGACACCTTCAATAAGATAACGAAAGGGGAAAAAGTGAGCCAGTTTCCCGTTCTAACTTACCTTTTATTGTTCATGGCCGGCACTGCAGCTGGCAGTTTTTTGAACGTCGTTGTTTGCCGTTACCGAACGGGCCAGTCTATTATCAGGCCCGCTTCCCGGTGTCCTTACTGCAGTGAAAAGCTTGCCCCCAGGGATCTTATACCGCTTTTCAGTATTATTGTCTTAAAAGGAAGGTGCCGCTTCTGCAATAAGGGGCTGCCGCTGCGTTACCCGCTTTTCGAGCTTATTTCTGCAGGGGTATTTTTATACTGTTACCATTTTTTTGGCCTCGGTCCCCTTTTTGTCAGGTACGTAGTTTTTCTGTCGCTGTTATTGGTCGTTTCCGGAATTGACATCGATAACCATATCATACCGAACCGTTATGTGGCCGCTCTTTTTTTATGGACACTGGGGTGGTATTTTATCCTGCTCTATCCCCCCCTTGAATCGGCCCTGCTCGGTTTAATGACCGGGGGAGGGCTGTTTTATGTTATCGCTGTATTGAGCAAAGGAGGGATCGGAGGAGGTGATATTAAATTAATGGCCGTGCTGGGCTTTGAGGCCGGCTGGCCTTATGTACTGGTGGTATTCATGCTTGCTTTTTTACTGGGGGCGGCTGTCGGCGTTGCCCTGCTGGTGTGCAAAAAAAAGCAGCGCAAAGAGCCTCTTGCTTTTGCCCCATTTATGTCTGTCTCTTTTTTTATAAGCATTTTCTGGGGAATGGATATATGGGAATGGTACATTTCCTTTTTATTTTAAAAGGACTTTTAGTATTTAAGTAGGGGTGCTGTATGACATATATTGACGGAAGAACAAGGGTAACCGGCCTGATAGGCGACCCGGTAGAGCATTCGCTCTCGCCGGCGATGCATAATGCCGCCTATAAAAAAAGCGCTTTGAACTACTGCTACCTGCCTTTTTGCGTCAGGACTGAAACTCTTAACGCTGCAATAAAGGCCATTACCGCTCTTGGTATGGTTGGGGCTAATGTTACCGCCCCGCACAAGGAAAGAGCTGTCCACTGCGTGGACAGGCTTTCCCCGGAGGCCGCTTTCCTGGGGGCCATTAATACAATAAAAAATGACAACAACCACCTCTCCGGGTACAATACTGACGTGGACGGCTTCCTGTACCTCCTGGACAGAGGCCTGCCGGACGGTGTAAATAAAGGCAGGGCACTGCTGATGGGGGCGGGTGGAGCGGCAAAGGCTGTTTGCCTGGCCCTGGCCAGGCGCGGTGTCGAATCACT
>PWRZ01000197.1 GCA_003563385.1 Syntrophomonadaceae bacterium
GTCCAGGTTAGGTTTGCTGTTTATTGACAATGGGTGGCCGATGTGCTACAATTATCAGGCATCATCGTCCGCTCGTGCAGGGCTCTGCCAAATACCTGCCCGGTGCAGGTAGCCTGTGCACGGCGAGTTTATAAAAAGAGAGGTTGAGATGGTGTACGCAATAGTGGAAACAGGCGGCAAGCAGTACCGCGTGACAGAGGGAGATATCTGCCGGGTGGAAAAGCTTGATGCCGGTGAAGGCGCTGAAGTGTTTTTTGACAGGGTACTCGCAGTAGGCGGTAACGGCGGTGTAGAAGTAGGTAATCCCTACCTGGAAGGGGCCAGGGTTTCGGCCAGGATCCTCTCGCACGGGAAGGGCAAGAAGATCATCGTATACAAGTACAAGGCCAAGAAGAATTACCGCCGAAAAATGGGTCACCGCCAGCTGTTTACGCAGGTGGTCATCCAAAAAATTGAGCGGGATAGCGGGTAAATGGTGGAAGTAAAGGTAAAAAGAGCAGGGGATGGTTCTCCCGTTTACGTAGAGGTGCGGGGGCATTCCCGTTTTGCTTCCCATGGAAGTGATATCGTCTGTGCGGCTGTTTCCATATTGACGCAGACGATTGTCTTTGCCCTGGAAGACCTGCTGAAGCTCAGTTCCCCGGCACAGGTGGAGGAAGGGTACATGCAGTTTTCCATGCCGCCGGGGCTGGAAAAGGGTCAGAGAGAGAAATGCTCCCTGCTGGTGGAGACGATGCTGCTGGGCTTGAAGGAAACGGCCCGTTCTTATCCCGGTTTTGTTTTTTACCAGGAAAATTAGGCTTTATTTAGACAGTGAAAGGAGGTGCAGGCCAATGCCCAGGCTTGATCTGCAACTGTTTGCGCACAAAAAAGGAGTAGGAAGCTCACGTAACGGCAGGGACAGCAATGCCAAGAGGCTCGGTGTAAAGAGGTATGGAGGTCAGCACGTCCTGGCCGGAAATATTATCGCCCGCCAGCGCGGCACGGCTATACATCCCGGTGTCAATGTCGGCCGCGGCAAAGATGATACCCTGTTTGCCCTGGAGGAAGGCGTAGTTGTATTTGAGCGTTTAGGCAGGACCAAAAAACAGGTCAGCGTGCATCCGCTGAATTAATCCCGGGTTTCCGGGGTTTTTTTATAGTAAAAAGCTGCCGGCTGGCGGTGATTTGATGTTTGTAGACGAGGTAACAATTCTTGTACAGGGTGGCGGGGGAGGAAACGGTGCTGTTTCGTTCCGCCGCGAGAAGTTTGTGCCTGAGGGCGGTCCTGACGGCGGAGACGGCGGAGACGGCGGCGATGTAATCCTTGCCGCCTCCAGGGAGAGGAACACGCTTATCGACCTTCGTTACCATCCCCGCCTGAAAGCGCAGAGCGGCACCCACGGAAGCGGTCAAAACAGGCACGGCGCCCGGGGAAAGAACCTCTATGTACATGTCCCCGTCGGTACTGTTGTAAAAGATGAAAAAGGCACTGTTCTGGCCGATATAAACGTGGAGGGGCTGCAGGTTGTCGCTGCCAGGGGAGGAAAAGGCGGGCGGGGCAATGCCCGTTTTGCTACTTCGCGCCGTCGCGCCCCCGGCTTTGCTGAAAAAGGGGAACCCGGGGAGCAGCGGGATCTGTACCTGGAACTGAAACTCCTCGCCGATGTGGGGCTGGTCGGATTCCCCAACGCCGGCAAGTCTACGCTCCTTTCCCGGATATCGGCGGCCAGGCCCCGGATAGCCGATTATCCCTTTACAACTTTATCACCGCAGCTGGGTGTTGTCTCCCTCGGAGAAGGACGTTCCTTTGTTGTTGCCGACCTTCCCGGTATTATTGAGGGGGCTTACCAGGGGGCCGGGCTCGGTCATAAATTTTTGAGGCACATTGAGCGGACGGCCGTTTTACTTTTTTTAATAGACATCGCTTCTGTGGTGGATGGTAGGGACCCGTACCATGATTATGTTAACCTGAGAGAGGAATTGGAGCTGTACGGCGGGGAGGTTTTGCATAAACCGGGGGTCCTGGCCGCCAACAAGATGGATCTGCCCGGGGCGGAAGAAAAGCTGGTGCAGTTCCGGGCCCGGGTTGGGGCCAATTCCATTTTTCCTATTTCCGCGCTGACAGGGGAAGGAATAGATGTGCTCCTGGAAGAATTATATAGGATCATCGATGAAGAGAAACCCACTGCGGCCGCTGAAAGAACAAGCAGCGAGGTTGTCTATCTCCCTGCTCTCGGGGGCAGGCAGTTGAGCGTACGCAAAAAAGGGGACATTTACGTGGTAAGCGGCGATGAAGTAGAAAAGGCGGTTCAAAAAGCCGACCTGGACGATCCCGAAGGCCTGCGCCGATTTCAGCGCGTTATGGATAGACTGGGTGTGGAACAGGAACTGTTGAAAGCCGGTATCAAAGAAGGGGATACGGTACGCATCGGGGAAGTAGAGTTTACGTATTACCTAAGCTGACCCAGGGGGAGTTTGGAATGAGCTTTCTACTGCCAAAAGTCGGCGACCAGCCCCTTACACTGGGTATCATGGGCGGCACATTTGACCCCATCCATATCGGGCACCTTGTTACTGCCGAAGAGGCTCGCCAGCAGTTTAAACTGGACCATGTCGTTTTTATGCCGGCGGGGGTAACCCCGCACAAGGAGATGGAAAAAGTGACTGCCGGTGAACACCGCTACCTGATGGCCATGCTGGCCGTGATAGACAACCCTTACTTCACTGTCTCCAGGATGGAGCTGGACAGGACCGAACCCTCTTACACCATCGATACGGTAAGGCGTTTCCTGAAATTTTATGAAAACAAAGTGGACCTTTATTTTATTACCGGTGCCGATGCCATTCTTGATATAATTACCTGGAAAGATTACGAAGAACTGCTGGAAACCTGCTCCTTTATAGCCGCTTCTCGCCCCGGTTACTCTTTCAGCAAAATGAAAGTTATTCTGGGCCCCGCGTTCAATGAAATAATTAAAAAGGTCTACCTGCTGGAAATTCCGGCCATGGCCATATCCTCCACTTTCATCCGCCGCCGGGTTGCCGAGGGTAAGACTGTAAAGTACCTCACCCCCGAGCATGTCGAACAGTACATCTATAAAAACAGGCTTTATACGCGCTAGCCGGGCTTGACTTTAATTTCCGGGAATGCTATGATTTAAAAAATCGCGGCATGTTCCTTAATAAGTAAATAGCGGTACGATATACCAACGAA
>PWRZ01000030.1 GCA_003563385.1 Syntrophomonadaceae bacterium
CTCCTTATACTCGTCCATGGACTTGATGTGCGCCTGCTTCCTGAACTCCTCCGGCGGCTCAAACTTCCTCTTCTCGTCCATCATGGAATGAATTTTTTCTTCCGCCATAAACACCCTCCTTTAATATTTTGTGATAGGTAATTAATAAAGCCCTTCCAGAGAGAGGTCCCATGGTGCACCTTTCCCTCCGAGGGTTAACACCCGCATTTTATTCCATTTTGCATTATAACACATTTGCCCTGGTTATGCCAACGTTAGTTGATATGAAAATGTGGGGGAAATTGACTTTGCATACCTTTAATCCTCAATTAATCCTCAATAATGAAGCGGTGGAAAAAGAGGCTGGTAAAAGTCTCCCTTTTTTATTATAATTCTAGATACTACTTTATTAATGAGTGATTGATTTAATGACTGTTTAACGACTGATAATGACCGGGTGAAGACTTATGCGCACAAAAAATTTGGGCCTCCGCAATCCGGTATTCCGCTATGATGTGCTCCTTGTAACGGTTCTTGTTTTTATGCTGGTCTTTACAGTCCTTTCACCCGCTGTCTTCACGGCAGAAAGAGAAAAGCTGCTGCAGGAGATAGAAGAAGTAACAAAAAAGATATATCTTTACCCTGTCGGTGAGGACACTTTCCCTCTCCGTTCGCTGGAGGACGTGGAGGGAATATTTAAGGACCCCCACTCTACGTACCTGAGCGAAGAGCAGTTCAGGCATATGGAGGAGAAGCTGGGGCGCTCCTTCGGCGGAGTGGGCATATACATCGGCCTGCAGCAGGGGCAGGTAATCGTCGAATCCACCGTCCCGGGGGCTCCCGCCGAGCGTGCCGGGCTGCGCGGCGGGGACGTCATTACAGCGGTTGATTGGCGCCCCGTGGCCGGTGCTTCGCTGGATCAGGTTGCGGCGATGATACGCGGCGAGCCCGGGACGGCAGTTAACATAACGGTGCGCCGTGACGGCCGTATTTTCAATTTTAACCCCGTCCGTGAAAAGATTACCCTTTCGGCTATAAACCATGAATGGCTGGAAGAAGGGCTGGCCCTTGCCAGGGTATCTTTCTTCGGCCAGAGATCGGGCATCGAGATGTCCGCCCTCCTGGAAAGTCTTCGCCTGGAAGGGCTCCGCGGGCTGGTGCTGGACCTGCGTGGAAACCAGGGGGGATACTACTACGAGGCCCTGGAAATGGCTTCATTCTTCCTGGATAGCGAGGAAGCGCTGGTGCAGGTAAAGCAGAGGAGCCTGGGCTGGCAGGAAAAGAAAGCGGACGGCACGCCGGGACTTTTCCTTCCGCTCGTTGTGCTGGTCGACGGCGAAACGGCCAGCGCGGCCGAAATATTTGCCGCTGCCCTGAAGGAAAACGGGGCCGCAGTGCTTGTGGGAGAAACTACTTACGGCAAGGGTACAATCCAGGTCGTTATCGAGCTCGTTCACGGTGGTTTCCTGAAACTGACCACGGCGGAATTTGCCGGTCCCGCAGGCGGCCGCATCGAGGGCAGGGGCGTGGAACCGCATTTCCTGGTCCCTTTGGGCCCGGGTGACGGCCCGGGTGATGGCCCGGTGCAGGCTGCCGTTGAGCTTTTGCGCCGCCAGGTAGAGCGTGGAGAGGGCGCAGAAGACGTGCTTTCATTCCTGGAGGCCGGCCTGCAGGGATTGCACCGGGAAGGCGGGACGCCGCTGCCGCGGGTATTTGAGGGGGAGCTTTATTATCCCCTGCGGCCGCTGCTGCAGCTGACCGGCAGGACCATCAGCGGTGGGGACGAGCCCGGGGAGTATATTTTTGATTGGTTCACGCAGACCTTTACCATCAATCTCGGCGAACGCTCCATCACCTGGGAGGACGTTGCCGGGAGAGGGCATTCCCGGGCTGTTGTCCTTTACGGGGGCAGCACTTACGTGACCCGCCAGTTCCTGGAAGACGACCTGGCCCTGCCCATTTACTGACCGCCGCGCCTGTTTAAAGAAGCTGGTCATAAATAGCTTTACCACTAAGTACTCCTTAACATAAAAGCAGTTTCAAATAATTTGTATCCCAGGATAACGGGCTTACGCATTAATGAAAAGATTACTGGCAAAAGCATATGTCACTGTAATATGTTTTAGAGTACTAAGCTTAATTAAGCGTAATAAATAAGTTTTAACTAAAGGCGCTCCCTGCCCGGCGGCGGGTGGACGCTGCCGAAGTGAAAAGAAGCGAGTAATAAATTGTTAGTAAGGAAGGTTGTAGAAGATGAAAAGGTTAATGTCATGGTCGCTGTGGTCCCTGGGCATGCTCCTGCTGGCGGCATTTGCGGCGGCACTTGCGGTGCCGGCCGCCGCCCTTGATGGGATGGCTGGTGGCGGCGGTGGACGGCAGCCGGTGGCGCTGCTATTGAACGATTCGTCCCTGCACCTTGATGTTCAGCCCCATCTGGACGACCAGTTTGTTATGCTGCCGTTAAGGGGCGTATTTGAAGAGATGGGCTACGAGGTGCACTGGGAGAACGAGGACAAGAGGGTAATTATTAAGGGCGCGGGCAGCATCCTGGTCCTTTATCCCGGCAACCCCCTTTATGCCGTAGACGGGGTCGTGCACCGCAGTGAGAGGCCCCCCTATATCCATAACGGCCGCACCCTGGTGGAAATGCAGCTATTGGAAGTTGTGGAAGCGGTGGAGGATATCTACTGGGACCGGCAGGAGAACCTGCTGCGGGTAGCATACCGGAAGGTCGACCGTGAAGAACGTCCCCCGGAAGAAGAGCCCGTAGAAGTGGATGAAGCGATCCTGCGCCCCCGCTTTGTCGAAGTTGTCCTCTACCCCGGTGAAAGGGTGGAGCGCGGCGATATTTTTGAAGTGCGCATCGGCGCCCCTTACACCGCCGGGATTTATGCTTACGAGGTAACCTTTGTTTACAACCCGGAGAAGGTAAGAGTGAGGGAAGTTCAAAACCCGGACTTTCGGCCCGGCAAGGAGTTTTTGATCGAAAACGTGGACAGTGATGAGGGAAGGGTGCAGTACGTGCAGACCATCCTCGGCCCCGCCGCGGAGCTGCCGCCCCGGCAGAACCTCCTTCATATAAAAGCGGAGGCCCTGGAGGAAGGTACCGTGCCGCTGAAGGACGGTTTTCTGAAGGTGACCCTGCTGGACAATTCTGCCGCGGTAATACCCTCCGCGGTTGAGGAAAAGATCCTTTACATCGGCCCCA
>PWRZ01000172.1 GCA_003563385.1 Syntrophomonadaceae bacterium
ATCCACCGCCTGGGACAGACCCGGGATGTCTTCATCTACAATCTTTCTGCCCGGGGAACCGTTGAATCCTATATATTGGAGCTGCTGGACGCCAAGATTAACATGTTCCAGCTGGTGGTGGGCGAGATAGATATGATTCTGGGTAACTTGAAGGAGAAAAAAGACTTTGAGACGATGGTTATGGATATCTGGTCGGGCGCGGAAAACGAAGCAGAACTTCAAGAGGGTATGCAGGACCTGGGTGAGCAGCTGGCTGCCGCCAAAGCCCACTACGAGGCTGTAAAGGCCGTGGACGAGCGTTTGCTGGGCAAACTGCTACCGGAGGAATAAGGGGAGGAATAAGGAATGGCCCTCCCCGTGTTGAGATAGATTTACCTAAACACGTGCGATTTAAAAATCAAGAGGAGGTAAGAACGCTGGAACCCATTACGCCCAATTCTGTGGAACGCTTTGTCAAAAGTGCGCTGTTGCGGGCAGGTGCCGTGGTGGAGAAACCGGGCTACGGCCTGGCTGAAGTGCTGCTGCCGGAAGAGCTGGAGACGGAGCTTAACCAGGAGGAGATGCTGCTGGCTTTTGATTATGAGGTGGCACAGGAAACCCCTGGGAGTATTTTTGTTACCCCAGGAAGCTCCCTGCTGGACAGTATGGCACGCCTGGCCAAGAGCTATGGACGCTTTACTTCCCACTACTGGCCCGGAATCGAAGTAAATATGCCCGGCAACCTGGAGCAAAAAATAAGCGACACTGTTGACTACCTGTACTGCCGTACTCCACAAATAACTGGGAGCTGGGCAGCAGAGAACATCTACTACAGTTTCAATTTCCTCTGTACGTTTTTTTCTTCGGAGAAAACAGAAGAGGTGTTTTCTGCAGTGGTTAACGGGTACAGTGGGCTTCACTGTTCTGATTTCGAGAAGCAGTGGGAAAAAATCATCCCCCTGGAAGCCCCGGAATACGAGCTTGGACAGGTCGAAATCCGTTCCCTGCAGGACCTGTACCGGGCAGCCTGCGAATATGTGCGTCCGCAGGTGCAGCAAAAAGCCCGTATCTTTCAGGAACAGCAGGGCAAGCTCGGTGAAAGGGAGCTGGTCAGGACAAGCCGCTACTACGAGGAAACCTTGAGGGAACTGGAAAAGAAAATATCGGCAACAGATGACGCATCGAAAAGGCTGCGTATAGAAAAGCAGATGGAAGCCACTCGGGCCGACTGGAAGCGCCGGGAAGAGGATATCACTGCTCGCTACCAGGTAGAGGCAGAGGTGCGCCTGGATCACATCGTAGCCTATCACGTGCCCTGCATCTTTGTCCGGCTGAAAATGCAGCATAAAAAGGAAACCCTGCAGCATACCCTGCTCTTCAATGTCCTGACCCGGAAGTTTGAACCGCCTTCCTGCTCACGGTGCGGGCGGGCTGTGCGCCAGCTGCTCCCCGACAGCAGAGGAGGCCTGATCTGCCCGGTCCATGAAGGCTGAAAAGAAGGCTGAAAAGAAGGCTGAAAAAAAAGCTGAAAAAAGAGGCAGCTGCTGATTCTCTTGGGGTTACTTGGCGAAAATTGTGGCGAGAATTGTGCGAAAATTGTGGGACACAATAGAAATTGGAAAAATTGTGGGACACAATGGAAATTATTGACGAGGCGGGAGCTTGTAGAGGTTATAGAGTGCTTGAAGAGGTGTGTCGGGAAAATATGCCTGGGGCGATGCCTCAGCCAAATGTCTCAAAGAGTAACTTATAATTTTCAATGTGTCCCGAAATTTCTTCCCGAAATTTCGAAATTTCACTGCTGGTTTCTCTGGTGGAAAAGATGAAAAATGGCGGGAGTTGGTGCGGGGAAACCCATGTCCAAAAATGTGTTTATTTCCTGCAGCAGTTACTAAAGGTTCCCATGGAATTTAACTGTATAATGTATAAACACGGTCCTTATTCTTTTGATCTTAACGATGAACTTGCGTTTTTTAAGGGGAGTGAGTTTTTAGAGCTACACCCGAGGCGCCCTTATATGGCCCTTCTCTTTCTTTTTATTGAGGCGGTAGGGCGGATTATATTTCGGATAGTAATACAACTTTTAATTTGCCGATTGTCTCCGGTAATTTTAAATCGTTGGTGATAAAGAGCGAAGCACCTTCCTTAATTGCTGATGCCACCTGTATGGCATCAGGCGTTTTAATATTATAACCTGCACGAACAGCAGCAGTCCGGATAGCAATATCAAGATTAAACGGGATGATTTTTAAATTGGGATATGTGCTCAACAGGGCAACATACTCATCACATACTTCATCAAGTCCCAAAGTCATTGGCTTAACAAGTATTTCACTTATGGTTAGCACGGAGGTTAAACCTTTAACAAATCCTTCCTCAATTGCTTCAAACAGGGGAATCAGTTTTTCTGCCATATAATCCGATTCAAAATAGTAAATAAAACAGTTTGTATCCAAGGCTACGGTATCATTTTTTTGTAATAAGTCGTTTAATCCGGCCATGCATCTCTCTGCTCCCTGATATATGAATCAGGATCCTGTCCTTTCCATATATCTTGATGAAGGCCATGGAGATGTTTGGCATATTGTTTGGGTTTTGGGATGAGCACGATTGTATTGCCTGAGGTCTTAATAATTATTTCATCCCCTTCTGAAATATTCATTGCTTTCCTGATTTTGGCCGGCAAAACCATTTGGAACTTTCTCCCAATTTTTATCGTGTCCATCATGACTGACACCACCAATCGTTTTCCTACATTATAGCACAAAGTAGGAAAACATAAAAGGGCAGAGTAATAAAATGGGGACACGATGAAAATTATTGACAAATAAAATGGGGACACGATGAAAATTATTGACAGGAGAATAAATTGGGGACACGATGAAAATTATTGACGGGGCGGGAGCTTGTAGAGGTAATAGAGTGCTTGAAGAGGTGTGTCGGGAAAAGATCCCTGGGGCGATGCTTCAGCCAAATGTCTCAAAGAGTAATTTATAATTTTCAATGTGTCCCGAAATTTTCCCGATATTTTTCTGTTTTCACTTGCCTGGAATGGCCTGTGTTTCTCAAGATCAACTGACAAAGTCGGGTGCAGGAAGCCCTAATTATTTTATACTTTTATTCTGTAGCACAATCGTGTACAATAAATGTACCAATATTTTTATTTGTGAGGAGGCTAGAGGGGATGAAGTTTATAAGCGCAAGGGA
>PWRZ01000147.1 GCA_003563385.1 Syntrophomonadaceae bacterium
ACGTTTACCCCCACATGTTTCATCGCTACAAGCGTCCTTGCTCCTCCCAGGGAGGCGCCAAAACCCACCTCCAGGGCTACCTTTTCATTGGGGGACCAGCTGGCCTTGATTCCAGGGTAAGCAGCTATATTTTCCAATATTTCTGTGCTTGGTGTCCCCGGGTAGGCCGCGGCCACCGTAACGCCGTTTTCGTAAGCTCCCCTTGCCAGCGCTTCATTTCCGGACAAAATTGCTTTCATAATATTCAGCGCACCTCATCTGCGTGGTATTGCTCCGGATTGGACATAGGTCCGCTTATCCGGCAGCCTGGTCTTTTTCAATAATTCTTTTTGCTTTGCCCGTGGTTCGTTCCAGTGAACGCGGTTCCATGAGCCGCACTTTGAGCGTGATTGAAAGGGCGGCCTTGAGGATGTTGGAAATTTTTTGCTCTATTTTTTCCAGCTCCTGGAAGCTGTCTGTAAAGCTCTCCCCGGTTAGCTCTACCTGTATCTCCAGGTCCTTGATATAATCTTTCTCACGGTGCACGACCAGCTGGTAATAGGGCGATACCTCGCTTACGCCGGAGAGCACGTCCTCGACCTGGGAGGGAAAAATGTTTACTCCCTTGACAATTAACATGTCGTCCGTTCGCCCGGTGATGTAGTTCATACGCAGGACGGTCCTGCCGCAGGGGCAGGGTTCTGTGAGCAAAGAGGTAATGTCGCCGGTCCGGTAGCGCAGTACCGGTACGCCTTCCTTGCTCAGGGTGGTAAAGACAATTTCACCTTCCTGACCATGGGGAAGAGGTTCGCCGCTTAACGGGTCGATTATTTCGGGGTAGAAGTGGTCCTCGCAGATATGCATCCCGGCGCTTCCCCGGCATTCACCGGAGACACCGGGGCCGACTATCTCGGTAAGCCCGTAGTTAAGCGTGGCCTTGAGCCCCCATTTTTTTTCAATTTCTTCGCGCATCGATTCCGAGCAGGGCTCCCCGCCGAACAGTCCAAGCCTCAGGCCATAACCGGCAGGATCCTCTCCCCGGTCTTCCGCTACTTCTGCCATGTAGAGGGCAAAGGAGGGGGTGCTCACCAGGACGCTGGTACCAAAATCGCGCATCAACATGAGCTGGCGTTCCGTGTTGCCGCTGGAGAAAGGCACGATAGTGGCCCCCACTTTTTCAAGGCCATAGTGCAGCCCAAAGCCGCCGGTGAAAAGACCGTAACCGAAAGATATCTGGGCGATGTCATCCTTATTTACCCCGGCCATGAGGCAGATACGGGCCACCTGTTCACTCCAGTCATCGAGGTCTTTGCGGGTGTATCCCATTACCACGGGACGCCCGGTAGTCCCTGAAGATGCATGCAGCCTGACGATTTCTGTCATCGGTACGGCAAACAGCCCGTAGGGATAGTTCTGGCGCATGTCTTCTTTTGTCGTGAAAGGGAGCAGTGTGATATCGCCAAGCGTTTGTATGTGTTCCGGTTTTACACTGCTTTCCTGGAGGCGCTTACGGTAGAAGGGGACATTTTCATAAGCATAAATTACGCTCTTCTTCAGCCGGGAGAGCTGCAGTCTCTGCAGTTCTCCCCCGGGCATAAAATCCTTTTTTTCCCACAAATTTATCACTCCTGTTAGCATTGCGGCGCTGCCATTTTTAACTATTTTTTAACCTTAGAGGTTATATATCTGGGGTCCTTCCACTACTTTCACATCACGGGAGCGAAAAATGTCTATTGCTTTTTGAGGTTCTTCCATGCGCATTAATATAAGGGCATCTTCTTCCGGTTTTTCGACGAACGAATAGAGGTATTCAATGTTTATACCCGCTTCTTCCAGGTACTCCAGGACGCGGGCCAGCCCGCCGGGCCTGTCCGGTATTTCTACGGCCACCACTTCGGTTACGCTGGCCATGAAACCCTCTTCCTTTAACACCTGCAGCGCTTTTTCGGGCTGGTCTACTATGATGCGCAAAATACCGAAGTCAGAAGTATCGGCAATGGTTAAAGCGCGGATGTTGATTTTATGCCTGCCAAGTGTCCTGGTGACGCTGACCAGGCGGCCGCACTTGTTTTCCAGGAAAACGGAAATCTGCTTGACCATCTAAGTAACCCTCCTTTTGTCGATAACCCTCTTGGCCTTGCCTTCGCTCCGGGGAATCGTTTTCGGCTCCACCAGCCGTACGCGGGCCGAAACGCTGAGCACGTTTTCAATCTCGTTATGGATAAGCTTTTCGAGGCTTTCCAGTCCCCTGATCTGGTCTGAAAACATCTCTTCAGACACTTCTACCAGCACTTCCATGCTGTCCAGCGAGCCCTGACGGTCGACGATGATCTGGTAGTGAGGTTCCGTATTGCCCATTTCCAGCAGGACGCTCTCTATCTGGGAGGGGAAGACGTTTACCCCCCTGATGATGAGCATATCGTCGCTGCGCCCGCTGATCTTGTCCATGCGGGCGTGGGTTCTCCCGCAGTCACAGACCTGCCGGTTGAGGGA
The DNA here is from genome assembly GCA_003563385.1 of Syntrophomonadaceae bacterium. Classification (GTDB taxonomy): domain Bacteria; phylum Bacillota; class Dethiobacteria; order DTU022; family UBA8154; genus CSSED11-109. Next base: position 2,473 of record PWRZ01000147.1, read on the forward strand.
GGTTATATCCCTGGTGCGGTAGCGAATTACGGGCAGCGCTTCCTTGGTCAGGCTGGTAAGCACCAGCTCGCCTGTAGAGCCGTCCGGGAGAGTTTCACCGGTTTCCGGGTTTATGGTTTCGGCCAGAAAGTGATCCTCGCAGATGTGCAGGCCCTTTTTGGCTGCACATTCGCTGGAAACACCGGGCCCGATTACTTCGCTCAGCCCGTAAATATCATAGGCGTTAATGCCCATCCGTGATTCTATTACCCGGCGCATCCTTTCGGACCACGGCTCGGCCCCGAAAAACCCCGACTGCAGCTTCAGCTTTGAGGCGTCGATCTCCATTTCTTCCATTACTTCCGCTATGTACAGGGCATAGGAAGGGGTGCAGGCCAGCGCTGTTGTGCCGAAATCTACCATGATGTGTACCTGCCTCTTGGTCTGTCCGCCGGATACCGGTATTACCGTGGCCCCGATCTTTTCAGCACCGTAGTGCAGCCCCAGTCCGCCGGTAAAAAGGCCGTAGCCGTAACCTATCTGCACAACCGACTTTTCGTTTACTCCCCCGCTGGCCAGTGTCCTCGCTATCAGCTCGGACCATGTTTCGATATCGCCGCGGGTATAGCCGACCACGGTGGGAATACCGGTGGTCCCCGAGGAAGAGTGCACGCGTACTATTTCGCTCATGGGCACGGCAAAAAGACCGTACGGGTAATTCCGGCGCAGG
>PWRZ01000204.1 GCA_003563385.1 Syntrophomonadaceae bacterium
CCAGCTCACCTGGACTAATAACGCTGACAATGAAACAGGGTTCACGTTTGAAAGGACTGACGATAAGACAGACTATGTTTTTACGTATCACCTTCATGAAGAAGATGTGGAAACATTTACGGATACCGGGCTTAATGCCGGGACTACTTATACGTACCGGGTGAGGGCCTTCAACGAAGCAGGAAGCTCAGACTATTCAAACGAGGCCAGCGCCACCACACTGCCTGCTGATCTTGTTCCGCCTCTACCAACTGTGCCTGAAATCATTATTAAACTGCATATTGACAGCACCGAGTATTACGTGGATGACTCGCCGGAAACAATGGATACCGCCCCCATTATCCGGGAAGGCCGGACCCTGCTTCCCATCCGCTACGTGGCCGAGCCTTTGGGGGCCGAAGTTGGATGGGAGGCAGCTGAAAGAAAAGTGACCGTCAACCTGGAAGAGACAGTCCTCGAACTGTGGATCGGGCAGAGCCGGGCCCGGGTTAACGGGACATATCAATTTATCGACGAATCGAACCATGATGTCATGCCCCTGATAGTCCCCCCGGGAAGGACCATGCTGCCCCTGCGCTTTATTGCCGAGTCCCTGGGATGCCAGGTGGAATGGGATGCTCTTACCCGGGAAGTAACTGTTACCTACACCCGGCCTGAACCCCAGATAGTCGGAGAACTGCCGGAGTTGCTGGAGCCGCAGCCCGACTGCTCCGAGCATGTCATCGATTTTGAAGATCTCGACGCAGAGGCGCAGGTGTTCAACCAGTACGGCCACATGGGCGTCAGCTTCCCCTTTGTTCCCCGCATCATAGAACCCGTCGCTGTGGACACCAGTTCCGGTACAAAGGCGCTGAGCACATACAGGCCCGGGGAAGAGTTTGGGGGCAAGCTTGTCATTGAATTTACCACCGGGCAAACCTGTGTGAGCATGAATGTGGGCCTTCTTGATGACACCCGCGGGAATAAGATCCTCGCCACACTGAAAGCCTTCAGTGCCGAACAGCTTATTACCATTCCCGACGGTGCGCAAATCATCCCCGCCGAGCAGGTGGCAACTCAGCAGCGCCTCCTCGGTCCGGGACCGGCGGATATCGGTACGAGGATGACCGTGCAGACAGATGAGCCGCAGATCTACCGCGTGGAGCTGTCATATGAAGGAGGACATTTCCCAGTTATCGATGACCTGGGTTTTGCAACCATTGGTGAACCGTTCCCTATTAGCCACGCTACACCCCAGGTCACTATTGAAACCCCGAAGGATGGGGAATATATCTCGGGCTTTGAAACTTATTCCGGGGCCTTTGACATCATGGGAACTGTCCAGGGTGAGTTCAAGCTCGAGGAGGTCGCTATCAGCGTCAGGCAGGGAGACCAGGTCCGGGAAGGCTTCCTTTCCTTCAGTGGCGAAGCCCCCGACTACACCTTCGGCGGGCCAAACATCCACGGTCTCATCTTCCCCGGGGAAAACTTGATTACCGTTACGGCGAAGAGCTTTTCCGGCAACTCCGACTCACACACTATTGGGGTATATTATGATCCGCTGCCCGGCGGCAGCGAGGCAGAGCTTCTCATTTTAACCCCCGGTGATTTTTACGCATCGCTGGAGCCGCTGCGATATTGGAAAAACGCCACGGGTATCTCCTCCCACATCATGACCCTGGATGCCATCGCGCAGGAATGGCGCTTCGACCTGGCTGACTCCCGGGATCTACCCGAGCGGGTGAAAAGAGCCATTGCTCGCGCCTACACCCATCACGATACCCGCTACGTAATGCTGGTGGGTGACGGCGACCGCTTCCCCGTCCGCTACCATAAAACCGGACGTGAGGGTGTCTCCTGGGGCGTTGTCTATGCGATCACCGATCTGTATTATGCCTGCCTGTTCAAACCCGACGGAACATTCGACAACTGGGACGGCAACGATAACAACATCATTGGCGAGTGGTGGGCCCCGGCGGTTGACGGGGGATTTGCGCAGAATTTCGACCAGATCAACATCGATGACTGCAGCCTTAAGCCCGACGTCGCCGTGGGACGCGTACCGGCCTCCCACGCATGGGAGGTTGACGCCTACGTTTCCAAGGTCATCGAGTACGAAATGGAAGGCACCTCCCCGTGGTTTAATAACATAGTGTTATGGAACTCGGATTCAGACTTTCGGAGCGACAAAGAAGAGCTGGACTATGTGGCCGGCGAACTGCTATCTGCCTTCACGGCCAGGAAACATTACCGGCCGGAAGGGTTCGAATCGTGGGATGATAGCCAGAAAGCTCAATATGAAAAGGAGCGGAAAGAGGGGATAATGGGCGATATCAACCAGGGGGCCAGCTTCGCTATCTTTTTCGGCCATGGCAGCCGCCGGTCACTGGGTCCGCTAAATGCCCCCAGTGTCTCACAGCTGCAAAATTACGGCAGTTACCCCGTGTTCATCGCCAGTGCCTGCGACACGGCCAAGTTTGTCCATGAATGGGATATTTATAGGGCCAGGTTTGCACCGGAATGGGATCCTTATGTAGAAGGATATGGATATTACCCGCCGTGCTGGCCTGACTGCGAGCAGGAAGGCTGGCCCGATCCCCGGCCCGAACCGGCACCCATCCAGCCTTCCGAAATTGACGTGGAGTCCATGGCCGAGGTCCTCCTTTTCGCTCCTGGTAAAGGCGGTGTGGGTTTCCTGGGTTCCCACATGGGCACCAATCATGCCAGCCATCCGTTTGCCAAGCTGTTTATCGGTTCCTGGAACTACCAGCATGTCGGCCGCCTGGGAGACATGTGGACCACCGCCGTGCGGGAGTTCGCCGAGCAGTACCTGGAGGCGGAGTACATGACAAAATATGGTGTTGACTTTGGCCGCTGTTCCTTTCAGTCGCACCACATACACAAGTTCGTTCTTTTCGGCGACCCCAGCCTTCGTATGAAGGACTGAATAGAACTATTAAAGTTTTGTAACTGCACAGCGCTATTTGCAAGCGAAGCTGCGGGGACGGTTCTGGCGTTTCCGGAAGCGCCAGAACCGTCCCCCTGCTTCGCGGCGTGTCGCGCAATCAGATCAGGGCTGAGCAGTAAGCAGTTACAAAGTTTTTCTCGTTCCCTCTACCCACATTACGCATATTTCTTATTTCTTCAAAAGAAACATATCCTTTAGCTGACTCTCTGATCAGGTCCATTTTTGAGGCCG
>PWRZ01000103.1 GCA_003563385.1 Syntrophomonadaceae bacterium
ATATTGAAACTGTTATCAAGGAGATACAGCAGGGAAATGAGTCTTTGCGTGAAGAGCTGATCGCTTCTTATAAGGCTTATATTTGCAGGTATACCTCCTTTATTTGCAAAAGAGAGCTGGACTGGGCCAATGATGACGAACTAAGCATCGCCTTAATTGCCCTCAACAGCGCTGTAGATAAATTTGATACAAACCGCGGGAACAGTTTTTCTGCCTACGCCCGGGTTTTGATAAGAAACAGTCTTGTTGATTACTTTAGAAAGCAGCCTGAGCGGACTGTCCCACTGGAAGCTGCTAAAATTGACGGCAAATCTGTTAGAAGGGAAGAACCGTTTTCTTTAGATAGCTATGCCAGGGAACTGGAGATACAGGACAGGGCCTATGAGCTGCAGCTTTTTAAAAAGGAACTCTCCGCTTTCGGACTCACCCTGACAGAGCTCCCGTCATTCTCACCAAGCCACAGGGACTCGAAGGAGCTGCTGAAAGCAGCAGCCCGGAAGATCTGCCGCAGTGAAGAGCTTGTAAAAAAAATTAACAGGGACAAAAAACTGCCCCTCAAGGAAATCGAGGCACTTACTGGAACAGCCCGGAAGACTGTTGAGAAGTGGAGAAAATACCTGCTCGCTTTGATTATTATTTTAACAAACCCCGACCTGGGTATATTGGCTGAATACATACGGGGAAAGGAGGATTAAAAAATGAGAAGGAAAACGGTAAGAGGCCTGGTTTTGGAGAAATCGGGGAAAGAGATTATCCTCCTGACCCGGGACGGAGAGTTTATACGGGTACCTGCCAGGGGACGTCCCTTCTCTCCGGGCATGGAAGTGGAAGTTGACACCCCGCGTGATAAAAAGCTTCCCTTTTTGCTCTCAGCGGGCATCGCTGCCGCCCTGTTTATTGCAGTTGCCCTTCATTTGATGGGGCCTGCCCTGACAGGACCTGAAGCATACCTGGCCCTTGACATAAATCCGGGTATTGTGCTCTCTCTGGACAAAAATGGAACTGTAATGGAAGCAAAACCGACCAATGAAGAAGGCGCAGGGATCCTGGAAATGCTGGAGGTAGAGGGGGCCGATGTTCTCGAATATGTGGATACCTTTCTGGAAGCGGCCCATACAGGCAGCTACCTGTCGGCGGGGAGAGATAATATCGTTATCGCCTCCCTGGCGGCACCGCAAAACTACTGCATCAGCGAAAACGACTTGCACGTCTTAATATCGGATAAACTTATAACACTGCAAGTGGACACCTACCTGAAAATTACCGTAACAGGCCTGGACAGGGTCCGGGAAGCAGAGCGGATGGATATACCCCTTAACGCTCTCATACTGGGAGAAAAAATGAAAGAAAGGATACAAACCAGGGAAGGCCGTTCCCTCCTGGAAGGGGCACCGCCTCTACCTGTGCGGAATTTTCTGCAAACTGTCGACCCCGCCGATATCTTTAGCGAAGAGCAGTTCGTCGCCGGAGAAGGGCGAAAAGAGGGGAAAAAACCGGTTACCCCCCCTCCTCCCGCAGGCATTCCTGGCATTCCCTTTGAAAAGGAAGGAAAGAGCGAAGGGGAACAGCCCGCAGGGGATGCTGAACCCGGCAGGCCAGCGGACATACCAAAGCCGCCCCCCGCCGTAGAACAAGAAATACCGGCTAATGAAGGGCAGAAGGGTCAATAGGTCGGTCGATAGGTCGCTAGAGTGACACTCCATGATGGCGGCCTCCTTTACTTTATCTTTCGAGATGCTCTCCAAGGCCGCCGTAGGTCGGCAGAGTGACACCCCCATGATGGCGGTGCTGTTAATCGCTGTTAACTGCTGTTAATATCCTGGCTGTTTTTTCTCCTGCTTTTCAACTGCGCAGCCTGTAATTCTTGCTTTTTTAATCGCTCTCTTTTACGCTGTTCTTTTTATAGACCAGCTTCGGCCTTTCCATGATCACATGCGTATCGGAAGGGACGGCTTCTGTAAGCCACACGTTTCCACCGATAACCGACCTGGCCCCTATCGTTGTGTCGCCCCCCAAAATGGTGGCCCCGGAATAAATGATAACGTCATCTTCGATGTTCGGATGGCGTTTTTCTCCGCGAAGCTGTTCGCCGGCATCCTTGGGCAGAGAGAGGGCCCCCAGGGTTACTCCCTGGTAAATGCGCACATTTTTACCGATGGTCGCGGTTTCACCGATTACAACGCCGGTCCCATGGTCGATCACGAAACGTTCACCAATCTGTGCCCCGGGGTGTATGTCAATCCCCGTCTTGCTGTGGGCATGCTCGGTCATGATCCGTGGAAGCAGGGGGACGTTATATTCGTAAAGGACGTGTGCCACCCTGTAAACGGTAATGGCGAAAATACCGGGGTAGCTGAAAATGATTTCGTCATAGCTCCTGGCAGCAGGATCCCCATCATAGGCGGCCTGTACATCCAGTACCAGGATATCCCTTATTGCCGGCACCCTTTCCAGCACTTTCAAGGAAATTTGGTAACCCTTCTCGCTGCATTCCTGGCAGGTCAGGTTAAAACGTAAACAGTCGTGGCGGATGCTGCTGAGTATCTGCTCTGCGAGCATACCAAAAAGCTGGGATACACACTGGCCGATGTAGAAGCTCAAGTTAACCGGGTCCAGCTTTTCAGCAGTGAAATATCCCGGGAAAAGAATTTGCATAAATTTATCGATAATTTTTATCACAGATTCTTTCGATGGTATCGGCTCGTAATCGACATGGCTGTTGCATTTTTTCTCGTAACAGCTTTCGATAATCTTTTGTGCTACCTGGGGCAGCTTATTGCGGTACCCGGCCAGGATATCCTCTTCGTCCACGCACACGGAATCCGGCGCCTGGCTGCGGTCTTCCATTGACGACCCCTCCTCGATAATAATTTCGGATAATAATTTCGGGATAATAATTTCGGGACACAATAAAAATTTTCAGGGAGTAGGCATATTTATTCCACCTCACACTGCCTGAGGTTCAGGTCAGGGCTCTAGACGTCACCTTCAGGGCCAGTTTCCGGCACCACAAGCGGAAGCACAATGGTAAAAGTGGCGCCCCGCCCCACCTAGATGGAAAATGCCGCCTGCAGCAGCCAAAGCGAGCCCATACCGGTTAAAATGGTGAGGAGGACACTCCCGCTGTACCAGGCCACAAGTGCGGCAGCGGTGCCGGCCAG
>PWRZ01000064.1 GCA_003563385.1 Syntrophomonadaceae bacterium
CGCCCGCCTCAAGGTAATCGCTTACCTGGAGAGCCAGGAGGCCATCAAGGAGGCAGTTAAAATAGGGCTTGGAGCGACCATTATCTCCTTTAAGGCGGTCGAAGACGAGCTAAAAAACGGCACCGTTGAAGGCTACCGGGTAGAGAGCGTCCCCTTGAAAAGAAACTTCTACCTCATTTTCAGGAAAAAGCGGCTGCTGCCCCTGCTCAGCCAGTCCTTTCTGGACTTTACGGTGCAGTATTATGCAACAAACGCTCCCTGATCGGGAGCGTTTGTCTTATCATATTCATGGACCATGCCTATACCGCTTGAACACCGCTACTTGAAACGGGCGCTTACTTCCCCCAGGGCCCTCAGGGCATGGTCAATTTCTTCCTCGCTGTTGAAATAACCGGGGCTGAAGCGTACCGTCCCCTGCGGAAAAGTGCCCATAGCCCGGTGGGCCAGGGGTGCACAGTGCAGTCCTGTCCGGCACAGTACAGCAAAGGCTTCCTCCAGGATATAGCCCAGTTCGCCGCTGTCCAGACCTTCTATCACAAAGGAAACAACGGCGACAGACTCTTCATCTTTTGGCGAGCCCAGGACGTGGAGGCCTCTTATTTCACGTAATCCTTCCCGCAGCCTGGCCGAAAGCTTCACTTCGTGTTCCCTGACAGTATCTACCCCGACTTCCTCTAAAAACTTGAGGCCCTCGTTCAACCCGGCCAGACCGGGCGTGTTCATCGTTCCCGCCTCCAGGTAGTCGGGCATCATCTCCGGCTGGCGATCCTCTTCCGACCTGCTGCCGGTACCCCCTTCACGCCAGGGCTTTAACTTCACCCCACTGCGCACGTAGAGCAGCCCTATTCCCGGCGGGCCCAGCAGCCCCTTGTGCCCCGCAAAAGCGGCCAGGTGAGGCCTAATATCACCCAGGTCCAGGGGCAGGACACCGGCAGTCTGGGCGGCGTCCAGCAGGAAATAGATGCCCCTGGCCTCAGCCAGGCGCGCTATCTCGCGTACCGGCATTATACGACCGGTCACATTGGAGGCGTGCGTGCAGGCGATAAGTTTGGTCTCCGGCCTGATGGCATTTTCAATATCCTCCACGCTTATGCCCCCGCGCCCGTCTCCCGCTATTACAGTTGTCGATATCATGCCGCCGCGCCTGAGGGACCCGAGCGGCCTGAGCAAGGAGTTGTGTTCAAAAGGAGTGCAGATAACGTGGTCGCCTTCCTCCAGGAGGCCTTTTACGGCCATGTTCAGAGAATCAGTGGCATTAAGGGTGATCACAATCTCCTCTGTCCGGGCAGCCCCCAGAAAAGAAGCGGCCCTCTCCCTGGCTTCAAAAACAAGACGGTCTGCCTGCAGGGCGCGGGTGTGCCCGGAGCGGCCCGGGTTGGCGCCTCCATGGCGCAGGTAGATTTCCGCGGCCGTGTATACCACCTCCGGCTTGGGCCAGGAAGTGGCCGCATTGTCAAAGTAGATGAATCTATCCTCTTTTTCAACATGGGTTGCTTCTTCAGCCATTTTTCCCTCTCCTGGAGAAAATTGATAGGATTCCCGGCGCTGCTTTCTCTTCTATTTCATAAATGCCCTCGATCTCAACATAATTTATTTCCAGGAAAGACTTTATCTCCGGGGCCTCTTCCGGCAGGCATCGCAGCGCTATCCCGCAACTGGAACTGATGCTGCGCGGAACAGGCACCATCTTAAACTGCCACTTTTCCCCGGCCAGCCTCTTCTCCGCCTTGATGGCCTGGTAGGTGGCCGGAAAAGTAAAAAAACAAGCCTTCTCCATGGACGGCAATCACCTCACTATAACATTATACCAGCCGCCCACGGCAAAGAAAATAGGAATACTCTATAGTTCGGCCGCCCCCTATAGAGAAAGGTAATAAGGTTGGGGGACACACCTCTTGCAGAGGAATGTCCCCCAGAGGGTGACAGGGGGGGTGACAGGGGGACGGGGTACCTGTCACCTGAGATGTTGTAAGTGTGGGCAGGTTACTTATTTTTGAGGAAAAGAAGGGCTTTTCTCAATTTGGCCAGGCCTTCGACGATGTTGTGGCGGGCAGCCGCCCAGAAGGCCCCTTCCCTGCCCGGGTAGCTGCGAATGTGCTCCTTAAAGCGCTTCCACGCAGCCGGGTTGTTAAGGAAATAAAATCCAGCCGCTCCGCCCAGCGCCAGCAGCACGGCAGCGGCTATTGTCCTGCCGGCAGCGCCCTCTACGTCGCCATCTGCTTCACCTGCGGGGGTGTAACTTTCCCCGTTTTCAACGGGGATACCGTAGAAATAAAGGGCCACCACATCGGCAAAAAGAACTGCACCATCCTCTGCCGCCTCCCTGGTATTCTGGTGGCTTCCGACCTCCAGCAGCAGCTTGAGGGGTGTCAAATCCTGGTTGTAGTTCCCCCAGCCCAGCAGAACACCCCGCACCAGCCCCGGGTAGACCCTATCGGCAAGGCCTTTTAAGTCATAGGCAAAGCGCCTCGTAACCACGAAAGAGGGGTTCTGGCGTCCCACGACAAACTGGACTCCAGCCACCCATTGATCATCGACCGGCACCGCATATACGTCCCAGGGGGCGGCGTCCCTGTGCACATCAAAAATAACGTCCGGGTTTTTATCGAGCAGCTCCAGGACCGTATTTCTGGAGCGCCGGTATGCGCCCCGGTCATGGGGCAGGTGCAGGTTCTGGGCATGGATGACGTCGATATTTTTTTCTTGCAGTGCTTCACTGAAGGCGACCCCGACCTCGTGTATCCCGCCCCTGCCGTAAATGCTGTGCGTGCCGTCCGTGGGTACGTACGACTCGGCATTGTGCGTGTGGTAGATGGCCACTAGCCGGCGATCTTCTTCTCCCTCCTGCAGCTCTCCCTCCTGCTGCACCCGCTCCAGGGGAAAAGGCCATTTTCCGGGAAGGCCCGCCCCCCCAAAATCGAACGCCTGAAAGCCCGGCTTTGCAGCATCGAGGGAAAGGGCTTCTCCGGGCCGGGCAGGCGGTGAGAGCTCTTCCGTCCGTATATAGCGGGCTATGGCCGTGTAGCCACGCACTTTAAAGACTTCGTAGAGGCGGTTGCCGGCATCAAGGTAGCGGTCCCCGGGCCTTATCCTTCTTCCAGTTATGGTAATGAGGCCCCCTTCCCCGTCGACAATGCGGAAGTAAACCCCCCTGTCGATCTCCTCTTCTTCCAGTTCCGTAAGCAGCGTGCCTTCCTGGAAATAGCGATCCAGCACCGGCAGCGCCGCCAGCCCCGGCCCCTCCTTCTGTACGGCAGTGGCGGGGACGGCCGCAAAAAGGAGCCCAAACAGCACCGCAGCAACAGCTACCGCCCTGCAGCGCTTAGCGAGCAGTATCCTTACCGGCACCAGCATCATTTCTGTTAATAAACCTCTCCAACTACTCATACCCGCTGCAGCCTTTCTCTGACCTCGCCGACCACTTCCGCCAACAAAACGGCCAGGACGGCAGAAATAACGGCGGCTCCAAAAACACCACCGCCGCCGAGAACAACGGTGATATCCCCAAAACCCCGCACCACGTTTTCTCCCCAGGCAGCAAGATCTACAAGCAGCACCCCCGTGAAAGCGCCGCAGAAAGAGGCCCGCCTGGAGCGGCCGAGCCCGTAGGCTACCGCGGCGGCGACAATGGCCGGCAGGTAAAGGGGGTCCACGTCCAAAATAAAAAGGCCGGGCTCCAGGGGCAGGAGCCTGTCGATAATCCACACCACCACGGTGGTGGCGGACAGCGTGATCAGCGTCCGGGTTCTTTCAACCCCGCTGTCGGCGGTAATAACAAGGTAGATCACCACGCCCAGCGGCACCAGCATACCGCCCAGGTTTATTTTCAATCCTCCCACTACCGGTATCACCGGCAGCCCCCCTCCCAGCACCATGGCCACCAGAATGACAAGCGCTCCCTTCCTGCTCAGCCGCATGCGCTCCAGCACCCGCTCCAGCAGCCCCAGGTATATGAGCACCAGCAGCAGGACAAGCCGCGCCACCGCGTTCATTCTCAAAGCGCACCAATCCCCTAACAATAAAAATAGGCCCGCTCCTATTATCTCCGCGGGCCGGGGTAATGATGCAATAAAGGCAGCGGTTCAGTGCTCACCCGTTCTTACCCGCTGCCTCCACCGGGAAAAAGAGAATCCTTCCTCTTAAAAATATTCTAAAGCTTTGCGTTCCAGCAACCGACAAACAGCTTTTCTTGTTTAAAATGTCTTGAAAGAACAATGGCACTGGCCAGGAAAAAAATATATACAGGCAATATAAGCATTTATTCCCTGTATATATTTAAGCCAGTAAGTTAATTCCTAAACACCGTTAGCAGGTGGAACAGCTTGAACTGCTGCAGCTGCTGCAACCGCCGCCCGGGGCAAACCCGCCGCTTGAAGAGCGGCCCGTGCGAAAAGCGGACATCACCCGCTCTGCTTCACCCCCGCACTGCGGGCAGCCAACACCCTCCTGCTGGCCTATTTTACAGAGCTTTTCAAAGCGATGACCGCAACGGCACCGAAATTCGTATATGGGCATAGCTCACACACCTGTTCTACTTAATTTCCACGAAGCAGGTAGAAATGATCGCCTCTGCTTCCTCCACTTCTTTAAGCACCTTTTCGGGGACAGGGCTGTCTACCTGTAAAACCATAACCGCCTCCCCGCCGATTTCGCGGCGGCCTACCTGCATGGTCGCTATATTAATATCATTTTTCCCCAGGACAGTACCGGCCCTCCCGATGACGCCGGGCTTGTCAATATACTTGCAGACCATCATGTAGCGGGAGGGAACGACCTCAATGCGGTACTGGTCTATCTGCACGATGCGGATATCGTTGCCTTCAAAGAGGGTGCCGGCAAGAGTGTAGACACTTTCGCTGGTAGTAACCCTGACGGTAATGAGGTTCTTGAAAATGGGCGTTGTTTTGCTGGTAATCTCCTCTACTTGCATACCTCTCTGCCTGGCAATGGTCTGCGCATTGACGAAGTTGACATTGTTGCCCAGCATCACTCCCAGGAAGCCAATTAAAAGGGAGGTGGTAAGCGGGGCTACCGGGTGATTGGCTATTTCGCCGCCGTAAGTTACTTCTATTTTTTCCACCCGGCCGTTGAATACCTGCATGTAAAAGCTTCCCAGCGTTTTCATCAGCGGGATGAACGGCTCTACCTCCGCCAGGACTTCCGGCGGCAGCACCGGGGCATTGACGGCCATGAGCACTGGTTCGCCCTTCAAAACGTGCACTATCTGTTCCGCTACCTGCACAGCCACGTTAATCTGGGCCTCCTGGGTGGAAGCCCCCAGGTGAGGAGTAGTTATAACCTGCTCCAGTTCCAGGAGAGGGTTGTCCCCGGGAGGCTCCTTTTCGAAAACGTCCAGTGCCGCTCCGGCCACTCTGCCGCTGACGATGGCATCGTAGAGGGCTTTTTCATCAATAAGCCCGCCGCGGGCACAGTTTACTATGCGCACCCCGTCTTTCATCCTGGAGAGCTCCTCTGCCCCGATCATCTTCTGCGTCGAGGCAGCCTTGGGAACGTGAAGGGTTATAAAATCGGCCTTTTCAAAAATCTCGTCCGGCGTAGCAGGGGTTACACCCAGTTTGGCGGCACGATCGGCTGAAATATAGGGGTCATAGCCCAGGATATTCATACCAAAAGCGCGCGCCCTTTTGGCCACCTCGCCGCCCACACGGCCGAGTCCGAATATACCGAGGGTCTTTTTATACAGTTCCATGCCCACGAACTTGCTCCTCTGCCACTGCCCGGACTTGAGCGAATTGGTAGCCGGCGGTATGTTGCGGGCCAGCGCCAGCATCAGGGCCATGGCATGCTCGGCAGTGGAGATGGTATTCGCTTCGGGGGCATTGATAACCATGACGCCTTTCTCGGTCGCTTTTTCCACTTCAATGTTATCGACGCCTACCCCGGCACGCCCAACTACTTTAAGCCGCTTCCCGGCTTCGAGCACTTCACCGGTCACCTGGGTGCCGCTGCGCACCAGGAGTGCGTCATATTCACCGATAATATTAATCAGTTCTTCATGGGGAAGGCCGGGACGAAGGTCTACATGGGCAACTTCCTCTAAAATTTTGACTCCTTCTTCGGAAACAGGATCACTGACAAGAACACTATAGTGCTTTTCTTTCACTGGTTTTCTAACCTCCCAGGGCTATCTGTGCGAGCGGGATAATTTTTCATCTTAATATAACACAACTTCTATGCCGAGGCAAGAAATTTTAGGGGCCTTATTAACTTATTGGGGTCAGGATGCGACAGCATGCGGCAGGAAACTCTCCTTCTGCCGCACAGCAAACGCACTGCAATATGCAAGTGGTTAACGGGTTAGTGCCCTCCAGCGGCGGCGCGGGTAAGAGCTTCGAACAGCTCCATGCCGCCGGGCACATTTTCGTCAGCGAGGCCCTCGGGATGCCACTGCACGCCCAGGGCAAAGGGGTGGGAATTGGACTCAATACCCTCAATAACACCATCGGGGGATACGGCGCATATTCGCAGGTCGCGGCCAAGCTCGTTCACCGCCTGGTGGTGGAAGCTGTTTACGCGCATCTGTTTTTTTCCGTTTAAAGCACGTGCAAGGAGGGTGTTGTCAAGGACTGTTATCTCGTGAAAGGGGTGAAAGCGTGGTGCCTCCTGGGCGTGTTCCAGGCGGGTCCCTTCCTTAAGCTTCAGGTCCTGGTAGATAGTGCCCCCCGCAGCTATGTTGAGCACCTGGGCACCGCGGCAGATCCCCAATACGGGCAGGTTTGACCGCAGCGCTTCCCTGGCCAGAAACAGCTCCACCATGTCCCTGGCCGGGTAAATCCTACAGTGTCCCGGAAGCGGCTCTTCCCCGTAATAATAAGGGTCAACATCGCCTCCGCCCGAAAGCACTATACCGCTTACCGCCTGCAGGAGCTCTCTTAACAGTTTTTCTTTCATAACGGGTATTAAAAGCGGCAGCGCCCCGGCCTTCTCCACGGCCCTGCAGTACTCGCCCCGCAGCTGGATATAATCGGAATCTTCATCGTAAAGGCATGATATACCAATAATAACCATTTCCTTCAATCCTTTTAATTATTGGCAAAAGCCGCCGCCGGGCAGCGCATGCTAAAAAAGCGGCCGGCCCCGGGAATGTAAAAAGGCCGGGGCTCGCCCGGCTGCCGTGTCCATAAGGTGATAATGCCGCTGTGCACATAGAACTACAAGGAGCACACCGGCCACGGAGCGGAGTATCTTTACTGCCGGCAATTTAGGCCTAGAAATCAATCAAGCCCAGGCTGATTCTCAATGCCTCGTCTACCCTGCTCATAATTTTTTCATCCAGTTCGGTGATTTTTTGCTGCAGCCTCTGCTTGTCAATGGTGCGGATCTGCTCCAGCAGAACAACCGAATCTTTTTCCAGCCCGTACTTGGAGGAGGACAGCTCTACATGAGTTGGCAGCTTTGCCTTTTCGATATGTGAAGTTATAGCTGCAACAATTACCGTGGGGCTGTACTTGTTACCCACGTTATTCTGGATGATCAGAACAGGCCTGACACCACCCTGCTCCGACCCGATCACCGGGCTCAAGTCAGCATAGAACACAAAACCGCGCTTAACATCCACCGCTTTCACTCTCCGCTTACCATTTCCCGGGCAAGACGATCTGCCTCATTTTCCACATCAATGGCTTCATTAGCCAGGGCCAGGTTTAAACGCGCCATTTCCATATATCCCTCTTGCAAGCGCTCCCGTATCTGTTTTTTCTTTCTTTCTTGAAGGTAAAGATTCATAGCCTCCCGGATAAACTCGCTGCGTGTCCTCTTCTCCATCTCCACAACACCGTCAACCTCTTTCAAAAGGTTGTGCAGCAGGCTGATCATGATCCTTTTTGTTCTCGCCAAGCTTAGCACCCCCAAAAAATTGCAGTACTGGAACAGCAGAAACACTACCCTCAACCCTTATCCGGCAGTACAACATTTATTACCTTTCCATGGAGCAGGTAGACTCTGGGAAGCCTGCTGCCGGTGTTGCAGAGCACCTCATAGCTGATTGTTCCCTGTAAATGGGCCAGGTAATCGGCGCTGATCTCCTCGCTCCCCTGGCGGCCGAAAGCAACAACTTCATCACCTTCGCGAATAAACTGTATTTTCCCCACATCCAGCATGACATGATCCATGCAAACCCGGCCCGCTATGGGGGCCTCCTGCCCTCTTACCAGCATATAGCCCCTGTTCGATAAAAGCCTGCTGTAACCGTCACTGTATCCCAGGGGTACAGTTGCTATATATGTCTCCCGGGGCGCAAGGTATGTTTTACCGTAGCTCACCGGGGTCCCCTCGGCCACTTTTTTAATGAAGACGACCCTGCTTTTGAGGGACATCACCGGGGTCAGCTTTACATCGTCCCTTTTAACATACCCTGATGGATAGTAGCCGTAGAGGCTTATGCCCACCCTGACCATGTCCAGGTGGGTTTCGGGAAACCGCAGCGCGGCCGCGCTGTTGGCGGCATGCTTTGACGGTATCTTGATTCCCTTGCCCTCGCAGATACGTACGGTCTTGCGGAACTGGCGCAGCTGCCGCAGGGCGAAACTGTCATCTTCTTCATCAGCAGTGGCAAAGTGCGTATAGGCACCCCGCAGGAAAATTCCGGGCAGGCGGCTCACATTTTCCAGGTAATGGAGCACATCCCCGGGATTGTTCAGGCCCAGCCTTCCCATGCCCGTGTCCAGCTTAACGTGAACATCGGCAGTCTTCCCCAGCGCACAGGCTTTCTGGGAGAGGGCCAGGGCTGTTTCCCAGTGAAAAATGGTGGGGGTAAGCTCGTTTTCCAGCAAAATGCGGCTCTGCCGCGGGTTCGTATACCCGAGGATGAGGATAGGCGTATCAATGCCTTTACGTCTCAGCAGCAACCCCTCTTCCAGGGAAGCCACCCCCAGCATGGAGACACCTTCCTGCACGGCTACCCTGGAAAGCTCATACGCTCCATGGCCGTAACCGTCCGCCTTTACCACGGCCATCATTTTTACGTCGCCGGGCAGAAACCTCCGCAGTTCTCTAACGTTAGAGGCAAAGCTTGAAAGATCGACTTCAACCCAGGTAGGCCTGCCAAGGTAACGTAAAAAATCCATGAGATATATTCACCCGTTTATCCTGCCTGCATTACAGCAACGTATAGATAATACAAAGGCAGTCAATATCTATTCATATTCCACAGGGCAGGGATTTATTCCTGCTGGTAAATAAACATTTATATCTCAGCAGGTCTTACTTTTTCTGGCAGCATATAGCACAACCGGGTCAGCTTTTTTCCTGGATAATCTTTTCCAGAAGTGCGTAATCCGCCGGTATGCTGCGCGGCCGGGTACTGACTTTGATAGCGAGGTCCGGGTCCTTAAGGCCGTTACCGGTAAGGACACAGACAACCTCTTCCCCTTTTTTGAAATACCGCTCCCGGCCCAACTTTATGACACCGGCCAGGGAAGCAGCGGAAGCGGGCTCCGCGAATATGCCTTCCCTGGAGGCCAGCAGCCCGTAAGCGTTGATGATCTGTTCGTCGCTTACCGCCTCAACACGTCCCCCGGACTCCCGCAGTGCGGTGAGGGCTTTATCCCAGCTTGCCGGGTTGCCTATCCGTATGGCCGTGGCTATGGTTTCGGGGTTTTGGACCGGTTTTCCGTGAACAAGCGGGGCTGCCCCCTCGGCCTGAAACCCGAGCATGCGCGGCAGCCCATCGATAATGCCTTCCTTATTGTACTCTTTAAAACCCTGCCAGTAAGCCGATATGTTGCCGGCATTGCCTACCGGGATGGCCAGGTAATGGGGATGCCTGCCGAGCTGCTCGCAGACCTCAAAAGCCCCGGTTTTCTGCCCTTCAAGCCGGTGGGGGTTTACAGAGTTAACCAGGGTCAGCGGGAACCTGGCCGTAATTTCCTTGACCAGCTCCAGGGCCTGGTCAAAGTTGCCCTGGAGTGCCAGCACTTCTGCGCCGTGAATAAGCGCCTGGGCCAGCTTCCCCAGTGCCACCGCCTTTTCCGGTATGATCACAAAGCACTTCAACCCGGCCCTGGCAGCATAAGCGGCTGCCGAAGCAGCCGTGTTCCCCGTAGAGGCGCAGATAATGCCCCTGCTGTTTTCCTCCACGGCCTTGGAAATGGCCATGGTCATGCCGCGGTCCTTAAAAGAGCCGGTGGGGTTCTGGCCTTCAAACTTCAGGTACAGGCTTATGCCCAGCGCCAGCTCCTCTTCCAGCCGGCGGCAGCGGAGCAGCAGGGTGTTACCCTCGTTCAATGTTACTGCCGGCGTGTCGGAGCTTACCGGCAGAAAGCGGGAGAAACGCTTTATAATTCCTTCGTATCGCAATTGCGATGCCCCTCTCGTCGCTATTTTTCAATTACCCTGAAGACGCTGTTTATTTTCCTGGTTGTGGGAAAGGCCTTTATTCGATCCAGGGCCCGGTAAAAGAATCTTTCCTCTACGGCATGCGTGACCAGGACTATCTCGGCCACCCCTTCCGTGCTCCGTTTCTGTATGATCATGTCCAGGCTGACCTTATCCTCGCCAAAGGCGGTGGCCAGGGCGGCAAAGACACCGGGCTGGTCTTCGGCCTGCAGTCGCAGGTAAAAAGAAGAAAGGAGCTCTTCTACGGGAACAACGGCTTTGTCCTGGAAATCAATCTCCATGATACCGTCTTCTATCCCGTAGTTGATATTGCGGGCGGCATCAATTAAGTCCGCCACTACAGAGCTTCCTGTGGGCATGGCACCGGCCCCGAGCCCATAAAACATTACCTCTCCCACGGCATTGCCGACAACGTAAAGGGCATTGTTCTCATTGTGCACGGCAGCCAGGGGATGGGTCCTGGGGATAAGGGTGGGGTGCACCCGCAGGGCCAGGCCGCCGGGCAGCTCCTCGCCGATGGCCAGCAGCTTGACGGCAAAACCCAGCTCCGAGGCATAGAAAATGTCCCTTTTGCTGATGCCGCTGATGCCTTCAGTATAGACATCCCCGATATGTATGCGGCTGTTGAAGGCCAGGCCGGCAAGAATGGAAAGCTTATAAGCGGCATCCCTGCCCTCCAGGTCGCTGCTGGGATCCTGTTCGGCAAACCCCTTTTCCTGCGCTTCGGCCAGGGCCCCTTCAAAATCCATGTTATAGAGGCTCATCCTGGTCAAGATATAGTTGGTTGTTCCGTTTATTATTCCCATTATCCGTATTATTTTATTAGCCCCGAGGCTGTGTTTAAGGGGCCTGATCAGCGGTATCCCTCCGCCTACACTGGCTTCATAATATATATTGCGCCTGCACTCACGGGCCTGCAGCAGCAGCTCGGACCCGGCGGCGGCCATAAGATCCTTGTTGGCAGTAATGACATACTTTTTCTGCTTAAGGGCTTCCTCGATATAGCGGCGCGCTTCTTCTGTCCCCCCCATAACCTCGATGACCAGGTCAATCTCCGGGTCCTGCAGTACCTCTGCAGGGTCGGTGGTAAGCAGCTCCAGGCTCACATCGACGTCCCTTTGCTTCTCCGGGTTGCGCACCAGTATTTTCTTAACCTCTATCTCCGAACCGGCCTTTACGGCGACCTGCTCCCTGTTCATCTCCAATATGCGCAGTGTTCCCGAGCCCACCGTCCCCATGCCCAGAAAACCGACCTTGACAGTTTTCCTTTCCATATTCGGCAGCCCTGCCCGCCGCAGCGGCGGGCAGGGAATTACACCTCTCTTTCGCCTTGTTTGTCCATCCCGGCTATATTTCGCTCATTATATCACCTCGCCAAAGCAGCCGTCAATCAATAAAAGAAGGCCGACATAAAAAGGGCCCCCAAAAGGGGGCCTGAAGCTGCAGTGGGGCGTTACCCCGGGGCACAGGCAAATCTTTGCTCATACCATTTCACGGTCTCCTGCAAGGCCACTTCCAGCACATGCACCTGCTTCCAGCCCAGCTCCTTTTTTATCCTGTCCGGCCTCACCGCGCAGCGCCCCTGGTACCCGGAAAGACCGGGAACAAAGTTTAGCAGGGAAGAGGAC
>PWRZ01000023.1 GCA_003563385.1 Syntrophomonadaceae bacterium
ACCAGGACAATGCCGACCGTCTTTAAAGAGGCTACCGTCACCAGGGAAAGCATCACTATCAGCAGGTAGTGGATTGTTTTAGTGGGCATGCCCACAGCCCGGGCCATCACTTCATCAAAGGTGCTCAGGAGCAGCTGTTTGTAAAACAGCAGCACGGCGCTAAGGACCAGGACTGCCAGTGCCAGTATCATCCACAGGTCGGCACGCGATACGGCCAGCACATTCCCGAAAAGGATATGCCATAAATCAACTCCCGACCCGCGCACGGAAGTAATCAGGACGATCCCCAGGGCAAAGGCCGCTGTAAAAGAAATGCCGATAGCCGCATCACTCTTTATGGTGCTGTTCTGGGAGATATAGCCGATTCCCAGGGCCGTCAGCACACCCGTGATAACGGCGCCGATGAAGAAGCTGAAGCCGTAAATATAAGCGAGGGCTACACCGGGCAGCACGGCATGGGAGATGGCGTCACCCATTAAGGCCGTTCCGCGCAGGATGATAAAACAGCCGATCACCCCGCAGGTGATCCCCACCAGCACCCCCGCTATGACGGCATGCTGCAAAAACTGGTATTTATAAAGCGATTCCAGGAAAAAGCGCAGCTCTTCCATCACGCGTTCACGACCATCAGCTCGTTATAGCCGTTGATAACGGCAATGCTGCCTTGATACGTTTCCTGCAGGTAGCGGGCCCTGAAGACCTCTTTTGTTTTGCCAAAGGCGATTATTCTTTTATTCATCAATATAAGCGTATCAAAATAGCCTTCCGTTTTGCTCAAATCGTGGTGCACAGCAAAGATGGTCTTTCCCTCGCTTCTCAGCTCTTTCAAGATGCCCATGATCACGCTTTCAGAAACCAGGTCGATGCCGGCGAAAGGCTCATCCAGGAAAAAAAGCTCCGCTTCCTGGGCCAGCGCGCGGGCCAGCAGGACCCTCTGCTGCTCTCCCCCGGAGAGCTGGCCGATCTGTCTTTTGCGCAGCTGCAGCATGGATACTTTGTGCAGGCATTCCTCGACAATACGGCGGTCCTTCTCCCCGGGGAGGGCGCACCAGCCCAGATGAGGATACCGGCCCGTCATCACTACGCCCTCGACCGATATCGGGAAATCCGTATCGAAGGTGTTTTTCTGCGGCAGGTAGGCAATTTTGGGGCGTACTTTATCCACCGCAAGGCCCAAAATACGCACGCTCCCGCAGTCAACATTGACCAGGCCCATTATGGCCTTTAACAGCGTCGACTTCCCGGCCCCGTTCGGCCCGATAATGCCGGTAAGCTGACCCGGGGCCGCCGCAAAAGAGATCTTCTCCAGCACAGCCATACCGTTGTATGATACACTGACATCGTCTACGCTCAACGCCGCCGCAACCTGTTGCACCGCTTTTCCTCCCGCTCATTCCTGGAATAAAAAGAACCGGTTATCTTAACCGCGGCTAAATTTCGGCCTGTTATCATTATATAAACAAGGGGGCATTTAGTGCAGGGATGGGAGATGCTTACAAAGAAGCACTTGCAGATGTGAAATCTGCGATAAGGTTTCAAGATAAGTTTTCATGTTGAAATTTTAGCCCCTTATCCGTAAAGGCTTGCGTAATTTTGGCAAGAAATATTGACGCCGGAGGTCGCAAAGCAGCCTGACGGTTCTGTCGCTTTCCATTCTTCAAGGTTGGGGGACTTTATTGCGGAAGCAGGAGTACAATTTAAATGAAGAAATTTCCTGTTGATGCACGATGATTTTCTTGATGCCTGCAACAACGCAAGGTGATTTTATCGATTATATCTATATCATCAATGTCAGGTCCCTTACTCCTCCCGTGCCAGGGCGCTTCCTTTACAAGCAAAGGGCTGTTGTTATATAATAAGCTTTGCCGGGGAGAGATGGCCGAGTCCGGTTGAAGGCGCTCGACTCGAAATCGAGTAGGCGGTAACCCCGCCTCGTGGGTTCGAATCCCACTCTCTCCGCCAATTTCGATAAATAAAGGGTTCTTGATTGTTACGATGCAGCAGACACCCGTAACATCAAGGACCTTTTTATTTTAAGCACCGCCATTTTACTGCAGTTGCTCTTTATCACTTGTATAGAGGCCTATTTATATTGAGGGAGATAACGGGGTAAATCTAAACCCGTCATTTATTCCATGCTGGTCAATTTGGCTGAAACCTACGAAGAAGCTGGTTCTTTGTCCCGCCCAAAAGGTATATTTTTCCTAATAATCTGTTAAATGTATAAAGTATGTGTTGATTTATATCATAATTTTTTTTATCACCCATGGCAAAATATAACAAATACTTTAACCGCATACTGTTATAATAGATAAGCCAGGCAATTTACCTGACAAGTCAGGGTGGACAAGTATCTCGCAAAAGAATTTCATAAGGCGGTGCTTTCATTGAGATTGCGTAGCTTAGTTAAGTTCCTTATTTTTTGTTGGGCTATATTAATAATCGGTGGGATGAACAGCAATTCAACAGGTATTATTGGAGAAGAATATGTGGAAACCAAGCCTTCTATTGCTGAGACCGGGTTTACCAGTGAGAATAATATAATGACTAATTATATATCAAAATGGGAATCTGAACTACCCGATGTGCGGGTTGAATATAACGTTCAGCTGGCATTTGCCTCACCTGAACTTGTATGCATTTCCGCATTAACATCCATTTTTCTGCACAAGTATTCTGGTAATTCTCCCGCCAGGGCTGCTCCTGAACCCAGGGGGCCGTTGTGACGAGGACCCATTTAATTCTAATTCATGGAGCTTCTTTAACCGGTGCAGGTTCAGGAAGCGGAAAATTTAATATCTCCATTTTTTAACTATGATAAAATGCTGCCGGTCGTTTAATAAGTTTTTACCGGTATTGCAGGAAATACCCGGGAAGCCAAGGCACAACCTTCGAGAAAAAACCCGCATTATTAACGGGAACTACCCCTATCTGGGGTGAAAAAGGAACACTGCCAAAGGCAGCCTGGGATACACCCTAAAGAAGAATAAATGTTTCCATTTGCGATCGAAGAAGAATGCTATCTTCGCAAATAATTCCTTTGATAACAAAAGGTTTTTTAAGCCCTTAAGCCCTAATGTTCTTTAAAATATTTGAAACGAGACTTCTAACGGATTTCTAACATGAGATTTTACTTTTTTATAAAGAACACTAT
>PWRZ01000208.1 GCA_003563385.1 Syntrophomonadaceae bacterium
GAAAAAATAAAAAAGAGCGCCTGATAAAGCGCTCCTGGTATCTGCAAACCGCAGTAGCGGGCCGCCCGACAGCCCAAAGTAGCTTTTTATTTACTATCAGAATTGCTAACAGGCTCATATTAAGCCCGTAGCCGTGCCAAAGGGCAATCCTATGCCATTAATTGGCTGGATGAAGAGCCGCCCGGAAGGAGTTAAGCCGTTTCCCGGGAACGGCGGTCAATGTTACCCCCCCGAAGCTGATAGTCAGCCAGTGGGCCGACAGTTCAGCCGTTTCCAGGAAACGCAGTCAATGTTACAGCTTGGAGTACATGTAGCAGCTTCCCCCGACATCCTTTTGGAACTCCCACCTTCGCTCAACGGGGGAAGGAATATGCTGCCCCCTCTTGTTAAACTCGGCCTGGATAAAACCTCTCACCGCTTCCAGCACCAGGTCGGCAAGCTGGCGGCAACCCAGCGAACCGGCCACCTTCTCCATGATTTTCTTGCGGACCGGGGGGGCAAGCTCCATGCCGGCCAGTCCTTCGAGCAATCCGAGGGTGTCGCGGCAGAGGTCATGGGGGCAGCGCAGCATTTCACCTTCCACGGTAATGATCCTGTAACCGCCGGTTTCACCAAGCTTGTAGCCCTCTTCCCTGTGAACAACGGTCCTTACCTTCATTTCGTGGAAAGAATCATTAATGGCGCTGACCGCCTCCCACCTGTCTTCGCCCAGTTCCTGCACGCTGCAGTAACGGAAGCTGTTATATAGGTTCACCTGCTTCTTCCTCCTCCCTGGAAGTGTCTCTTTCCCATAACACAGCGCGGGCAAAGGTCCGCGTCGTTTCTTTAATAACTATCAGGGCCTCTTCCCCAACCAGCTCCCCGGCGCCGTCGATGTCGAGGATATAACCATGCAGGCGCGCTATCCCGTGCTCGGGGTTGGAGCTGTGCTGGCTTTCCACCTTCACCCTGTATATGCCGCCTTCTTCAACGGGCAGGGATTGTCTTTCCACCTCCTGGAGCCCCCCGGACATGACCACCTTGTATTTTTCGGGATGCATGTCGTCCGAGCCGCGGATGAAAATATTCTTGCCCGTTTCCTTCTCCAGCTTTTTGAGATAAAGCCCCCCGCTGCCAATCAGCAGGGCAGCCGCCTCGCTGTTCATCTCCACCAGCACGGCCTCAACATCCCTGCGCTGCAGGATTTTTTTCAGCTCCCTCTCCACCATGGAACTGATCGCTTCAGGAGAGAGCATTTTGCCCTTGCCGTGGCAGTAAGAACAGGGCTGATGCATGGCCGCGGACAGCCCCTGCCTGACCCTTTTGCGGGTAATCTCCACCAGTCCCAGCGAAGTAATGCCGGAAATCTGTGTCCTGGTGCGGTCTCTGGACATATGCTCTTTGAGCTTTTCCAATACCTGCTCGCGGTGCTCATCCGAAGCCATGTCTATGAAATCAACCACGATGATGCCCCCTATATCACGCAGCCGTATCTGCCTGGCGATTTCGGCGGCGGCCTCCAGGTTCGTCTTCAGGATAGTCTCCTCCAGGTTGTTCCGCCCGGTGTACTTGCCGGTATTTACGTCGACCACCATGAGGGCCTCCGTCTCGTCAAAAACAAGGTAGCCGCCGCAGCTCAGCCAAACCATGCGCTTCAGGGCCCGTTCAATTTCTGCTTCAATATTAAAGCGCTCAAAAATGGGCTCCTTATTATTGTAGTAGAATACCCTGTGCTCCAGGTGAGGGGAAAGGTCCCTTAATATTTCCCTGACGCGGTTGTATTCATGCTCGTTATCGATGATAAACTGGCTGGTACGGTCGTTGAAAATGTCGCGTAAAACACGGTATAGCAGGTCCACATCGCGGTGCAGCAGGGCAGGACCTGTCTCTTTCTTGTAAAGCACCCTGATCTTGTCCAGCAGGCGCAGCAAAAACTTGAGGTCCTGCTGCAGGCATTCGCGGGAAGCACCTTCGGCGGCAGTGCGCACTATTATCCCGCCTGCCTTTGTCTTTAAGCTTTCCGCTTCCTTTTTCAACCTGTCCCTTTCTTTGGAACACCTGATACGCCTGGAAACCCCCACGAAATCGTGACCGGGCGCAAGAACCAGGAACCGTCCCGGCAGCGTAATATGCCCTGTAAGGCGCGACCCCTTGCTCCCGAAAGACTCCTTAACCACCTGAACCATCAGCTCCTGCCCCGGTCGCAGGAGCCGCTGGATGGTCTTGCTGCTGTTGGCAGCTTTTTTGCCGCCGCTAAGGGGCACTTCGTCAATATAAAGAAAAGCGTTTTTACCTTCCCCAATATTAACAAATGCCGCCTGCATACCGGGCAGGACATTTTCAACAACACCCTTGTATACATTGCCGATAAGGCGCTTCTGCAGTGGGCGCGATATATAGGCCTCCACGACCTTGTTGTCTTCCAAAAGAGCAACCCTGGTCTCCTTCTGGCTGCAGTTCGCAATTATTTTTTGTTCCATAAAACATTACTCTCCCTAAATATTACTTTCCTGAACTATTACTCTCCTGAATTGAAGTATAAACGGGACTTTTGCCGGCAGGAGAAACCAGTTTCCCGGCGCTGTAAACAAATATTTCCCGGCGAAAGACAGCGGGCCTGCTCTCTCCCTTCACCGGCAGTAAACCGAGCACTTCGTCAGGCCTGGCCCCACCCCTGCTCCCGGTAGCCAGGAGCATGTAAAGCCTGCTTTCAGCCCCTTCTTTAACTAACTTAAGGTCATAAATATACGTCCTTATATCGACCCTTTTTTTCTCTTTCCCCATTTTGCCGCCCTTTCTATCCACCATTACACTGCCGGAGGAAAGAAGCCCTTTAACGGCAGCCTCCAGCTTCTCCGGGACGGCATCAAAAGAAACGACATAAAGGGCGGCCTGTACAACGGAAGGGAGGGAGGGCTCTCCCGGCTGAACCTCCAGCACATTTTTTACCGCCAACCCCGCCGGCAGCTCCCGGTTAATTATTTCTTCCAGCTCTCTTTCTTGCCGGTACTGCTGCAGGTAAATGTCCAGGTACTCGTTTCGCCCTTCGATACCCACGGCCAGGGGAGCGGCAAAAACAAGCCTCGGCTGCGGGTTAAAGCCACCGCTGTACACAAGGGGAATACCGGCACGGCGCAGGGCCCGGAAAAAAGTGCGCTGCAGTTCCAGGTGTGAAATATATTTTAGCTCCCCCTCCTTGGAAAAGCATAACCTGTAGCGATGCATGTGATCACCTTCCCGCAAGAGGACACTTTTTCAGTCCGCAGCCGGCACATTGGGCCTCCCGGCAGTCGGGGGTAACTTCACCTTTCATGGCGAGCTTGTGCTCGCAGGCCAGAAAATCCCTGGTAACACCGGCCTGGAGATGCTCCCATGGAAGGGGCTCACCGTACCCGGGAGAACTGCGGGCATACCAGTGCGGGTCTATTCCCCGCTCATGAAAAGCTTTTTCCCAAAGTTGAAAATCAAAATGATCGCTCCACGCATCCAGGCGGCTGCCCCGGGCATGGGCTTCTTCCAGCACGGCTGCAAGCCTCCTGTCGCCGCGGGCAAAAACGGCCTCCAGGTAGCTCATACCGGGCTGATGCCATGTTAACTGCACATTCTTCAACGATTGAAACTGCCGGCGCAGGTACTCCTGGCGCCTGCGCACCTCGGTGAGGTCCAGCTGCGGCTCCCACTGGAAAGGCGTGTGCGCCTTGGGCACAAAAGTAGAAACGCTTACCGTTGTCCTCAAAGGTCTGCCCCTGCCGCTTCTCTTTCTCCCTGCAGCAGCTATCCTGCTGCACAGTTCAACAATGCCGGCAAGATCTTCCTCCTTTTCCCCGGGAAGGCCGAGCATAAAGTAAAGCTTAAGGTGATTTCTTCCCGCTTCAATGGCGTCACAGGCGGCAGACAGAATATCGTCTTCGGTAGCCCTTTTGTTGATAATGTCCCTGAGCCGCTGCGTGCCGGCCTCCGGTGCAAAGGTGATCCCACCGCTTATGCCGCCCTGTATCCTGGCCGCAAGTTTAACGGCAAAAGGGTCCGCTTTCAACGAGGGCAGGGAAAGGCGCACCTGTTTTCCGGCAAACTCCTCTTCCAGCAGGGTAATCAGTTCCTCTATGCCGGAATAATCGCTGCTGCTCAGGGAGGAAAGTGAGAGCTCCTCGTAACCGGTACTTTCCATTATGCACACAGCGAGCTCTTTAAGCCTTTCCGGTGAACGTTCCCGCATGGGCCTGTAGACAAAACCGGCCTGGCAGAAGCGGCACCCCTGGGGGCAGCCGCGGAAAAGCTCCAGTATAGCGCGGTCGTGAACAATATCGAGGTAGGGGACTATAAATGAGCGCGGGTAAAAAGCGCTGTCCAGGTCGGAAACGATTCTCCTTTCCACGATTGCAGGGGCATGCTCTTCCTTCCTCTCCAGGGAGACGAACCGGCCGCCCCGGTAGCGTGGAATGTAAAACGAAGGAACATAAACACCGGCTATGCCGGCTGCCCCGGCCAGGAATTCCTCTTTCCGGGCACCGCTTTCTTTCCAATCCCGGTACAGCTGCAGCAGCTCCAGGAGCACCTCTTCCCCGTCACCCAGGACAAAGAGGTCCAAAAAAGGGGCCAGCGGTTCGGGATTCAGCGCCAGCGGCCCTCCCCCGATTACCAGAGGGTGCTGCTGTTTTCTCTCCTCGCCCCGCATTGGGATACCGCCCAGGTGGAGCATATTCAAAATGGAAGTATAGTTTAGCTCGTACTGCAGCGTAAAGCCAACCAGGTCAAACCGGGACAGAGGGGTGCGGCTTTCAAGACTGAAAAGGGGTATATCCTTTTCCCTGAGAAGCGCTTCCATATCCGCGGCGGGAGCAAATACCCTTTCCGCGTAAACATAAGGAAGGGAGTTTGCCAGGGCATAGAGGATTTTTGTACCCAGGTGGGACATGCCCACTTCATAAAGGTCCGGAAAAGCAAGGACCAGGTGAACCTTGACCTGGTCCGGCGATTTAAACACCGCGTTAAATTCACTACCCAGGTACCTGCTCGGCCTGTTTACTTTTCCCAGTAAACCGCCGTTGAACAGTATGGACGCCTTTTTCCCCATCTTTTTCACCATACCCATACTTATCTTATTATTATACCATTTTTTCTATTTTTATATATTGCCCTTTTAACCGTTTCGCCGTTAATTTAAAAAAACCTTTCCATGGGGCGGTACTATTACGGCCTGGAGATAATCCTCTTCAGGGGCAGATGCACTCCCTCCCGCAGGGCCGCCCCCAGGATATCGCTTTCCGAAAGCACTCCCGTGACGCGCAGCGTCCGGCCCAGTACGACAACCTGGTGATACCGGGAGGGCCTGAAGTGCTTCAACACCTCCATAACAGTGGTGCTATCCAGCGCAACCAGCTGCTCTACCTTAAGCACCTTTTCTTTTTTCAAAGCCCGTTCCTTGCGCAGCAGGTAGCGCAGGAAGATGTAGATCGCCGACTGCTGCTCCCGGCCGGCGGCGTAATACAAAAAAATTCCCATCAGGGAGAGAGAAAGGTTTAAATAATAATAGTAAGAAAGCAGCAGACCCAGGCCGACCAGCAGCGCCCCGACCCACCTGCCGAGAGAAGCGGCCATCTCCGTGGAGCGGTAAAAACCGATGTAAGGGCCGAGAGATGCTCTCAGCAGCCTGCCACCGTCCAGGGGAAGGACCGGGAGCAGGTTAAAAAAAAAGAGGAAAAGATTGGCCTTGAGCAGAAACGACAGCAGGGAAGGGTCCGCATAAAGTGTAAGGTCAGTCCCTTTTCCCCAGTAATTCCACAGCACGGCAAATAAAGCGAGGTTAAAAGCAGGCCCGGCACCGGCGACAATAAATTCTTTGCGGGGCTCCAGCTCCAGGGGCCTGGACATGTAGCCAACGCCACCGAAAGGGAAAAGTTCTATTCTCGGTATTTTAACGCCGCACAGCAGCGCCGCAAGTAAGTGGGCAAACTCATGCCCCAAAACGAGCACAAAAAGAAAAAGTGTCTGCAGCGGCAAACCGGCCAGCAGCCACAGGACGATAAACACAACAAAAAAAGGGTGTATCGATAATTCCAGACCGCCTAACCTGCACAGCTTCCAGCGCAAAGGCAAACCTCCAGCCACCTGGCACTACAGCACAATCAGTCCTCACTGCAAAATATTGTCGTTGATGTCCATAAAGAGCACCGGGGCGCGAGAGGTGAAACAGTGAAAGCCCCGGCGTCAAAATAACAGGGCAAACAGCAAGCTATTAGTGTGCCGTAAGGAAGCGGGTGCCGGGAAGCTACATGCCCACAAGCAGCGGCAGCGGATCTACCGGCCGGCCCCACTCCCGTACTTCAAAATAGAGTGACCCCTGCCCCGAGCCCGGCACAGGACCAGCGCGGGCAATCTCCTGGCCCTGCTCTACATGGTCACCATCTTCGACGAGGGTTTTCTCAAGGTAACCGTATAGCGTTTCCAGGCCTTCACGGTGCTCTACCAGTACATACAAGCCCAGGGAAGTGCTCTCGCCAACTTCCCTGACACGGCCGCCGGCTGCAGCCCTGACGGGGACACCCCTGGAAGTGTCAAAGACCAGGCCGTAAGACATTTCCACCCGCTGAAGGGCAGGATTAAAAAGCGCGCCGAATGTTTTCTTCAGTTCACCTTCCAGGGGAGCTATCAGTCCGCTATCTGCAGGGATATCACCTTCATGGGAAATACTGCTCCCCGGCGCCGTAACCAGGTCTGCTTCCAGGTTCCCTTCCCACATCTTCTTAATTGCCGGTGCAGCCTGGCGTCCCATAGCTACAAAATCCATATCCCATGTGGTCAGAAAATGCACTCTTTCCAGGACTGTATCTGAAAAAGGAAGCCTTACCAGGGAACAAAAAAGAATCACCAAAACACACAGCAGCGAAAGCGTAACCTTGAAAAGAAACATGCTGTGCATATCCTTTAAAGCCACAAAAGGAAAGTACCCCCAAAAAGAGCGGCCCTGGAGAAGCCCCCCCCCTTCCGTACCAGTCCACCGGGCCTTTTTTCTTAAAACATAGTAGTCCTCCAGCCTGCTTCTCAAGTTTGTATTTTTCTTTTTCTTTCGCCGGTACATATCAAGACCTCCCGGTAAACGGCGCTGCCTGCCTGTACCATATATATTCCGGGAGGACTTCCTTTATGCTTGCGACCGTGCTGCTGCCGTCTGCGGCAGGAAGCCGAAACAGCCTGCAGCTGAATATGTCTGTTTACCACATTTCCTTTACACTTAATATGAAAAGGGATTTCCGTTTCATCCTGGAACTGTTAGAACTGTATCTTATGACGCCTCATGCCTACATTGAGCACCAGCCCGATGGAGATCATGTTTACAAGCAGCGAGTTTCCCCCATAGCTCATAAAAGGCAGCGGCAGGCCGGTAACAGGCATTATGCTCAAAGTCATGCCTATGTTGACAAGGACCTGGAAAGATATCAGGGTAGCCACTCCGGTGCAGAGCAGGGCACCGAAAGCATCCTTGGAAAAAGAAGCAATCTTCAAAACCCGGTATATGAGCAGGAAGTAAAGGGCCAGCAGTACAATTCCGCCGATAAATCCCAGCTCTTCACCCAAAACAGAAAAGATGAAATCGGTGTGCTGCTCCGGCAGAAACTGCAGGCGCGCCTGTGTGCCTTCGTACAGGCCCTTCCCCTGCAGGCCTCCCGAACCGATCGCTATTATGGACTGCATTAGCTGGTAGCCCTGTCTCAAGGGATCCAGCTCCGGGTTCAGAAAAACGATCAGCCGCATCCTCTGGTAGGGAAGAAGGTATGACCAAAAAAAGGGGAAAGCGGCCAGCCCGGCCCCGGCATAAGCAAGCAGGTTTTTAACAGGAGTGCCGGCCATATAGAGCATACCAAATAATATGACAATAAATACCATGGCCGTCCCCAGGTCCGGCTGTAGAAAGATAAGCAGCATGGGGACAATAACGTAAATGAAAGAAGGCAGTGTATAAACGAGGTTGTTGATACGGTCTTCGTAATCCACAAGCAGCCGGGCCAGGACTATAACCATGATAACCTTGGCGAGCTCGGAGGGCTGAAAATCGAATACACCCAGGTCAATCCACCGCTGGGCGCCCACTCCCTCACGCCCAATAAAAAGGACAATGGTAAGGAAAAAAAGATTGCCGGCGTAAAAATACCATGCCCAGCGGTAATAGTTCACATAATCAATGCTGATAACCACCAAAAGGGCTGCCATGCCCATAGCCATCCACAGGGCCTGCTTGCGAACATAAGCATAAGGGTCCGCCGCATCGAGTCCCTGGGTGGAACTGCTTATAACAAGCAGCCCGTAAAGGCACAGGACAATCATGATCAGCAGGAGCTGGTAATCAAAGTTTTTAAACAGGCGCCGGTCAAACATCTACTCGATCACCTCTTCGCCCTGCAGGTCATGCTCCTCCGGGACAACCTCTTCTTCCAGGCCGAAATAATGCATCAATATTTCCCGCGCTACAGGCACAGCGGTGGCCCCACCGGTACCGCCGTGCTTTACTATTACAGCCAGGGCTACTTCAGGAGCCTCTACGGGAGCATAGGCTACAAAAAGGCTGTGTGGCGGGATATCCCTGTCCATTCCCACTACCTGGGCGGTACCTGTCTTGCCTGCTATTGAAACCGGCAGATCGGCAAGCCGGGCTGCTGTTCCCCCGGGAAGGGTAACCGCGGACATGCCCGTCCTGACTGTTTCCCAGTTGGATTCGCTTACATCCATGTAATAAACAAGCTCCGGTTCGGCCATCATTACGGTCTGCCCATGCCCGTCTACAACTCTTTCCACCAGGTAAGGGCGGTAATGTTTGCCCCCGTTTGCTATCATCGCTGTATAGTTGGCCATCTGCAGCATAGTATTACTCTGATAGCTCTGCCCTATAGCTGTGTCCATAGTTTCAGCGGGGTACCAGGGCTCGTTGTAGACACTTCTTTTATACTCCCTGCTGGCAACGATACCTTTTTTTTCACCGAAAACATCATTCAATCCCACCTGGTTGCCAAAGCCAAACTGGCGCGAGTAGTAAGCAAGGTTGTCAATCCCCAGCCGCAGCCCCATTTCGAAAAAGAAGATGTTGCAGGACTTTTGGATAGCTTCAAAAATACTAATTCTACCATGGGCATGGCCGCGAAAACAGGACTTGGTGGCACCGTAACGGGTTATCGTGCCGGGGCAGTGCACCCGCTCATTCCGGGATACCACTCCTTCTTCCAGCGCAGCTATGGAGGTGACCATCTTATAGGCGGAGCCTCCCGGGTAGTGCTCCTCTATAGCCTTGTTAACCAGCGGCCGGCGGGCATCCCTGGCCAGCTCCGGAAAATCCTGGCGGAAGGTATTGGGATTAAAGGAGGGTATACTGGCCATGGCCAGTATACGGCCGCTGTGGGGGTCCAGCATTACCGCCGCTGCTTCGCCGGCATAAAGATTATTCTCCTCCTCCAACTGCTTTTGCACGGCCTCCTGGAGAGCTTCCTGCACCTTTAGCTGCAGCTCGGCATCGATGGTCAGGTGGAGATCATACCCGGGCTCGGGATCGACCCTTTCAAATTCCCTTATGGCCTGGCCGGTGGAATTAACCTCCACCTGCAAACCCCCGTCATTCCCTCTTAAAAAGGGTTCCCAAACCATTTCCAGCCCCGCCTGGCCGACCAGGTCCCCGGGCTGGTAATGGTAGTCGTTCTCCTCCCAGTGCTCAGCCACCCAGCCGTGAACGGTGCCTTCCCCCAGGTAGCCCACGATATGGGGGGCAAAATCGTCCAGAACATAATTCCTGATCGGCTGCACCTCTATAAGCACACCGGGCAGCTCCAGGCGATGCTCGGAGATCTGTGCCACCGTTTCCATATCTATATCCGTTTTCAAACGGATGGGGAGGTAACGGCGGTAAAACTGCAGCTGTATCTTTTCCCGGATCTCCCTTTCTTCCATATCGAGCAGGCCACTGAGCCTGGAAATGGTTTCGGCCGAATATCCCTTCCCAAGGTCAACCAGGGAAACGGTAAAGCCGGGCCTGTTGGTGACAAGCTGCCTGCCGCTGCTGTCAAAAATTTCTCCGCGGGGGGCGGTGATGGGCATAATACGGAGGCGATTTTTCTCCGCGCGAACCCAGTAATAGTCGTACTGGATGATCTGCAGGTAAGCAAGGCGCGAGGAAAGAATGATAAAAATGATCATTACAATAGAGATAAAAAACCTTGTTCTCTTGAGCATCTTTTTATCCATGGGCTCACAGCTCCAATATATATCGTTCCGCTCATTTAAAGGACGGGTAAAACATTTTCTTAAGTTCAGCCCTGTAAATAAGCGGATAAATAAGCAGGGTTAATATGAAGTGATAGATAGCCCTCGGCAAAAACAACCTCTCCACTGCAAGATAAAGGCCCAGCTCATTAACCCAGAATAAGCCTACCAGGAAGTAAACGATCAGTTCATGAACCATGGTGCCGAAAAATGCCGCCAGCATGGGCCCGATAATCTGATCCTTGTATATTTCCCGGGAAACAAGCCCCGCAAGATATGCCACTGTCATTTTGGAAAGGGCAAAAAACCCCAGGGCCGGCCCGAAAAAAATATCCTGCAGCAGCCCGGTCAGCAGCCCCACTGCAAGCCCTTTCTTTTCACCCCACAGGAAAGAGAGGCAGATGACCATGATCAAGAGCAGATCCGGCACCATCCAGTTTCGGAGGTAAAAAGAGAGGAACGAACCCTGGATAACCAGTATGATTACAGATAAAAAGGTGATAACCAGGTATGGGGTAATAGTAAACTTGTTTTCCAATACGACCACTTCCTCGCAACGCTGTCAGAAGGGATAAGGGGTCAGGATTCTCCCGATATATCTTCTTCTATTTCTTCAGGCTCTGTCCCGTTTCCACTCTCTTCATCATCCTCTACTTCCTGCGGCACACCGGTGACGATAAAAACTTCTTCCAGGCGGTTAAAATTAACTGCCGGGTTTACCAAGGCCTGCTGCAGCAGGCCGTACTGGTCAACATCTATCTCAATAATATGCCCGATAACAAGCCCCTTCGGAAAGACACCGCCCAAGCCGGAAGATATCAGCGTATCCCCGGGCTGAATATTGGACTCGGGGGGCAGGTTTATGATACGCAGGTATCCCTTTTTTTCAGGGTAACCTTCCACAATGCCCACCGAGCCGGGGTCGCGCGAGCGCTGCACCAGGGCACTAACCGCTCTCCGGGAATCGGTCAGCAGTAAAACCCGTGCAGAATTTCTGGATACATAAGAGATACTGCCTACCAGGCCCTCTGATGTTACTACGGCCATGTCCTTCTGCACTCCATCGGCATAACCCTTATTTATGGTAATTGTTTCAAACCAGTAGCTGGGGTCCCTGGCTATTACTTCTGCCGGCAGGAGAGTATATTCCGTTCTCTCTTTAAATCCAAGCATTTCCCGAAGGCGATAGTTTTCTTTCTGCAGTTCGAGTAACTGATAGCGCACGTTGTTCCTGACAGCAAGTTCGCGCTTGAGCCTTTCGTTCTCCTTCAGTAGCTCCCTGTATTCGAAGAAACCCCTGAACGGACCCAAAACGGAGTGCCCCAGCCGAGAAAAAAACCCCTGCACAGGAGAAATAACCGCCAGGGTTAAGTCCTCCACAGGAGTATAGCGGGAGCGCAGGTCCCCTGTATAATAAACCATGGTCAGAAGCAGTATAACAAGAGCTAAAACGGCAATAATTTTCTGTTTTGTTTCACTCAAAATGAACACCTGCTCACAACTATGAAACTTCCTTTTCGGAGAAGGCAGCTTTCAGCAGCCCCTCTTTAAAAAGCTCTTACCCGCCATAGCGGCTGGAATGCTGCCGAAGCGGATATTTGCAAGATCGTAAATCAAAGCGCGAGGAGCTTAAGGGTAAAGGCATCCAACTGTTTGAGCGTTAGCGAGTTTTGGACGCCGCCGTAGCGACGAGCGCTACTTCAAGTAGTCGAGCTTGCCATGGAGCGAAGGCAGCTTTCAGCCGCTACACC
>PWRZ01000187.1 GCA_003563385.1 Syntrophomonadaceae bacterium
GTCCCGCATCAAAGAACTATCCTTTCGCCTGGCGGAAGGGTCACGCTCCAGGCAGTCGGAGATAGCCAATGCTTTCCAGGAAACGGACAAGATCATCCGCCGCCTGCAGGAAGATGTGATGGCAGCAAGCATGATTCCCGTTGGGGGCACATTTGTTCGGTTTCAGCGCATGGTCCGGGACCTGGCCCGGGAAAAGGGCAAGGAGGTGGAGCTGGACATACAGGGCCGGGAGACCAAGCTGGATAAAAAGGTGACCGAGCAGATAGCCGATCCGCTAAAACATATCCTGCGCAATTCTATTGACCACGGGCTGGAAACTCCGGAAGAGAGGAAAGCCAAAGGGAAGACCCCGGCCGGCACCATTTCCCTCAATGCCTTCCACCAGGAAGGCAGTATTGTCATCGAGATTGCTGATGACGGTCGGGGCGTTGATGAAAAAGCGGTCCTGAAAAAAGCCCGGGAGAAAGGCCTGGTTGCTTCCGGGGATACGTTAACCGAGGCCGAGAGCCAAAAACTCCTCTTTGCCCCCGGGTTTTCCACGGCCAAAGAAGTATCAGATATCTCCGGTCGGGGAGTAGGCCTGGATGTGGTCATGAATAATATCAGAAATCTAAGAGGAAACATAGAACTCATCTCCCAAAAAGATAGGGGGACCACTATTAAAATAAAGCTGCCTTTAACCCTGGCCATTATCGATGGCATGATGGTGCGGGTAGGCCAGGAGCGCTTTATTATCCCCCTAAATTCTATTATTGAATTTATCAAGGCTGCACCCGGAGATATACGCCGGGCGGAAGGAAAAGGTCAGGTTTTGCAGCTGCGAAGGGAAGTTATTCCTTTTACCGGGCTTTATCAACTGCTCAACCTGGAGCCCCAGCATTTCAGTGCCACAGAGGGCATACTGGTCATCCTCCAGGAAGGGGCCAAGAAAATGGCCCTGTTGGTGGATGAGATCATGGGGCAGGAGCAGGTAGTTATCAAAAGTATCAAAGAAAACATGGAACAGGTGGAAGGCATTGCCGGGGCCACTATTCTGGGTGATGGAAAAGTGGCTGTAATTCTGGACACCCTTTCTCTTTTCCACCTGGCCAGGCGCAAAAAAGTTTCTTGATAAAGGGGAGAGGAACAGGTGAGTGCTGTGACTGTGATGCAGAACAATAACAAATTAGGTCCCGAGGAATTTGGCGAAATCCGCCGCCTTGTCTATGAGTCCATAGGTGTTAATTTGACCGAGCCCAAAAAAGCACTGGTAGTTTCCCGCCTTTCCCGGCGCTTAAAAGAGCTCAGACTGGACACCTTTGCCCAGTACCTGCGCTACCTGAAAAGTGATCCGCAGGAAATCGGCACCTTCTTTAACTGTCTAACCACCAATGTGACCAGTTTTTTCCGGGAGGCCCACCATTTTGAATACCTGCAAAACACCTTTCTGCCCGCTCTTGAGTCAAACTTTTCACCAAAAACAGGGGGGCGGAAAATCAGGGCCTGGTCGGCCGGTTGTTCCACGGGAGAAGAACCGTACACCCTGGCCATGGTCCTGGAGGATTACTTTCGGGGTAAAAAAGGGTGGGGGGTTGACATCCTTGCTTCCGATATCAACACCGAAACCCTGGAGAAGGCTCGCCGCGGTATTTACCGCCGGCAGGAGGTGAAAGGTATCTCCTACGATTATTTAAGGAAACACTTCAAGCTGGGGGCCGGCCCCAACCAGGGTCTTTTCAAAGTAAAGGAAAACCTGCAAAAGATGATCACCTTTTGCCAGCTTAACCTGGCCTCTTTAGAGAATTACCCGGTAGGGGATCCTTTTGATTTCATATTTTGCCGGAATGTCTTTATTTATTTTGATAAGCCAACCCGTGCCCGGGTACTGAGGCGCTTTCACCAGCACCTGCTCCCCGGTGGCCTTTTGTTCCTGGGACATTCCGAGTCTATTGACCTGACAGATGAAGAGAGCGGACAGTGGCGCTCCGTCAAGCATACCGTTTATGAAAAACTTCCTTAAAAGGTAGGTACCGAACCATTGAAAAAAAGCTTTCATCCCGGGCTGAACAGGCATGTCTACGAAGTATTTGCCGGTGAATACCATGCCAGCAGGGAAAAAAACATTGTCTTTACCACCCTTTTGGGTTCCTGTATTTCCGCCTGTCTGAAGGATGTCTACTCCGGCGTGACCGGTATCAACCATTTCATGCTGCCCGGTCACCTGGAAGATAACAGATCTGATCCGGCAAGGGACGACGGCCGGTACGGTCTTTATGCCATGGAAAAACTCTTAGAGGAGATGGTGGGGTTGGGTGCTCAAAAGGCTTATCTTCAGGCCAAGGTTTTCGGCGGGGGAGAGGTGCTGGATGTCAGCTTGAATAACGTCGCCCGGATGAATGTAGAATTCATCCTCTCTTTTCTGGAAACTAAAAAAATACCTCTTGTGGCCAGCGATATAGGAAATAAATTCGGGCGTAAACTTTTCTTTTATGGGGACACCTTTGATGTTTATGTGAAGCGCATTGAGATGGACAAGACCCTGGAAGCGGCCGTTGCCAGGGAAAAGCGTTTTATGGAGTGGGTAAAGAGGCATAAGCTGACAGGAAAGAAAGCAGTTGTAGATGTTAAAAAGGAGGTCCGGTAAAACTATGGCGCTCAGGCCCATCAGAGTACTGATTATCGATGATTCCGCCCTGGTACGGGAAGTGCTGGCCGGTATACTTTCCCAGAGCAGGGGCATTGAGGTGGTCGGCACCGCTGCTGACCCCCTTCATGCCGTCAAGAAAATAAAAGAACTGCAGCCGGATGTGCTCACCCTGGACCTGGAGATGCCCCGTATGGACGGGCTTACCTTCCTGGAAAAGCTGATGAGCGTTTCTCCCCTGCCGGTGATCGTCATCAGCTCTCTTGCCCATCGGGGGAGTGCGGCAACCATCAAGGCCCTGGAGCTGGGAGCGGTGGACTTCGTTACCAAGCCGGCAGTGGGCGTGGGAACGGGCCTTAAGGAAATGTTCCCTGAGATTGCAGCCAAGGTCAAAAACGCTGCCAGTGCCAATCTGGATGTCCTCCGCAGGCAATCGCGGCAGAAAAAAATGGGGCGGATGCTTTCTCCCTTAAAAGATCCTGAAAAAGAGCAGGGGGAGAAAGCCCTGGTGAAAAGCACTGATAA
>PWRZ01000006.1 GCA_003563385.1 Syntrophomonadaceae bacterium
GCTGTTCTGGTATAATATAATAATTAGTGCATGATTACTGTTTTTATTTGGAACAGGCTGGAAGGGGTTTTTTTTAGATGGCCCAATTTGAACTTGTATCAGAGTTTTCTCTCAGTGGAGACCAGCCCCAGGCTGTCCAAAAATTGACAGAGGGGCTGCAGCAGGGTCTCAAGGAGCAGGTTTTGCTGGGCGTTACCGGGTCGGGAAAGACTTTTACCATGGCCAACATCATTTCCCGGCTGCAGCGGCCGGCGCTGGTTATTGCCCCCAATAAAACTCTGGCCGCCCAGCTGTGCAGCGAGTTTAAAGAGTTTTTTCCCCATAATGCCGTGGAATACTTTATCAGCTACTACGATTACTACCAGCCAGAAGCCTACATTCCGCAGACCGATACTTTCATCGAAAAAGATTCTTCCATTAACGAGGAGATAGACAAGCTAAGGCACTCGGCCACCAGCGCCCTTTTTGAGCGCAGGGATGTTATTATCGTGGCCAGCGTTTCCTGCATTTACGGGCTGGGCTCTCCGCTGGAGTACGGCGAACAGGTTCTTTCCCTGAGGGTTGGTGCCCTGAAAAGCAGGGAGGAGATACTGCGCAAGCTGGTGTCCATACAGTACGAGCGCAACGACCTCGATTTCCACAGGGGCACTTTTCGCGTGCGCGGTGACGTTATCGAGATCTATCCAGCCTCCTTTACCGATGCCGCCATCAGGGTAGAGCTATTCGGTGATGAAATCGAACGCCTGCGGGAAATAGATGTCCTTACCGGCCGGGTCGTGGCTGAACGCAGCCATGTCGCCGTTTTTCCCGCTTCACACTATGTTACCGGGCAGGATAAGCTGATCGAAGCAGTGCGCGATATAGAAGTGGAGCTTAATGAAAGACTCCGGGAGCTGCGGGAAGGGGGCAGCCTTCTGGAGGCGCAGCGCCTCGAACAGCGCACCGGTTACGACCTCGAAATGATGCTGGAGATGGGTTTCTGTTCGGGGATAGAAAATTATTCCCGCCACCTGGACAGGCGCCGGCCCGGCAGCAGGCCCTACACCCTGCTTGATTATTTCTCCGGCGACTTCATAGTGTTTATCGACGAGTCTCATGTTACCATACCCCAGATACACGGTATGTATGGGGGTGACCTTTCCCGCAAGAGCACTCTCGTGGAACACGGCTTCCGCCTGCCTTCGGCCCTGGACAACCGGCCGCTGCGTTTTAACGAGTTCATGGATCTGGTAAACCAGGCCGTTTATGTGTCGGCTACGCCGGGCGATTACGAGCTAAAAAACAGCGCCCGGGTGGTGGAGCAGGTCGTCAGGCCGACCGGGCTGGTAGACCCCGAGATAGTGGTGCGCCCGGTAGAGGGGCAGGTG
Organism: Syntrophomonadaceae bacterium; assembly: GCA_003563385.1. Classification (GTDB taxonomy): domain Bacteria; phylum Bacillota; class Dethiobacteria; order DTU022; family UBA8154; genus CSSED11-109. The sequence continues at coordinate 1,368 of PWRZ01000006.1, forward strand.
GAGGATCTCTACGGTGAGATAATGAAAAGAGTCGCCGCCAATGAGCGCGTTCTCGTTACCACGCTGACCAAGCGCATGGCTGAAGACCTGACCGACTATTACGAGGATGTAGGCCTGAAGGTGCGCTACATGCACTCCGATATAGACGCTCTGGAGCGCATGGAGATTATCAGGGGGCTGCGGGCGGGAGACTTTGATGTCCTTGTGGGCATCAACCTGCTGAGGGAGGGCCTTGACCTGCCGGAGGTATCCCTGGTAGCCGTGCTTGACGCCGATAAGGAGGGCTTCCTGCGTTCGGAGCGTTCTCTTATCCAGACGGCCGGGCGCGCCGCCCGCAACTTGAACGGCCGCGTTATCCTGTACGCCCGCGAAGTGACCGATTCCATGGCCCGCGCCATCGGGGAGATGGGTAGGCGCCGCGAGAAGCAGCTTGCCTACAACCGTGAGCACAATATTACCCCGCGTACCATCCGCAAGGGTATCCGGGCACCGCTGGAAGCGACAAAAGTTTTGGAGGAGAGCGCCGATTACCTGAATGCGGACAGGGTCAGGAGCATGGGCCAGGCCGAGCGTAAAAAGGTCCTGCGGGAGCTGGAAAAAGAGATGAAGGATGCCGCCCGGGAGCTGGATTTTGAACGTGCTGCCGAGCTGCGGGATGTTATATTTGAGATCCGCTCCGCGGGCAAGAAATGGGTGCCCTCGCGCGATGCGGAAACGGCGGGCTAAACTGGCCCTGCCGGGGCTGCAGCGCGGCGGCCGGGGGAGAGGTTAAATATGGATAAAATAGTAATCAGGGGTGCCAGGGAGCACAACCTCAAGAATATCGACCTGGAAATACCGCGCAACAAAATGATTGTTTTCACCGGGCTGAGCGGCTCCGGGAAATCTTCGCTCGCTTTCGACACCATCTACGCGGAGGGGCAGCGCCGCTACGTGGAGTCCCTTTCCGCCTATGCCAGGCAGTTCCTGGGGCAGATGAACAAACCGGACGTCGATTTTATCGAGGGGCTGTCGCCGGCTGTTTCCATAGACCAGAAGAGCACATCGCGGAATCCCCGTTCCACCGTGGGTACGGTTACCGAAATATACGACTACCTGAGGCTGCTCTTTGCCCGCATCGGGCGCCCGCACTGCCCGCACTGCCGCAGGCCCATTTCCGGGCAGACGGTTCAGCAAATGGTAGACCAGCTCCTGCAGATGCCGGAAGGGATCCGGCTGCAGATAATGTCTCCGCTGGTGCGCGGGCGCAAAGGGGAGTACGGCGCCCTTTTCGAGGAGCTGCGCCGCAAGGGATACCTGCGCGTGCGCGTGGATGGAGATATGAGAGAGCTGGAAGAGGATATTCGGCTCGACAAGTATAAGAAACACGACATCGAAGTAATTATTGACCGGGTCGTTATCCGGGAGGGAGTGCAGTCACGGCTGGCAGATTCCCTGGAGAAAGCTCTGGACCTCGGTGACGGCCTTGCCGTTGTGCAGGAGCCGGGCCAGGAGGAGCGCATCTTTAGCAGCACTTTTGCCTGCATTGACTGCGGCTTCAGCTTTGAAGAGCTTTCTCCGCGAATGTTTTCCTTCAACAGCCCTTACGGGGCTTGCGGGGCCTGCAGCGGCCTGGGCATCACCATGGAGTATGACCTCGACTTTGTTATCCCTAACCCCGAGCTTTCCATAGCGGAAGGGGCCGTTCATGCCTGGAAGGGGAACCACAGCAGCTATCACAGGCAGTTCCTGGA
>PWRZ01000009.1 GCA_003563385.1 Syntrophomonadaceae bacterium
AAGCGCTGCACCTTTTATGGCTTTACCTGGCCGGCAGGCTTTAATTACTACCTTTTGAAAGGCAAAGCGCAGCCTGGGCTGGCAGCTGTTTCCAGTAAGCGTGGGCCGGCTGCAACCAAATTGTTTTTGCGTGCAGAAAAAACTTCTCGGCGGCAGGATATTTTGAAACTAAAGCAGAATAAATAAAGTTGGTAAAAAACACAGGAGAGCGGGTTTTCAGAAAATTTTCAAGAAGGAGTGAAGTTGATGTCAGCTAACAGCAGTGAAGTAAAAGAGGGCTTCTCCGGTTTGCCTCCCTGCCAGGTGGGCTGTCCCATCCACCAGGAAGTGCGTGAATACCTGCGCTATATAGCTGCCGGTGATTTTGATCGCTCTATTGAGGTAATCACCAGGGTAAACCCTCTATCTTCAGTATGCGGGACCATCTGTGCCCACCACTGCGAAGACGAATGCCGTCGGCAAAATGTGGACGAACCTGTTTCCATAAGAGGGCTGAAAAGGTCCGCTGTCGAGTTCGGCAAGCTTGACCTGCCCGTCCCGGAGGCGGATGAAAACAAGAAAGTGGCTATCATTGGTTCTGGCCCGGCAGGGTTAATAGCCGCCTATGACCTGGCCCGGCAGGGCTGCAAGGTAACAGTGTTTGAACGGGAGAAAGACCTGGGGGGTGCACCGCGCAACTTTATTCCCCTTTACCGGCTTCCCGATGAAACTATTGACTGGGATATCGACCACCTTAAAAAAATCGGCGTTCAGTTCAAAGCCGGTGTGGAATTCGGCAAGGACATGGTCCTGGATGATCTTAAAAAAGAGGGATACAAGGCCGTCCTGATTGCTGTGGGACTGACATCGAGCCGCGGCTTACCGATTCCCGGTGCGGACCACGAGGATGTACTGCTGGCCCTTAGTTTCTTGAGGGCTTCCAAGAGGGACAATTTCCGCCTCGACGGCCGCGAAGTAATTGTTATCGGCGGCGGTAATGTTGCCATGGACGTGGCCCGCTCGGCGGTGCGCTGCGGGGCCGCCAAGGTGAGGCTGACCTGCCTGGAGTCGCACGAGGAAATGCCTGCTTTTTCCTGGGAAATTGAAGAGGCCGAGGAAGAAGGGGTGGAAATGCACTGCTCCTGGGGGCCGAATGCAGTCAAGGTGGAAAACGGGAAAATCACCGGGCTGGAGATAAAGGAGTGCACCTCCGTTTTCGATGACGGGGGAAGGTTCAGCCCCTGTTTCAACGAAGAAAATGTAAAAGTAATACCAGGTGATACAGTTATCTTTGCCATCGGACAGGCTTCGGACGTAGAGTCTGTCAAAAAAGCGGGCATACCCGTTGATGACCGCGGGCGCCTGGATTTTGATCCTTCCACAATGAAAATCCCGCTGGAAGGGGTCTTTGCCTGCGGGGAGATAGTAACCGGCCCTACCACGGCTGTGAAGGCCATGGCTGACGGCAAGATTGCAGCGATGGCCATTGAGAACTACCTGGAAGGAAAGCCCTTCCTGAGCACGATGGTGGAGGAAGAAGAACCCCTGCCCGAGCTGGCCTCGGAGGTCGCCGAAAATGTCAAGAAAATTTCCCGGGCGGAGATCCCCCTGCTCTCCCCGGAAGAGCGTTCCAGCAACTTCCTGCCGGTAGAAAAAGGCTACACCATGGCCATGGCTGTCTGGGAAAGCAGGCGCTGCCTCGGCTGTGCCGCCGGGGCGCTGCGCGTGGTCGAAAAGTGCGCAGACTGCCTTACCTGCCTGCGCACATGCCCGTATGACGTTCCCGTGGTCGGCGAGGAAGGCGGGCTGCTGATCCGAGACCACCAGTGCCAGGCCTGCGGCCTGTGCCTGACAGTGTGCCCCAACCTGGCCATCGAGTTCAGGGCCCCGTACATTGCCGAGGCCGAAGAACAGCTTGAGCCCGTTGTCAAAAAGACGCTCTCTTCCCGTAATGGCTCACCGGCAGTGGTAGTGCTCTCATGCGGCCTTGGCGCCTATGCACTACCGGAATTCAATCCCAGCGGTGTTGGTGTTGTCAAGTTCCCCTGTATATCGAAGATCGACACCACCTACGTACTGAAGGCTTTTGAACTGGGAGCCGACGGTGTTATAGTGGCCGGATGTGCCGAAGACGAAAAGGAAGACTGCCCCTTCCAGAAAACGATGTACTGGGCCGGGCAGCGTATCGACCGCGTAAAATCAATCATGAAGGATGTAGGGCTGGAGGAAGACCGTCTTGCTCTCTGCAGCCTATCTGTAGAGCAGGTAGCCAATTTCGACCAGTCCATCAGCGAGATCATGGCCAAAATGAAAGAGCTGGGCAAGCGCTAAGCGCTAAACCGCCGGACGGTTCCGGCCAACGGCTTATTGCCTGTTGTTCCAGCTGCAGTGTAAAGACAAAGATAAAGGGGCTGCCCCAAACCCAAAGGGATAAGGGGCGCCCCTTTATTGTGCATCGGAAACGGTCAATATTTATTACTGAGTGATTTGTTACTGCGAGGCGATACGGGCGCTGTGCTGGAGGTATTCCTGCAGGGAAATGGCACAAATGTCCTGGCCGTAGCGGAGCTGCTCCAGTATTTCCCCGGCGGCGATGGCGGTGTCCAGCGAGGTGAAGCAGGGAATGTTGTGCTCCACGGCGGCCCGGCGGATACGGAAACCGTCTGTTTTGGGCATTTTGCCCCTGGTTAGGGTGTTGATGACCAGGTCTATCTTGCCGGACCGAATGATATCCACCACGTGCGGCGATCCTTCCCTGATCTTGTTGACGCGCTCCGCCTGGAAACCTGCTTCCTCCAGGAATAAAGCGGTGCCCCTGGTGGCGTGTATCTTGAAACCGAGGCCAAAGAGCGTGCTAATTAGGGGCAGGGCCTCGTTTTTATCCTTGTCCGCTATGGTTACCAGAATATTGCCGCTGGGAGGCAGGTTGAAGCCGGAGGCGAGCAGGGCTTTATAGAGGGCCCGGGGAAGGGACCTGTTGATGCCCATTACCTCGCCGGTCGATTTCATCTCCGGGCCGAGGGATGTTTCCAGCTGGTACAGCTTGGAAAAGGAAAAGACCGGTGCTTTAACGCTGACAAAATTGGGCGGCTCATGCAGCCCTCCGCTGTAGCCCAGGTCGGCCAGCGTTTTGCCCAGGGCTATCTTGGTAGCCAGGTTGATCATCGGTATTCCCGTTACTTTACTCAGGAAAGGCACTGTGCGGCTGGAGCGGGGGTTTACCTCCAGGACGTAAAGTTCGCCGTCGTGATGCACATATTGTATATTGAGCACCCCCTTGATATGCAATGCCCGGGCCAGCTTTTTCGTGCAGGAAACGATCTTTTCCTGCAGCCCGGGGGAAACATTTAGCGGTGGATAGACGGCGATGCTGTCCCCGGAGTGTATACCCGCTTTTTCGACGTGTTCCATTATCCCCGGGATCAAGCACTCCTGCCCATCGGCTATGGCATCAACTTCAAATTCAATGCCCCGGAGATACTTGTCTATGAGGACCGGGTGCCTGGGAGATACATTTACCGCTGAGAGGACGTATTCGCGCAGGTCCTTGATATTGTAAACGATTTCCATGGCCCGCCCGCCGAGCACATAGGAAGGCCTTACCAGGACGGGATAGCCAATTCTTTCGGCAATTTTTTCGGCCTGCTCCCAGGATACCGCTGTTCCACCCGGCGGCCTGGGGATGCCCAGTGTTTCCAGGAGATTGTCAAAGCGGTAGCGGTTTTCGGCGGCGTCGATATCTTCCACGGCGGTGCCTATAATAGGGATCCCTTCTTTGGCAATGGGCTCGGCCAGGTTGATGGCCGTCTGTCCACCGAACTGCACCACGGCTCCCATGGGGTTTTCCAGCTCCAGCAGGTTTAAAACGTCTTCCGGCAGGAGAGGCTCGAAGTAGAGGCGGTCTGAGGTATCAAAGTCCGTGCTCACCGTTTCGGGGTTGTTGTTAATGATGATGGAGCTGATGCCTTCTTCTTTGAGCGCCCAGGAAGCGTGCACGGAGCAGTAGTCGAACTCTATGCCCTGCCCGATACGGATGGGGCCGGAGCCGATGACGACAATCTTATTGTCGGCGGCAGGCAGGGATTCATTTTCGCGGTCGTAGGTGGAGTAGTAATATGGGGTCTCGGCATCGAACTCGGCGGCGCATGTGTCCACCATTTTGTAGACGGGCCTGATGTCGTGTATACGGCGCAGCCGGCGCACTTCTTTCTCTTCCATTCCAACCAGCTCGCCGATTGTGTGATCGGCAAACCCGTAGTACTTGGCCGCTAAGAGAGTTTCCCTGTCCAGGTTTTCTTTGCCCCGGTTTTGCAGCTCTTTCTCCAGCTCGATGATATGCGCTATCTTGTGGAGAAAGAAGGGATCTATCTGCGAGAAGCTGCTTATTTCTTCCACGGTCATCCCCCTGCGCATCGCTTCTGCTGCGGCGAAGAGACGCTTGTCTGTGGGGTTGGAGAGTTCATCCTGCAGGTCGCTTATAGTAAGCCTGTGCAGTTCGGGCAGGTTCAGGTGGTGGAGGTCGATTTCCAGGGAACGCACCGCTTTTAGCAGGGCCTCTTCAAGGGAGCGTCCCAGGGCCATCACTTCGCCTGTGGCTTTCATCTGCGTTCCCAGTATTCTATCGGCGGTGGCGAATTTATCAAAGGGCCAGCGCGGGAACTTGACCACGCAGTAATCTATGGACGGTTCGAAGCAGGACCACGTCTTGCCGGTGACGTTATTTTTTATCTCGTCCAGCCTGAGGCCGATGGCAATTTTCCCGGCCACCTTGGCGATGGGGTAACCGGTAGCCTTGGAGGCCAGGGCGCTGGAACGGCTCACGCGCGGGTTTACCTCGATAACGTAGTAGTCGAAGCTGGATGTATCCATGGCGAACTGAATATTACAGCCCCCTTCGATGCCCAGGGCGCGGATTATTTTAAGGGAGGCGTTGCGCAGCATCTGGTATTCCCTGTCCGTCAGTGTCAGCGCCGGGGCCACTACTATGCTGTCGCCGGTGTGAATGCCCATGGGGTCGATGTTTTCCATGCTGCAGATGGTGATGCAGTTGTCCGCGCTGTCGCGCATGACTTCGAATTCAATTTCTTTCCACCCGCTGACGCTCTTTTCGATAAGCAGCTGGTTTATAAGGCTGTACTTAAGGCCGCGCCAGGCCACGTCCTGCAGCTCCGCAGGATCCCTGGCCACGCCTCCGCCGGTGCCTCCCATTGTATATGCGGGCCTGACAATTACGGGGTAGCCGATTTCCTCAGCCAGCTTTAAAGTATCTTCGATGTTTGAGACTATCCCGCTCGGGGGGACCGGTTCCCCAATATCCTGGAGCATTTCCTTGAATTTTTCGCGGTCCTCTGCCTTTTCTATTGTTTCAAGGGGTGTACCCAGGAGCTTGACACCAAGCCGGTCCAGGACTCCCTGGTGTGCTATTTCCTGGGCAATATTCAACCCCACCTGTCCGCCCAGGGTGGGCAGGAGCCCGTCAGGTTTCTCCCTTTCCAGAATACGGGTAACGAACTCTGGTGTCAGCGGTTCCAGGTAAACACGGTCGGCCATGTCGGTATCGGTCATAATTGTGGCCGGGTTGCTGTTGACAAGGACCACGTTTACCCCCTCTTCTTTCAGGGTGCGGCAGGCCTGTGAGCCGGCATAGTCGAATTCTGCCGCCTGGCCGATAATGATCGGCCCCGAACCGATGACCATTACTTTCTTAATCGAAGTGTCCCGGGGCATTGCACAACTCCTCCTTTTTGTCTGCCAGCCAGAAATGCTGTTTATCTTTATATTGTAATACCGTTTCAGTTGTGCTGTTAGTTTCTGACCTGGTCAAGAAAAAGATCGAAGATATAAGTTGAATCCATGGGGCCGGGGAAGGCCTCCGGATGATACTGGATGGTATACATTTGCATCTTTTTATGCTGCAGCCCTTCTATTGTACCGTCGTTGATATTGCGATGTGTTACTTCCAGGCCGGCGGGCAGGTCTTCCTCGCATACGGCAAAACCGTGGTTCTGAGAAGTGATGTAGACCCTGTCGCGCAGCAGGTCTTTGACGGGATGGTTGGCCCCACGATGGCCGAACTTGAGCTTATACGTATTTGCACCGAGTGCCAAGGCGGAAACCTGGTGTCCAAGGCATATACCCATGATAGGAATTTTCCCGGCCAGCTCCTGCACTGTTTTAATTGCTCCCGGAGCGGCCTGCGGGTCTCCCGGGCCGTTGGAGAGCATCAGTCCGCCCGGTTTCAGTTCCATTATTTCCGCCGCTGTGAAAGAGGCCGGCACTATGGTTACACGACAGCCCACTTTATAGAGAGACTCTGCAATGGGTGTCTTCAGGCCCAGGTCCAGGATAACGATATGGGGGGCGCTGCTGTCGCTGCCGTTTCCCCAGGTGTACACTTCCGGTATGGTAACCTCGGAGATAAGGTCCATTTGCGAAATTGTCGGAAGCTGCTTTATTTTTTCCTGGAGTTCAGCGGGGGAGCTGTCGGCGGTAGTAATTATACCGCGCATGGTCCCTTTTTCGCGCAGGTGCCTGGTCAGGGCACGGGTATCAATGCCTTCCAGGGCGGTGATATTGTTTTCCTGCAGGTATTCTTCCACTGTCATAACAGAGCGCCAGTTGTGGGGCTTTGAACAAAACTCGCGCGCAATAAAGCCCCTTAAAAAGGGGCGCCTGGACTGGGAATCTTCTTTATTGATACCATAGTTGCCGATCATGGGGAAAGTCATGGCCACGATCTGGCCGCAGTAGGAAGGGTCTGTAAGTATTTCCTGGTAGCCGGTCATGCTGGTGTTAAAAACGACCTCACCCCAGGTTTCAACGCCGGCTCCCCGTGATAGCCCCTCCCAAACGGAGCCGTCTTCAAGGACTAGTTTGGCTTTAATCACCCTCATAAGACCTCCTTACCAATTAAAAAACCTCCTCAGCCGGGACAGGCTAAGGAGGTTGCAAGCCACCTTGTAACATAAAAGTGTACTTTTTATCTCCTTTCCAGCCTCTCCGGACCGGTTTAAAGGGAAGAGTTGCTCTTCATCCTCGGCTTATTTTAGCAGTTGACGGAGAATGTGTCAACAAAAAAAGCAAAAAAAAAGTGTCTGTACGTTAAATATATGTTATCATTATTATCTGAAGAGTAAAAAACCGCTGTCTTTTTGAGGTGATAAAATTGCTGGCCCTGGTGTTGAACGAGGCCAAAAAACACCTTGCCGATGTCATTAAAGAGTCCAATAAAAAAATGCGTCTTTTTTTTATAAAGGACGAGGAAAATTCACTGCGTTCTTGGATTATGGGAGAACAGCTAATGGAAATGCTATTTGACGGGGTATCCTGTTGCCCGGAATGGGAAAAAGAGCATCAGCTGGGTATCTGGACGGTTTACGTGCCCGAGCTGGACGTATGGGGGAAAGGAGAGACCGAGGAAGAGGCGGCTGAAGACCTGGTCTCTGCGGCGTTCGACTACATGGAAGTCTTTCTCGGCAACGTGCCCTTTTTTCTCAGTGCCGGCCGCAAAAAGCACCTTCCTTATATTTTCAGTGTCATGCTCATGCACGGGAACAGGGACAAAATGAGAGAGTTTCTGGGGTTGGCTTGAAAAGTTGAATAAAAATTACAGCAAGTGGTTTTTAACAGCAGTAAAAAAAACAATTATCCGTTACGGCATGCTCAAGGAAGGCGACAGCGTCGCCCTGGGAGTGTCCGGTGGAAAAGACAGCAGTGCACTTCTTTTCATTCTTTCACTGGTGCGTGCCCATGCCCCGTTTCCCTTTTCCTTGCACGCTGTTTTTGTGGACATGGGCTGGGATACCGACATTCTTCCCTTGCAAGAGACCTGCAGCAGGCTTCAAATACCCCTGCACGTGGAGAAGACAATTATATCCCGGATTGTTTTCGAAAGGAAAAAGGAAAAGAACCCCTGTTCACTTTGCTCCAAGATGCGGCGGGGTGCCCTGCACAAGGCGGCGGTGGAGCTGGGCTGCAACAAAGTGGCCCTCGGCCATCACCTCGATGATGCCATGGAAACCTTTTTCCTGAACTTCATTTATTCCGGCAAGCTGGACACTTTTAAACCGCACACCTATCTCAGCCGCCGCGGTCTTTACCTGATCAGGCCCCTGATCTCCATAACCGAGCGCACGCTCTCTGCGCTGGTCGACCTGGAGGGTCTGCCCGGTATTGAAAATCCCTGCCCCGTTGCCGGAGAGACAAAAAGGCAGGATATGAGGGCCATTGTTGAGTTTATCAGTTACCGCTACCCGGGGTGTCGCCAGAGATTCGTTACGGCCATGCGCAAAAGCGGTATCTGGCCGGAGGGCCCTTATATTCTCGGGAAGGACCGGGGGCCGAATAACAAAAAGGACAGTTAAAAAAGAGGAGGCGCAAAAAATGGATACAACCAAACTTTGCGATGACATAGTAAGCTGGTTGAAGGAGCAGGTTTTCTCCTCCGGGGGACGTGGCGCCGTCTTTGGGCTGAGCGGCGGCATAGACTCTGCGGTTGTGGGAGTGCTCTGTAAGAAAGCCTTCGGGGAATACTGCACGGGCCTGATCATGCCCTGTTACAGCCCGGCCGTAGATATCGAACACGGTGAGCTTCTGGCCGGCAGCTTTGGTATTCCTTACAAGGTTGTTTACCTGGACGAGGTGTTTGACCACATGCTCATGGCCCTGGAACCGGGAAGCAGCCTCAAAGGCAGCGAAGAAAGCCTGGCCGTAGTCAATATCAAACCCCGCCTGCGCATGACTGTCCTTTATTACCATGCAGCATTCCTGCACTACAGGGTAATCGGTACCGGCAACAAGAGCGAGATAGCGATAGGTTATTTTACCAAGTACGGGGACAACGCCGTGGACCTGGAACCGCTTGGAGACCTGCTTAAGGAAGAAGTAAGGGAGCTGGCCGTTTACCTGGAGGTCCCGCCGGAAATAATTGAAAAAAAGCCCAGTGCCGGATTGTGGGAGGGGCAGACTGACGAGGATGAGATGGGCTTTACTTACGAAGAGCTGGACATGTTTCTGAGAGGCGGGACGGTGTCCCCGGAAGTACAGGAAAAAATAGAGATGATGCAGCTGAAAAGTGAACACAAGCGCACCATGCCTCCTGTATTCCGACCCGCTTTCGGTAATAAGTAAGCCCAATGGACCGCCGCCAACATTTGCGATGCTTTTTTAATATTGTCAGTTAAAATAAGTTGTGCTAAAATAAAGGGGAAATGAGTTGTTTCTCGTTTAATACCGCCTTTATGGCGTCTTTTTTTACGAACAGGCTGTTGTTTTGACATGCATGTTAACAAAAAGGGGGTTGGCATAATAAGTGTACAGGTGGGAGAAAATAGACAACAATAAAGTGTGTATGGAAATAGAAGTGCCGCCGGAAGAGGTCAACAATGCGCTGCGGCAGGCTTACCACAAGATGGTTAAAGATATGGTTGTGCCGGGGTTTCGCAAAGGGAAGGCTCCCATGAAAGTGCTGGAATCCCGTTTTGGCCCGGAAATTTTTTATGAGGACGCGCTCGAAATTCTCGTGGCCCCCGCTTACAGCAGTGCCGTCAGCGAGTCTAAAATCGAACCGATCAGCCAGCCTGAAATGGAGCTAGTGCAGATAGAGAAGAACAAGCCCCTTATTTTCAAGGTAACAGTGGATGTAAAGCCGGAGGTCAAACTGGGCCAGTACAAGGGGGTAACCGTTGACAAAGTGAAGAGGGAGATAACCCCCGAAAAGGTAGACAGCTATTTAAACTCCTTGAGAGAACAGCACGCACGCATGGCAGCGGTGGAAGACGGAGAAGCGGAGCACAAAGACGTGGTTGTGATAGATTTCCGCGGGGAAATTGATGGGAAGCCGTTTGAAGGCGGAGAGGCCGAGAATTACTCGCTGGAGATCGGTTCCGGAACATTTGTCCCCGGGTTTGAGGATCAGCTTTTGGGTGCCAGAAAAGAAGAAGATAGAGAAGTTAGGATTACCTTCCCGGAGGATTATTCTAAAGAGGAATTGGCTGGCAAAGAAGCCCTTTTTTATGTTAAAATAAAAGAAATAAAGAAGCCCCAGCTTCCGGAGCTGGATGATAACTTTGTGCAGGAATTGACGGAAGAATTTTCCACCGTGGAAGAATTGAAGGCCGACGTGGAAAAGAGGCTTAAAGAGGACCTCTACCAAAGGGAAAAGGTAAGCCTGGAAAGCTCCATTATCGAAAAGGTTGCCGATGAAGCAGAGGTAGAAGTGCCCGATGCTCTGGTCGACCGGGAGATTGAAAACATGCTCGGGGAATTTGACTATTACCTGCGTATGCAGGGGCTGTCCCTGGAACAGTATGGGAAAATTGTTGAAGGCGGACTGGAAAAATTAAAGGAGGAGCGCCGGGAGGAAGCGCTGCTGCGTGCCCGCGCCAACCTGGTCCTGGATGCTATAATCAAAGAAGAAGGTATTGAGGCCACCGATGAGGAAATAGATGAAAAAATCAAAGAGGTCATTGGGAACCAGGACGCCGATGTAGAAGAGGTCAAGGAGCAGTTTTCCAGGCAGGGACGCCTTGATATAATAGCGCACGAAATCCGTTACCGCAAAGTTATCGACCTCCTTGTGGAGCATGCAAATATAGTTGAAGTCGATGAAGAAGAGGCCAAAACTGAAGTGGAACAGTCCGAAGCGGAAGTAGATGAAGAAAATACACCCGGCGAAGCTGAAAAGCTGCCGGAAGAAGCGGGTGGTAACGATAAAGAATAGGCAGGACAGCAGTCCCGTTTTCTGCGGAGGCTTATTTATTTTACTAAGGAGGGAAATTCAAAAATGCAGTTAGTTCCTATGGTAGTTGAACAAACCAGTCGCGGGGAAAGAGCATATGACATTTATTCCCGCCTGTTGAAAGATAGAATTGTTTTTATCGGGACTCCTATAGATGATAACATTGCCAACCTGGTTATTGCCCAGCTTCTTTTTCTGGAATCTGAGGACCCAGACAAGGATATTAACCTGTATGTAAACTCGCCCGGTGGGTTAATTTATTCGGGGCTGGCCATATACGATACAATGCAGTATATCAAGCCGGACGTTTCCACGATATGTGTGGGCCTGGCAGCGAGCATGGGTGCCGTTCTTTTGGCAGCCGGGGCAAAAGGAAAACGTTATGCGCTTCCCCACTCCCGTATGATGATGCACCAGCCGGCCGGCGGGGCCAAGGGCCAGGCCGTGGATATCGAAATACACGCCAGGGAGATACTGCAGGTAAGGGAGTCCCTCAACAGTATTCTCTCTTATCATACCGGTCAGCCTGTAGAAAGAATATCCGCTGATACGGACCGCGATTTTTTCATGTCCACTGAGGCAGCGGTTGAATACGGGCTGATCGATTCAATACTGGATAAACGGGAATTAGCCGAGAGGTGAAAAAGCGATGTTTAAGTTTAGCGATGAAAAAGGGCAGCTTAAGTGTTCCTTTTGTGGAAAGACACAGGAACAGGTGCGCAAGCTTGTAGCGGGGCCAGGTGTTTATATCTGTGATGAGTGCATAGAGCTCTGCAATGAGATCATTGAAGAGGAAATGGACGACGATCTTGATATGAACTTCGTCGACCTGCCCAAGCCGTCAGAGATACACGAGGTCCTCAATAAATATGTCGTCGGGCAGGAAGATGCCAAGAAAGTCCTTTCCGTAGCTGTTTACAACCATTACAAGAGGGTTAACGCCGGGCAAAAAGTCGACGATGTGGAGCTGCAGAAGAGCAACATCCTGCTCATCGGCCCTACGGGTGTAGGAAAAACACTCCTGGC
>PWRZ01000163.1 GCA_003563385.1 Syntrophomonadaceae bacterium
ATAACCGATTACATTGCCGCAGCCTTGACGGTCACCGGTTCAGCAGTAAAGGTGCTGCTTTACTTCCTGCCTTTCATAGCGGCCCTGTTCGCTGCTGTCGCCGTTCTGCATTACCGCGACGATCTGCGCGACAGGCGCCTTTCAAGCTCCCGCATCGGGGAACTTGATTACATGAGTGCCGGCAGGTATAAAAAGTTTGTGCTCTCTTTTTTGAGACTGCTTGGATATACGGTAGAACAAATGCCGGGGGAGAATAGAAGGGGACGGCTGGTGAAACACCCCGAAGTAGATGCCCTGGCGGAGAAGGATGGCAGCAGGTACGCCGTTGTTGCCAGAAAGTGGGACCAAGGGATGGGCACACATGTGCTGGTGCGGTTGGAAAGGACTATGCAAAAGTACGGCTGCAGTAAAGCCATTATTGTAAACAACGGCGTTTTTGAGCCGGTGGAGCTGGAAGAGGGAGAAAAAAAGGGTATTGAATTATGGGATAGGGAGAAACTTATTAAAGAACTGCTTCGTTTACAGGGCCGTGAAGACCCGGGAGGCAGGGAATTATCATATTACGTGAACGATTTCTGGAAATGGTTATGGGGCGGGTAGCGCGCCGATTTTTTAAGGGAATATGGCCGTCAATTGGAAAGGAAGGGTTAGATGACTGAAGAAGAATACCTGACACCGGAAGAAGTATCCAGGTACCTGCGGTTTTCCGTAAACAGTGTTTACCGGCTTATTTCAAGGGGTGAGCTGGAAGCCTACAAGCAGGGGCGTTTCTGGCGTATCAAGCGCTCTCACCTGGAGGAATTTGCCGAGGCCCTCGGAGAAAGGGAAGAGCTTCCCGATGACCGCTAGGAGTACTTTTTCATTTTTTAAGCTTTATGAAAGGGTTGTTTTGTGTGGGAACGAAAAGCGAAAATAGTAAGCAGCAGGACAAGTATGCAGAGATAGCTGATCTTGTAAGGGAAAGGGCGGCCCATCAAAGGTTTACCAGGGAAGAGCTGCTCAACTTTGCGGAGTCGCTACAGCCGGTAGAGCCTTCCGAAAATGCGCTCAAAGTGGCCCGGGGCCGTTACTTTAGGCTCGATGACAGGGGCGATACCTGTGAAGACTGGAGTGGAATGCTGGCCAGGGTGGCCCGGGATATTGCTGCCCTGGAGAGCGGCGTGGTTGACGAAGAACTGGCTTTTATGTTCAGGAAGATGATGGAAGCAGGCCTTTTCTTCCCCAACAGCCCCACGCTCATGAATGCGGGGACCCCTGTACAGCAGCTGCAGGCCTGTTTTGTACTGCCCATCGGAGATTCCATGGAGAGTATCTTTGAAACCCTGAAGCATTCTGCCCTGATCCAGAAAAGCGGCGGGGGGATAGGCTACTTTATCGGCACTCTGCGCCACAAGGGTGCCCTGGTAAGAAGTACCGGCGGACAGGCCTCCGGCCCGCTTTCGTTCCTTTCCATATACAACAAGGTCAGCGACGAGATACGCCAGGGCGGCCGCCGGCGCGGGGCCAGCCTGGCTACCATGAACTATGACCACCCCGATATAATGGAATTCATCGACAGCAAGCGCAGAGGCGGCGAGTTGAGCAATTTCAACATATCGGTCCGTGTTGACAGTGTTTTTATGGAAGCAGTCCAAAATGACCGCGAGTACGAACTTGTCGACCCGCGCAGCGGCATACCCGTGGGGAAGCGGCTCAGGGCCAGGAATGTATTTAACCGCATCGTCGAAAATGCTCACCTTAACGGGGAACCGGGCCTGCTGTTTTATGATGCCATCAATGCCGAGAATCCCACCCCGCACCTGGGAAAAATTGAAGCCACCAACCCATGCGGTGAACAGCCCCTTTTGCCCTACGAGAGCTGTAACCTGGGGAGCGTCAACCTGGCCAGGATGCTCAAAAAGGAGGGGGACGGGTACGTTCCGGACTGGGAAAAAGTGCGCCTTGTAACCTACCTGGCCACGGTTTTCCTGGATCGGGTTATCGACCGCAGCAGTCCCCCTGTTTACCAGATCGAAGAGATCATGAAGGGCAACCGCAAGATCGGCCTCGGAATCATGGGGCTGGCGCAGTATTTGATCAGGTTGGGAAAAACATACAACTCGCCGGAAGGTTTTGCTGCCGCCGAAGAGGTGATGACAGAGATAGCGCTGCAGTCCAAGGTAACCTCGTGGCAGCTTGCCGAGGAATACGGTACCTTCCCACATTACAGGGGATCTCTCTGGGACATGCTCGGACTACCGCAGCGCAATGCCGCTACTACTACCATAGCTCCCACCGGCTCGCTCTCCATTTTTGCCAACGCTTCTCCCAGCGCCGAGCCGCTTTTCGGTGTCGGCTTTGCCCGCAATATTATGGACGGGCGCTTTGTCCAGATCGATAGCGTCTTTGAAGAAATGTGGGAAGAGTACAGCGGCCAGAAGCTGCCGTCCTCTTTGAGGGAGCTAATCGGGGAGAAAGGGCCGCATGGCATCCAGGATATTGAGGAAATACCGCCGAAGCTGCGGGCCCTCTTCCTGTGCGCCCACGACATTCCACCCATGGACCACATCCGCATGCAGGTTGTCATGCAGCGCTGGGTGGACAACGCCGTTTCCAAGACGATCAATGCCCCGGCACAGGCTACGGAAGACGACTGCCGGGAAGCGTTCATGGAAGCATGGAGCATGGGGGTGAAGGGGATAACCTACTACCGCGACGGCTCCAGGGAAAGCCAGGTTATTACTTCCACTCGCGAAAAGGAACATCCCCGTGCAGTGCCTGCAGTTGGTGACCGGGTTATGCTGCCCCGGGGAAGGCCCGAAACCACCTTTGGGCAGACCACGCGCAAGCGCATCGGTTTCTGCGGCAAAATATATGTTACCGTAAACAAGGAGATCACCGCCGACGGAGAGGAGAGGGTATGCGAAGTATTCACCTCCGTTGGGGAGGAGGGCTGTCCCCCGCTGTCAAATGCGCTGGCCAAGATTATTTCTATATCGATCAGGGCCGGGGTGGATATAAACGAAATAGTAGAAAAATTAAGGGAGGAGAAGTGCCCTTCCTGCATAATGCACCCGGAGACGACCGTGCTTTC
>PWRZ01000016.1 GCA_003563385.1 Syntrophomonadaceae bacterium
ACAGCAGCCAGGAAAGGCCCAATATATAGAATAAAATTAAGCAGCCCGGCCAGGATGGCCAGGAGAAGAACATAGGGCATGCCGAAGGCGACCAGCAATATACCAGTAAGCAGGCCGACAACAGAACAGCGTATTGCATTCCCTCTCATGTAGCTGCCAAAATTAAAGTTAATAATACGGATAACATCCCGGGCACGTGTTTCATATTGTGCCGGGAAAAGCTTTGGCATGGCCTCCATGACGCTGTGGAAGTCGTACAGGAGATAAAAAACAATAAAAAGAATGAAAAAAAGGTCCACCAGGCTGGCAACAACTGAAACGCTAATATGAACCAGGTCCTCCACCAGGAGTTCCAAATCCATAGTGCGCTCCATGACAGCGTCGATGTATTCTTCACCAAGGTTAAAGCGTTCCAGCAGTTCGGTAACTTCCATAACATAAATGCGGAATTGCTCCATATAATAAGGAAGGTCGCTTACCACGGCCTGCACTTCCGCCTGCACAATGGGCACAATCAAGCTTATTAAAAAAATTATGGCCAGCAAAAAGGCCAGAAAAGTGACTCCAACTGCCAGCGGGTGGGGCAGCTTCAGGCGCTTCTTTAAAAAAACGACCAGTGGATCAAGGATGTAAACAATCAACAGGCTGATAACGGTAAGCTTTATTACCCAATAAATGCTACTAAAAAACCATATCAGGCCAATTATTACAGCTATTAAAGCGATAATTTTTACGGCATTGCCGATATTGATATTCCTGGCTGACATTTAACCTGCACTGTCCTTTCGGGGCAGTCTGCCGGAGCCCTAGACCTTGAAACGAAACAAGATTACATCCCCATCTGCTATAATATATTCTTTCCCTTCCAACCGCAGGGCACCTTTTTCCTTGGCTGCTGAAAGTGAACCGTATTTGAGCAGCTCTTCCCAGTCAATTACCTCGGCAGCGATAAAACCCCTTTCCATGTCGCTGTGCACCTTTCCCGCTCCCTGCCTGGCACTAGTCCCTCTTTTTACCGGCCATGCCCGTGCCTCTATCCCTTTTATTGTAAAAAAAGTCACCAGGCCCAGGTAGTCATAACCGAGCCTTATCAGCCTGTGCAGCCCGGTATCCTGCAGGCCGTATTCGTCGAGGAAAAAGCGGGATTCCTCTTCTTCCATATCAGAAAGCTCCGCTTCCAGTGAGGCACAGATACTGATAACCGGCTCCCCTCTTTTCGCAGCCAGCTCCTGAACGGCCTGCTCGGCAGCGCTTTCACCGGACATAATTTCGCTTTCGCCGACATTGATCACGTATATAACCTGCTTGCTGCTCAACAACTGCCAGCTGTCAATGACAGCCTTTTCTTCAGCTGTTGCAGGCAGGGTTCTGGCCGGCTTTCCAGCATCCAGGTGGCTGAAAAGTTTATCCAGCAGTCCTCCTTCATAGAGGGCCTCCTTGGAGCGGGATTTAATACCGTGCTCCAGCTTTTCACGCCTTTTTTCAAGGGTCGCAAGGTCTGCCAAAATCAGCTCCAGGTCGACAGTTTCTATGTCCCTGAAGGGATCGGGATCGCCGGGAAGGTGTGGTACATCTGCTGACTGAAAGCCCCTTACAACATGCAGCAGCAGGTCCATCTCCCTGATATGCGCCAAAAAGCGATTGCCGAGACCTTCTCCCCTGCTGGCCCCTTTAATCAACCCGGCAATATCGACCACGGTCAGGGTAGCCGGGGTTATTTTTTCAGATCCGGCAAGGTCGGCAACTTTAAGAAGGCGCTCGTCCTTTACCGGAACTGTACCCATGTTGGGCTCCACGGTAGAAAACGGGAATATAGCTCTTTCTACGGGCATGCGCGATAAAGCGGTAAAAAGAGTGGATTTACCGACGTTGGGCAGGCCTACCAGACCGCATTTAAAACCCATTTGGCGCTCCTCCTTATACAAGAATAATGGAGAATAATATTCTGAAATCTTCCCGTTACGACGGCTCCTGCCCCTCGGTAATCTCTTTTACTTTGCGTTCAAACAGGCGCCGGGGCAGCAGAACACTGCGCCCGCACTTTAAGCACTTAATCCGAAAATCCATTCCCACCCTTATGATGCGCCAGCTGTCACTGCCGCAGGGATGGGCCTTTTTCATCCTGACCACCTGGCCGACCCTGTACATATATAGGCTGCACCTGCCTGGAACTGCAAAGTATATCTAAACAGTATATACTGAAAAATCCAAAAAACAAACAAGAAAAAATACCAAGCGGGAAAAAATATCCCAAAAAGCTATCCCTTATCCTGCCCCTTATTTGGCTCCTCTTTTGATTTCCCCTTTAGGGGAGGAATATCCTCTTTCTCCCCGTGTGCAAGCAACACCCGGCGCGGATACGGTATTTCTATGTCAAGGCTCACAAAACGGTTTTTTATCGTGCGCCGCAATTCCCTCTCAATATACCACTGCTGCAGGGGCTTGGACCGTGCTATGATCCTGATCACCACCTCGGAATCGCCCAGCTCGGCCACGCCAAGCACAGAGGGTCCTTCTTCCAGCTCCGGGTATTCCCCGGCAAACCAGGCACAGTGCTCCCGCAAAACACCCAGCACATAATCGACGTCTTCCTCGTAGGCGACGGATACATCGACAAGCGCTCGTTGTGGTCCCTTGCTGTGATTGGTCACTATTTCGATCTTGCCGTTGGGGAAAATGTGTTCCTCTCCGCCAAAGTCCCTTATCTTCGTTACACGCAGCCCCACCTGCTCCACGATGCCGCTGTGTAAACCGACAGTAACGTGGTCGCCGACAGAAAACTGGTCCTCTATAATGATAAAAAAGCCTGTGATTACATCCCTGACAAGGTTCTGGGCCCCAAACCCAACCGCCAGGCCGGCAATACCAGCGCCGGCGATAACAGGAGTCAGGTCCATGTTAAACTCCCGCAGGATCATCAATATGGCCATAAAAACTACCAGGTAACGCCACAGGCTCTTAAACAAGCCGCTGAAAGTTTC
Organism: Syntrophomonadaceae bacterium; assembly: GCA_003563385.1. GTDB lineage: Bacteria > Bacillota > Dethiobacteria > DTU022 > UBA8154 > CSSED11-109. The sequence goes on from PWRZ01000016.1 coordinate 2,982, forward strand.
CGCTTTCGTCCCCAGGGTAATGCCCCTGTCCCTTTCCTTGAAAACCCGTTCGATAAAAGAATAACCGAAGCGTAAAACAAGGCGGGCCAGTATTATGATAAGAATGAGGCGGAGGACAACCCCGCCCCAACCATATATTAATTCCGTCCATTGTAATGGCAATTCTGCTACTAACGCGCTGATATTATCCATAAACTTTAGGACTACCTACCCCCTGCCTTTAATTTTTTCCAGGTGGTCGGATATATCGGCAAAAACATCGTCAATAGAACGGGCTCCGTCTACGCTCAAAAATAGCCCTTTGCGCTGGTAGTAATCTATAATGGGCATAGTCTGCTTCTTATATACTTTCAATCTTTCCTTGACCGTTTCCACTGTATCGTCGTCTCTCTGGTAAAGCTCTCCACCGCAGTGGTCGCAGATGTTGCGCACTTTGGGAGGATTAAATTTAATGTGATAGGTGGTACCGCAGTTGCGGCAGACCCTTCTTCCTGTAAGCCGGTTCAGAAGTTCATCTTCTTCGACATCAACGCTGACAACAGCGTTAATGGTGATATTCAGGTCCTGCAGCACTTCATCCAGCGCTTCGGCCTGCTGAATAGTGCGCGGGAAGCCGTCCAGCAGTACCCCGCCTGCACAATCAGGCTTGGACAATCTTTCCTTAACAATACCAACAACAATTTCATCGGGGACCAGGGCGCCTTTATCCATATATTCTTTTGCTTTTCTGCCCATCTCGGTGCCCTCTTTAATGGCGCTGCGGAACATATCACCTGTGGAAATATGGACTAATGAAAACTCTTTTACTAACCTTTCCGCCTGTGTACCCTTGCCTGCTCCAGGAGGCCCCATTACAATAATATTCATTCTTCACATTCCCTCCTAAAAAATATTCTTGCCAGATATTTCCTAAAAATACTTCCCCGGTTCAAAAAAACTCAAATGCCTGTTCAAGCCTTAAAATACTTCTATGCACCGGCATAAAATCCTTCTTTGTTGAGCACATATTTTTCATATATTCAGACATACTATTACTCCTGTTACTCCACAAAAGCACAAGCGGCACCTATATCACTCTCGGGGCTGGGTTGATCAAAGCTGCCTATGCCGCTGCCTATGCCGTCCCCGAAAGCCGCCGGCCAGATTACACTGATACGGGAGAGCTTATGCAGCTGATACAACCCCATAAAAAGAGTGCCCCAATCACCATTATCGACACCGGCATGGCAGGTGCACTGTCCTTTTTTATCAGCAGCCTGGCCGCGCTGCTGGAGGAGCCGGGCCGGGCCTGTTCCCAGCTACTGGTTTTGTGCATCGGGAGTGACCGCTGCACGGGAGACGCCCTCGGGCCTTTGGTTGGAAGCCTGCTGCTTGATATGAACCCACCGAACACAACTGTCCTGGGCACTCTCAATCAGCCGGTACATGCCCTCAATCTTCAGGAAAACGTCCAGCTAATCGAAAAGGAGTATAAACATGCCGCCGTGCTGGCCGTCGACGCCTGCCTGGGACAGAAAAATAAAATCGGATCAGTTGAATTGGGGAGAGGAGCCCTCAAACCTGGCGCGGCTGTACAAAAAAAACTGCCCTCTGTCGGAGATATATTTATAAACGGCATAGTCAACGAAGGAGGGTTCATGGAGTATATGGTACTGCAAAACACGCGCCTGGGCACAGTCCTTCCCCTGGCCCGCTTTATAGGGCGGGGCACCTATATGGCTATAACCATGACGGGCTGGCTGTCGGGCAGCAGGGAAAGGGTCAATTAACCTGCCGTGGCACCGGTTCCGGCGGCACTTTTGCCGCTTTCCCTGGCCCTGTCCTTCTGGCCGGGCTTCTCTTTTCCTTCTTTTCCCCTGGCCTCTTTTTCTTTCCCTTCCGGGATTTTTCCCCCCTCACTGCCTTTTTTCCTGTCCACATCTTTTTCATTCGTTTCTTTATCTTTTGTTTCTTTGCCGGTATCCTGCAGGGAGCCTTTCGCTTCTTTTTCTTTCCGCTCCATAACGGATTTCCCCGTAAAGAGAGCGCCGTCCTCGACCACCAGTGCAGCGGCCTTAATATCACCCCAGATTGCCCCGCTGGAGCGGATATCGACTTTGTTTTTGGCCTCGATGTTCCCTTCCACATTTCCGGCTATAACTACATTCTCACAGTTGATATGCGCTTTCACACGGGCATCCTCGCCGACAACGACATCCCCCTCGGTGAAAACATCCCCCTCGTAGGTGCCGTCAATGCGAACGATCCCTTTTGCTTTTAAATTGCCGCTAATCACTGTTCCCCTGCCGATCAGGGTATCCACTTTTCTCGTCTCCGCCGACTTCTTGCTGCCAAACATAACATCACCTACTTCAAGGCAGATAATCCCTGGGGTTAACGGCAACGCCGTTCACATGCACTTCATAGTGGAGATGGGGCCCGGTGCTCGATCCGGTGCTGCCCATGTAGCCAATAAGCTGTCCCTTGTGGACCGTGTCGCCTGCTGAAACGGCAAAACCGGACAGGTGGGCATAGAGCGTTGAATAACCATATCCGTGCTCAACAACAATGACGTTTCCCAGGCCCCGGCGGTATGTAGATACGCTTACTACTCCATTGGCAGCAGCATAAATATACGTGCCGCGCGGCGCGGCAATGTCAATACCATAATGAAACTCTCTCCGCCCGGTTATTGGTGACCTGCGGGGGCCGAATTCCGATGTGACCCTGCCGCTGGCCGGCCATATCGAAGGCGTGGCCGCAAGCTCCTGCTGGTATTCGATAACACCTTCCTTGAGCTGGGCCAGCTCCGAAGCTTTTTGGGGGAGAGCATCATGTAAAAAAGAAATGTTGGAAAGGGCACGGTCTACAGATTGATTGCCGCCTCTGCCGCTCAGCAGCCTGTAGCCGCTGTCCCCGGCAAGGATATAGGGGGAAGTCTCTTCTGCGTCTTCCTGCTCATCCAGTTCCATTAACACGCGCACTTCCCTGCTCAAGACTTCAACCTCTTCCAGCTGCAGCTTTAAATCTTCGGTTTCCTGTGTCAGCAGGTCAATTTGTTCGTTTAGAACGCGGTTTTGCTCGCGGACACCGGAGATGGTATCGGCATCTTCCTTGAGCCCCATGTAAGATTTGTAGTTAACAAACAGGACCAGCAGGAAAACCAGCACAAAAACGCTCAGCAACTGAAAGGCGAACAAGGGAATACGAAAACTCAAAATAGATTCTTCAGTGTGCGGAATGACTATAATAGTAAAGTGGCCCTTTTTTTTCTTTGCCTGCTGCACTCCGGCGATCACCCCCTCGCACAGGCTTAGTACGTGTTAATTCTACATGTTTCACGTGAAACATTATGCTTCTCCTAAAAATATTTTCACAAGCCTGTCCAGGTCTTCTTCGCCGAAAAAAGAAAACTCTATCTTTCCCTCCTTCCCCCCGGCCTTAATCTTAACCTTTGTCCCATAACACTTCCTTATTTTTTCTTCCATTTCTTTTAATATAAGCTCCTCGATCCCGCCATCCCCGTTTTCATCTTTTGCCGCGGTACTTAATGGCGTGCTTTTCTTTTTGCTGCTTTTTTTGATGCCCTTGACAATCTCTTCAACCTGCCTGGCCGTCAAGTTCTGCTCTACTATTTTTTGAGCGATGCTGCGCTGCTCTACGCCCGCCCCGAGAGACAGCAGAGGCCTTGCCTGTCCTACAGTTATCTTCCCCTCGGCTATGTACCCCTTAACTTCATTATCCAGCGACAGAAGCCGTAAAGAGTTGGTTATTGCAGACCTGCTCCGCCCCAGCCTCCTGGCCAGCTCGTCCTGCTTCAAGCCGAACTCTTCAATCAGCCTCCGGTAGGCATGTGACTCTTCAATGGGATTTAAGTCCTCCCTCTGCAGGTTTTCGATCAGTGTTATCTCCATAAGCCTGGCCTCATCGTATTCCTTGATGATGGCCGGTATGGTCTTGAGCCCGGCCATGCGGGCCGCTTTCAGCCTCCTCTCACCGGCGACAAGTATAAAGTGATCCTTTTCCCTTTCCCTGCGCACAATAACAGGTTGTATTATCCCGTGTTCGGCAATTGTGTCGGCAAGCTCGAGCAGCTTCTGCTGGTCAAATTGGCGGCGAGGTTGCAGGGGGTTCGGGCCGATTTTTTCCAGCGCTATTTCCACTATCCCCTCACTGCTGTCAGAAGCACCCTCTTTTTCTTTCATCTCCGGGATTAAAGCGCCCAGACCCTTCCCCAGCCTTTTTTTGTTCACCTTGCAATCCCCTCTTCGGCCAGCTGTTTATAAACAACGGCCCCTTTGCTCCGAGGATCGTACTCGCTTATGGGCTTTCCATAGCTCGGCGCTTCACTTAAACGCACATTGCGGGGTATAACAATTTCAAAGACGATCTCGCCAAAGTAATTTCTCACCTCGTCTGCCACCTGGGCGGATAAATTGGTACGGGTGTCGTACATGGTGAGCAGTACTCCGGCAATGGTCATTTTCTCGTTGAGGTGCTTCTTTACGAGGTTTATTGTATTAACAAGCTGTCCCAGGCCCTCCAGGGCGTAATACTCGCACTGTATGGGAACAATTACAGAGTCAGCTGCTGTCAGCGCATTCAGGGTGAGCAGACCCAATGACGGTGGGCAGTCGATGATAATAAAGTCATACTGGTCCCTTATGTCCTCGATTACCTTTCGAAGCCTTACCTCCCGCGACAGTGTTGGCACGAGCTCAATTTCGGCACCAGCCAGCTGAATTGTAGCCGGTATAACATGGAGGTTTTCCTGGCTGGAGGGATAAATAGCCCTTTTCACCGGCATCTCGTTAATTAGAGCATCATAAATGCACCTTCTGATACTGTATTTGTCAATACCTATACCGCTGGTGGCGTTGCCCTGCGGGTCAATGTCCAGCATCAATACTTTTTGCCCCAGGTAGGCCAGGCAGGAACTCAAGTTAACCGCCGTTGTTGTTTTTCCAACGCCCCCCTTTTGGTTGGTTACAGCTATTACCCCTTTCACCGGCACCCCTCATTTCTTCTGCTGCTGCCTCTTTATTTTGTTCATATATTCGTTAAACAGGAAAGCTCTTCCTTCCTCGGTGACAAAAAAACCGGGATTCACCCGGTTCCCGGTTTCAAAATTGGCTTATTGGTTTTTATCTTCCTTAGGTAGCCTTATGACCACCTCCCAGTGGTCTCCCCTGTCCAGCTCTTCCACCTGCGGATTCAGCCCCGCCTTGCGAATAATATTAACAGCCTGCCTGACAGTATTTAATAATATCCTTAAGTCCCTGACGACGACTTTCCTGTGTTTGGGGGCAGGCTTCCTTTCCTTTACCTCTTCCTCTGTCATTGAGTGCATTTCTTCAATCAGTTTTTCGGCATCCTTTACCTTCATATCCATATCCATTATCATGCTGACAGCTTCTTTTTGCTTCTCAGAACAGCTGATCTTAAGCAGTGCCCGGGCGTGTCTTTCCGAAAGCCGTCCTTCTTTTAGCAGCTCTATTATTTCCGGCGGCAGCTTCAGCAGCCGCAGCTTGTTGGCAATGGTGGACTGGCTTTTTCCGAGCCTCTGTGCGAGCACCTCCTGGGTCAGTTTAAACTCTTCCATCAGCCTTTTGTATCCCCTGGCCTCTTCCATGAAGTCAAGGTCTTCTCTCTGCAAGTTTTCAATCAGCGCCACTGCCGCCATTGAGCTGCCGCTGTAATCCCTTACTATTGCCGGTATCTCGCTCCACCCCAGCATTTCACAGGCCAGGTAGCGCCGTTCCCCGGCAATGATGCAGTAGTGCTCGTCCTCTTTCATCAATATGATCGGCTGCAGCAGGCCGTACGTTTTGATTGACTGGGCCAGCTCTTCAATCTTCTGCCGATCAATACTGCTCCTCGGCTGGTACGGGTTAGCCCGGATCAACTGCATGCTGATGTTTTTTATTTCCTCTACTCCCTCGCTGTTTATGCCGGGCTTCCACAGTTTATCCCACTGTTCCTTCATTAAGCTGCACCTCTTAATCGTATTTGTCTTTCCTGCCGGCCCTTACTCTGCAGAAATAATGCCCCCTGCGATCTGCCCTAAAACCTTAATAAAAAATATCTTAATTAAATATTTTGACACAACAAGGGAGCTTCCTGCTTACTTCCTGCTCAGCGGAGAGGTTTTTTTTGCGGTACGCCGGACCTGCGCGGGAAGCGTTCCTCCGACTCCCTTACCTTCCTTATGACCAGGATTATCCTATCCTTACCCGACTGCGGCAGCCGGTACTCTATCTCCCCGTCTACCTCTCCTCCGCAGTAATCAATTATGGCCCTGGACTGTTCCAGCTCCTCCCGCACTGTGCTCCCTTTAAAGGCCCAAAAGCAGCCGCCCACTTTCAGCAGCGGGAGGGCCAGTTCCGCAGCCACAACAAGAGGGGCCAGGGCCCTGGTTACAACCCAGTCATAGGCCTCCCGACCTTCTCCCCTTCCAAAATCCTCTGCCCTTTTATGCAGCAAAATTACATCATCCTGGTGCAGCCTGCTCAACAGTTCGCGCAAAAAAAGGATTTTCTTTCTTGCCGAATCGATTATGGTTAGCTTTAACTTGGGCAGGCAGATCTTTATGGGAATACCGGGCAGGCCGGCACCGCTTCCAATATCCAGCAGTGTTTTCGCGTTCATCCCGGCGGCCACATTTATACCTGCCAGGGAGTCCAGGAAATGCTCTTCAATGATCCTGTCTACCCCCACAATACGGGTCAAATTATATTTCCTGTTCCGGGAGATGATCATTTCACAGTAAATTTTAAACATGTCAGCCTGTTCCGGCTTTATTTCTATCCCAAAATGGCCGGCCTTTTCCATTATATAATTTGCGTTCACTTCCATATGCGACAACCCCACTGTATAAGATACTTCCGGCATCTTTCCAGCCACCGGCAGAGCCGATTTGTTTAAAGGCCGTTGCCGCCTGCCGATGCTGCTATTTGCCGATACAGAAACGGCTGAAAATATAGTCGAGGACCTCTTCTCCTACTTCTTCGCCCACAAGCTCAGCCAGGTGCCTCTGTGCCATTCGGAGATCTATGCTGATTATATCTAGTGGTATTTTACCCTGCAGTGACCGGGAAGCGTCTTCCAGGTAGGTGATGGCCTTTTCAAGAAGCTGTTCATGCCTGGCCTCCAGCATAATGGCCCCTTCTTCAGCAGAAGCCTCTCCGGCGAAAACAATCTCCTCGACCTTATCTTCCAGCTCTACCAGCCCGGCCCCCGTAAGAATCGACGTTTCCACAACACTGCCACATTTAAATTCCTTTTCTATCTTCGCAGACGTCAGCTTTTGGCCCAGGTCTATCTTGTTTGCAATTATAATGATGCTGCAGCCTCCATCACGCTGCAGCTGCTCAAAAACCCACCTGTCTTCAGCGGTAATGCCGGTTGATGCATCAATTACAAACAGGAGCAGGTCTGCTTCAGCGATTGCTTTTTGCGATATCTTTATGCCGATCTTCTCTACGCTGTCGCTTTCAGTGCGCAGCCCCGCCGTATCGATAATCTTTAGCGGCACACCTTTTATATTTACAAACTCCATCAGCAGGTCCCTGGTAGTACCTGGGACCTCCGTCACGATAGCCCTTTCCTCACCGAGCAGGTAATTATACAGTGAAGATTTGCCAACATTTGGTTTTCCTGCTATGACCGTTTTCAGCCCTTCCTGCAGTATCCTGCTCTGGCGCCGTTTTTTTTCAAAGCGCTGCAGCTTCTCCTGCAGCACCGCCAGCCTCCCCGCAAGCAGTTCATACTGCCTGTCGTCCAGCAGCAAGTCTTCCTCCGGAAAGTCTATCTGCGCATCTATCTCGGCCATAATTGCGACCAGCTCCGCCCTGATCGCGGCGATCTCCTCGGAAAAAAACCCTTTTACGTTCTTTAAAGCAGCCTGCAGCCCCTTTTCAGTCTTGGCCCTGATGATTGATAGGATACTCTCTGCCTGGACAAGGTCAATGCGACCGTTCAAAAAAGCCCTCCTGGTAAACTCTCCGGGCTCGGCCGGGCGGGCCCCTTTTTTAATAATCAGCTCCACGATCTTGCGCAAGGGGACCATACCGCCATGTGCATTGATTTCCACGATATCCTCACAGGTATATGAATAAGGCCCCGGCATATAGCTCAGTAATACCTCATCAATTTCACTGCCCTGCTCGTCTACGACATATCCGTAATACAGCTTTCTAGCCTCGGGGTTAAAATTATCAGGGCCATTTTTACCTTTTTTCTGCCGGGCGCTGACAAATATTTGCAACGCCAGCTGCAGTGACTGCTCGCCGCTTATCCTGACAATTCCAATCCCGCCCTCTCCCGGCGGAGTGGAAACGGCAACAATAGTATCATTATCCATCAGCGCTCACCTCCTTAATTCCATCGACGAGCTTAAGCTGTTAAACCTTTCTGCACGAACACTGAAGCGAACCACGACGCTCACCACTGCTTGCACGACCCCGCAAAGTCAATGGACTGAAGCGTCCCTCTTACTTATCTACCTCCGCCACAAACCGTGTTCTGCTGCAATTCTCGGCGACATTGGTGCCTGTGGTCAAACGCGCCCGGCAAAGGAAGGCAGTCTCCCTGCCGCACAGTCAGCCCCCCTATGGCGAAGTAAACGCTGCTTACGCTGCTTTGGGAGAGGTTAAAGCATAGGATAAAGGTCTCCTAGAACAGCTCGAACAGTAAGCTGTTCTAGGTGGTGAGCATCG
>PWRZ01000210.1 GCA_003563385.1 Syntrophomonadaceae bacterium
CATGGTGCGGAGGTAGATCGAAGCGACAAGAGCTTTGTCTTCCTCCCGTATGAGGACGGCCTTGGTAGTGGTCGAACCTACGTCCAGGCCCAGCAGAAGGCGATCTCCGGGCATCGCTTCGTCGCGCAGTATTTCTTTGAAGCTGACCCGCTCCTGCGACTCGGAAAGAGGAGGCAGGAAGGAAAATGAGCTCTTGAAGGGTATAAAGAGATTTTCCGACTTAGTGTCAACAGGTTCCAGCTTTTGTTCCATCGCCCAAAGGGCCGATCCCAGCGCTTCAAAGTAAGGCGCTTCCGGCGGTACAATAACCTCAATCTCGGAGCGCAGATAATCAACCATGACGCTGTTCTGCGAGGTTCCCCCTACGAGCATGATACGACTGACCTGCGCCTTGCGGACCAGTTCGAGCACTTTCCCGGCCAGCATCTGGCACAGGCCCGCCACTACGCGGCCTTTTTTCTCTCCCTTGTTCAGGGCGTGCGTGCAGTCGCTCTTGCAGAAAACGGAACACCGCCCCGCTACGGGATAGGGGTTGCTACAGGCAGCGGCTTCCTGCAGCGCCTCGTCGATATTAAGGCCCATGCGCTGTATCTGCTGAAGGAAAAATTCACCGGTCCCGGAGGCACACTTGCTCCCGGTATGGACGTTGCTGATACGCCCGTCTTCGTCGAGTTCGTAAAGGATGAACGTTTCGCTTCCGGCGCTGACGATTGCTTCTACATGTTCCCCTCGCCTGGAAAACTGGTAGGCCATTTCCACGGCCTCGGGCTCGGAAATGCTCGGGACTGTCATGAGGTGGCGGAACTTCCGGCCGGTGGCGCACAGCCGTGCCTTTTCCAAACCTTCAAGCATTTTTGAAAGCGTGCGCCGCGGTTCCCCTTCATGATTGCGGACAACAGCATCTACGATGACCGGGCTGTCACCCTTTTTTTCTACGGTGACTATACTGAGGGTTGCCGCCCCCAGGCAGACTCCTTTATACTGCATGTTCTGGACTCACCTCTTTTTAAAGATAACCGTCTATCTAAACCAAGAAACAAGGGGCGTGGCCTGCGCCCCTCGGGTAAGAGATAACACCTATTATTATAATTCGACCTCGTGAAAAAAATCCCTGCTGTACATATATCAACCATCTCAATATGTGTTAAAATAATAACATTGGCGGTACAAACAGGAAATATAAATACTTTCGAAGAAAATTATAGCAAATAATACCCCCTTATAACAAGGGGAATAAGAAATAATCCCTGTCATGGCGGGCAAATATGAACCTTAAACGGTTTGTATGGAAGGGGAGACGGTGATGTATATTTTCAAACCGATTATAGCCTGGATCATTGCGCAGCTGATAAAAGTAATAATTGAGGGATGGCAGAACAAAAAAGTTGATTTCAAGCGCCTTACCGGTTCTGGCGGCATGCCCAGCTCTCACGCTGCCATGGCCGTCGCCCTGACTTCTTCCCTGTGGAAGGATTTCGGCCCGCAGGAGCCTGTTGTCGCCGTGGCTTCCATATTTACCCTGATCGTGCTCTATGACGCCACCGGCGTGAGGAGAGCGGCCGGGGAACAGGCTGCCGTTTTAAACGTAATTCTCGTAGAGCTGAAGAAGCACAGCAGGCCGCTGCAGGTTGAAGAAAGGATGAAGGAACTTATCGGGCATACTCCCCTACAGGTTTTAATGGGGGCCCTGCTCGGTTTTTTTGTCGGTTATTACTTGTAATTAATGGAGGCAGCCGGCCGCCGTAAATGGATAAAGCCCCCGCTTTTATTATCTGCTGCGGGGGCTTTCCGGGTAGCGTTTTTTTGCCGCTCTACTGAGCTTTTTCTATCCTGTTGATTACCGGCCGCCCGTGCTGGTCTTCATAGTAATCAAAGATGATGCTGTCGCCTTCATTGAAGCTGTGCAGTACTACCTGCTCTGCAAGGGCATAGGCACGCGGGCTGCCGTCCACCTCAATTTCTACACTGTGGCTGTCAATCAAACCATTGAGAATGCCACTGACCCCGCGAACCATTGCCGCCCTTTCTGCGGTGTCAATTTCCTCTATGACGCGCTGCCCCCACTCGTTTTCATAGTAGGTAAAGACCACGTTGTCGCCTGTATTGAGGAGCTCGGCAAAAATCCAGGAAAAGTCGGGGGTGTACATGTAGCTCATTGCTTTCCCGTCGACTTTGATTTCCATGAAGTTGCTGTCAATTATTCCCGTGAATACCCCTTCTTTTTCGATAAGCTCCGGTGCCGCTTCGGGCGCTTCATCGCCTGTATCTCCAAGTTCGTCGGCGGGCGTTTCTTCCGCTGCTATCCTGTTGAAGCTTTCACCGGCAGTGTTAATAGTATATGTTTCGTGAACCCTGTTCAGCTCCAGGACAACCAGCGGGTAGGTGAGCACCTGGATCACATATTCGTCTGCGGCGGGTTCTGTTTCTTCCACCAGCACGTGCAGGACGGCGTCTTCTTCGCTGACTGACTTTACTGTAATGGCGTACCCGCCGGTGGGCTTTTCACCCGAAGATACCAGCAGGTATATTTTTTCTCTATCGGCGTAGTCTTCAGGGGTGAAGACGAAGTATCCCCTTTCCTTTTTGAGCGAGGCGACCTTTTCTTTTACATTTTCAGGCAGGGCGTCGACATCTTCAATGATCTCATATTCCAGCGCCGTTATTTCTTCTGCGGGAGGCCCGCAGCTTGCCGATAGCAGGATCACCAGTGCAGTGGCCAGGATTATGGCAAGTAACTTTTTCATCTTAAATCCGCTCCTCTATTGCAGTTATTTTTTTAAAAAGGATTTTGCTGCCGTTTAGGCGAAGCATTGTATTTGCCGGGGCTAATTTCCCCGGGCTGCTCCTGCTTACCCCGGGTTATAAGGCAGGGGCTTGATTCCTTCTATTTATATAGACGTATATAAAACAGTTTCGTTTCTGTAGAGGGAAAAAAAATTGGGGCAGCTTTATTCTCTTTGCAAGGAGGAGATGCACGGTGGAAACAAACAGCAAATCAGTTTACCTGACCAGGGTCATCCCGGCGCCGGCGCTGGAATACTTGCAGGGGCGGTGCCGCTGCCG
>PWRZ01000141.1 GCA_003563385.1 Syntrophomonadaceae bacterium
GGGCTGGTGCAGAGCTTCTCCGCCGCCCTGTTCATGCGCACACTGACCGGCATCGGGAGCGGCGGCAGCAACGTCCCCGTAATGGGACTCCTTTCATCCTGGTTTTTGTCCAGGCGGCGGGGGCTGGCCGCCGGTATCGTTGTCAGCGGCTCGGGCATCGGTATGGTCATTACCGGCTACCTGGTGCCTTCCCTGATGAATACGGGGGTGGGAGAAGGCTGGCGCTACAGCTGGTTCTACCTGGGGATAATTGCGATGCTCCTGGGAGCCGCGGCTTACCTTTTTCTACGAAATAACCCCGCTGAAAAGGACCTTAACCCTGTAGGCACAAAAGATTTTCACCTCCCGGCAGGTGAAAAGGGAGTGCAAACAGTCCTCGACTGGAAAGCAATCTACACCAACCGGAGCCTTTGGTTCCTGGCCCTCATATACTCACTGTACGGTTTTTCATATATTATCTTTGCCACCTTTTTCCCGCAACACACGGTCCTCTCGCTCACCGGGCAGGGCTTTTCCGATACCGAGGCAGCCCTGTATGCGGGACGTTTTTGGTCCTGCCTGGGGTTTCTGAGTATCTTCAGCGGCCTTATCTGGGGGACTCTCTCCGACCGCGTCGGGCGCGGCAAAGGTATAGCAATCGTCTATATAATACAAACCTCCTCCTTCATCTCTGCAGTTGCTTTTACCAGCACAGCCGGTTTCTACCTGGCAGCTGCCCTGTACGGCATTTCAGCATGGAGTATTCCTGGCATCGTCGCCGCGGCAGCAGGCGATTACGCCGGGCCGCGCCTCGCCCCGGCGGCCCTGGGAATGCTGACGGTAGCCTTCGGGGTGGGACAGGCAGTAGGCCCGTCCGCAGCCGGAATAGTTGCCGACATGACCGGCACCTTTGTGCCCGCCTTTCTCGTTTCCGCCCTGGCCGCCCTGACGGGAGCTGCCGGCGCCCTGCTGTTGAAGCCCCCTCCGGCGGCGGAAGCACTGCCCTCATCCCTCAGAAAACCGTAACTTCCGCATGGCACTAGAGACACAGATTTATGGATTCATGCACCAGGGTGCAGGGATATTATAATGCCTATGGCTAAATTGACATCTTTTTGCAGCTTTTTTACACCTGTAACGGCGGGCGCCGCTTTTGCCAGGGGAGCGCCTCCTCCAGGGCAGCGGAAGCCTGGAGAACCGTATGGTCACCGAATCGCCTGCCGATGATCTGCAGTCCCACGGGAAGTCCTTTTTCTGTAAAGCCGCAGGGTATAGAGGCAGCGGGCTGCCCGGTAAAATTAAAGGGGTCGGTCAGGGAGGTCCAAAACAGATCCGATACCTCTTTATTGTCTATTTTGGGGGGGCCAATGGGGCCTCCTTTCCCGGACTGAAAAGCTGCTACGGCACAGGTAGGGGTCAAAAGCAGATCAAAACGGTCGAATATTTTCCTCACTTCTTCCCATAGAACCTGCTCCCGTATAAACTGGTCCCTTACAAGGTCCTTATTGGCTATATCAAATATTTTTGTAAAAATATACTGGTATCCGGGATAGACTACCTCCTTCCATTTGTCCAGATGCCGCTCGTTGGCCGTAATTACGTTGGTTATGGTAATCGTTTCCAGGGCATTGAGCATGTCCGGGAGATTCGGTTTTATCTCTTCGACTCTACAGCCGAGATCTTCAAGAACAAGCGCTGCCCTGTAAGCAAGATTTTTTATTTCTGGCTCGACGACGGCATAACCAAGGTCATGGCTGTAAGCAGCGGTAAGCCCGTTTACTCCCCTTTTCAGCTTAGAAAAATAATCGCTGTCCGCCCCCGGCAGTGTATGACGATCTCGCTCATCTGGCCCCGCTATTACTTCCAGCGTAATTGCTGCATCTACTACCGTTCCTGCCATGGGCCCCTCGTGAATCAATGTTTCCCATCCCGGCCGGCGGGGATAACTGGGAACGCGCCCAAAAGAAGGTTTAAACCCGTATATGCCACAAAGGCTGGCCGGGATACGGATAGAACCAGCGGCATCATTTCCTATGGATATAGGACACATTCCTGCCGCGACCCCGGCGGCAGAGCCACCGCTGGAACCCCCGCTAGTCTTTTTAATATCCCAGGGGTTCTGGGTTGAGCCAAAAAGAAGGTTATCGGTTATCGGAATCAATCCAAATTCGGGCATATTGCTTTTACCGAGAATTATGGCACCGGCATTTTTCAGCCGTTCAACCAGTACGGCATCACTGTCCGGGATAAAATTTTCAAACAACCGCGATCCAAACGTCGTTCTTATACCGTGAGTATAAATATTATCTTTTAAAATTACAGGAATCCCGTGAAGAGCACCGAGAGGCCTGCCTTTTATCAGATCTTCTTCCCCTTTTTGGGCCTGCTTTCTGGCCAATTCATCTGTAAGGGTAACGATGGCATTGACTTGGGGATTTATCTTTTCAATCCGTTCAAGGTAGCATTGCAGCACCTCCACGGGGGAAATTTCCCTCTTTTTAATGGCCTTGCCAAGTTCTAAAGCGCTGCTCCAGCAAACATCTTTCACCGAACAAATCACTGCCTTCCTAAAAAATAAAGCGGCCTTTCCATGTAAAACGCTTTCTCCCACCCATGTGGCTCAGCACTGATTCGAGCAGTTGTAAAACTCAGCTACAGGTTCCAGTGACCATATTTTCGTCCTGGCACCCTCCACAGACAACTCCCCCCTAATTTTAAACCGGGGGGGAGCAGCGGTTAACGATCCTGTTATTTTATAATGTAATAGCAGGATTCCAGTTCGTCGGGTTCAGCCGACCGCAGCCTTTTTTGCAGCTCAGAGAGCATTTTCTGGTCAATCCGCCCCGGGTAAGAACCGAGCATTCTCCTGCAAACTGCTATGCTTGCCGTGGATTCCTGGTACTGCCTGACAAAATCGACAATTTCTTTAACCATACTGTCAACGTTCTCCTGCACCATTGCTTTACCTCTTTACCTCCCTTTTTCCCAATCACGATTGCCCTGCCGCCCTGCCGGTTGATCAATATTATGTTGTCCCCGATCACGTTTTTTATAATA
>PWRZ01000175.1 GCA_003563385.1 Syntrophomonadaceae bacterium
CTGAAAAAATAAACGCCCATGGAAGCAAGGTTGCTTTTGGGTAGCTGCGGTTTTTCCGCAAAACCCATTACCCGTCCATCACTACCTGTGCTCATTATGCCAAAGCGGCCCGCTTCTTCCCAGGGCACTTCCATAACCGCAATAGTTAGCTCGGCATTTTTTTCCCTATGAAAAGATAACATTTTGGAGTAATCCATTTTATAGATATGGTCACCCGATAATACCAGAACGTAGGAGGGCTTGTACATTTCTATAAAAGAAAGGTTCTGGTATACTGCATTTGCAGTTCCTTTGTACCAACTGCCTCCATTTTCACGGACAAACGGGGGTAAAATCCTCACACCACACCACCGTTTGTCCATGCCCCAGGGAGCACCGTCCCCAATATGTGTATTTAAGAGCAGCGGTTTATACTGGGTAAGAACTCCAACTGTCTCAATCCCCGAATTGGCGCAGTTGCTTAAAGAAAAATCGATGATCCGGTAACGGCCGCCAAAAGTAAGAGCCGGTTTGGCCTTTTTCTTTGTCAATACCCCCAGTCTTTTCCCTTCACCTCCCGCCAGCAGCATCGCCACACACTCTTTTTCCATGGCCAACTGTCCTCTCCTCCTCAGTTTGATACTCTGCAAAGAACGTCTCCAACATTGTTAAAAAGGCCCCTGTATTTAGCCTCGTTCTCACTCAGCGCATTATATGTCCCCTTGAAAGTTAACCTCTTCACCTCCCACGTTATAGTTATTACCCCTGTTGCCGTTTTATTAAAAAAACTCCATTTACAGGGTTCCTTCCGCTTTGCGCCGTTCGCGGCGCTTCTCAGCCTCCCTGAGTTCCCGCTTCACCACGGGCACAAGGCTGGCCAGGTCCTTTTTCATGACAAAGTCATGGGCTCCTGTCTTCATGATCGCCGCAGCTAACTCTTCTTCAATCCCGACCAATAGAAAAAAAACCGCCCCTTGTAACAAGGTACGGTTTTTTTAAACAAAAACAGCAAATAAGGCACAGCAAAATGGGCTTCACTGCTTTTACCCGGCCAAACTGTTATGGCAATGTAAACTTCCTCTTCAGTTCCCTGTGCTTAAAGCTCTTGGAGCGGCTGGTATAATCTTCGACAACATGGCCGTTTCCAAGCAGCCTGTACTTGTAAATGACCAGCCCGTCAAGGCCCACCGGGCCCCGGGAATGGATCTTGCTGGTGCTTATCCCCACTTCCGCACCGAGCCCGTAGCGATAGCCGTCACTGAAGCGGGTAGAGCAGTTCCAAAAAACATTCCCCGAATCCACGTAGTCCATGAAGCGGGCTGCTTTCCCCCTCTCCGCGGTAATAATGCTGTCCGTATGTCCGGATCCGTACGTATTGATATGATCAACGGCCTCCTCCAGCCCGGAGACCACCCTTACGGAGAGCTTGTAATCGAGGTATTCCGTTTTCCAGTCCTCTTCAGAGGCTTGCTCAACGGGAATAAAGTCCCTGGTCCTGGGGCACCCCACCAGCTCTACATTTTTGCTTTCCAGGCGCTCTTTAACAAGGGGCAGATACTGTGCCGCCACCTTTTCATGTACCAGCAGGGTCTCGGCGGCATTGCATACCGCTGCATACTGTGTCTTGGAGTCCACTACGACCCTGACAGCCATATCCAGGTCTGCATCTTCCTCGACGTAACAGTGGCATATCCCGTCCGCGTGGCCCAAAACGGGAATCCTGGAATTGTCCATGATGTAGCGCACAAAGTCGTTGGAACCCCTTGGAATAATGAGGTCGATGCAGTGGTCCATTTTAAGCATGTCGCTTACCTCTGCCCGCGTCTCCAAAAGAGCAGCCCAGTTTGAGGGGATACCGGCCTTTTCGGCAGCACTTACTATGACCTCGGCCAGTATGCGGTTGGTGTTGCCGGCCTCTGACCCGCCTTTAAGGAGGACCCCGTTCCCGCTTTTCAGGCAGAGGGTTGATATCTGCACCAGGGCGTCGGGCCTCGATTCAAAAATTACACCCATAACCCCGATGGGGCAGGTTACTTTGTACAGCTCCAGCCCATCATCCAGCTCAGTGGAGAGCAGTGTCTTGCCCACCGGGTCCTCCAGGCCGATCAGGCTGTAAATACCGTCAACCACGTCGACGATTTTGCTCTCGTCAAACTTCAGCCTCTTCAAGAGGGGTGCGGACAGGTTTTCCCGTTCGCTCCTCTCCAGGTCCTCCCGGTTGGCCGTCACGATCTCTTCTTTCCGCTCCTTCAAGGATTCTGCCACCCGGGCCAGGGCCTCGTTTTTCAGTTCTGTCCCGGCCGCAGCCAGTTTAATTGATGCTTCTTTTACCTGGCGGGCCAGTTGGTCCATGTTCATGCCAATCCCCCCTTCCCAACTATTTTATAACTGTATATCCAATCAGTCAATAAACGTCATTATCTGTGAAAAAGAGAAAGGGAGTTTGGCAGAATAATTGCCGGGTAAGATAAAAGAGAAGAAAAAGCGGAAGCAGTACCCCGAAGGAGTACTGCTTCCGCTTTCGTTTATTGCCCCGCTTCCATTTATCCTTGCCACGCCGGAACGGCAGCTGAGTTAAGGCCTGGGACTTATTGCAATATAGCGGCCAGGTCTTCCTCGGGACTGGAAATGGGCTTGATGTCAAAGTTTTTAACCAGCGCATCGAGCACGTTTGGCGAGACAAACGCCGGGAGAGTTGGGCCCAGGCGTATGTCTTTAATGCCCAGGTGAAAGAGGGTCAGCAGGATAGCAACCGCTTTTTGCTCGTACCAGGAAAGAACCATGGACAGCGGCAGCTCATTTACACTGCAGTTAAAGGCATCGGCCAGCGCTGCGGCAATCTTGATCGCGGAGTAGGCATCGTTGCACTGCCCGATGTCCAGGAGCCTGGGGATGCCGTCGATAGCGCCCAGTTTCCTGAAATAATCCTTCCTGGTGAAGGATTTTTTTATAAAATTGCCTGTTGGTACTGGTCGGTTTTAGTTGCTTTTAGTTGTTTTGAGCTTTACGGTGGTATATAATTATAACAGGAATGGAGGTGACATTA
>PWRZ01000150.1 GCA_003563385.1 Syntrophomonadaceae bacterium
AATTCCGTTCAGTCTATGCTGGACGGGGAGGAGCTGCGACTTTTTTTCAAGGGGCCCTACGACGACAGAAATGCCATAGTGGCCCTCCATCCCGGTGCCGGAGGACTTGAAGCCCAGGACTGGACGGAGATGTTGATGCGCATGTATACGCGCTGGGCCGAAAAAAGAGGCTACACCGTGGAGATGCTGGACCTTTTACCGGGCGAAGAAGCCGGTATCAAGAGCGTCACTTTTCTCGTCCAGGGGGAAAAGGCCTACGGTTACCTGCAGGTTGAGCGAGGGGTACACCGCCTGGTCCGGATTTCTCCGTTTGACGCCGGGGGAAGGAGACATACTTCCTTTGCCTCCGTGGATGTTCTTCCGGAAGTAGAGGAGGGGATAGATGTTGTAGTGGACCCCGAGGAGCTGCGCGTGGACACTTTTCGCTCCCGGGGGGCCGGGGGGCAGCATGTCAACACCACCGATTCGGCGGTGAGGATTACCCATATCCCCAGCGGGCTGGTAGTACAGTGCCAGAGTGAGCGCTCCCAGCATAGTAATAGGGAGAGGGCCATGCGTATACTGCTGGCCAGGCTCGCTGATATGGCACAGCAGCGGAAGCAGGATGAATTGAAGGCCCTGCGCGGCGAGCAAAAAGAGATTGCCTGGGGCAGCCAGATTCGCTCCTATGTCTTTCATCCTTACTCGCTGGTGAAGGATCACCGCACCGGCGTGGAGGTGGGCGATATCAAGAGTGTCATGGACGGCGAAATAGACCGATTTTTGAAGGCCTACCTGCGCTGGAGCAGTATGCAGGAAGAGGAGCGCGGTTGATGAGGCATTGGAAGAGGCACCTCTGGGAGCTGCTCGGTATTGCTGCCGGCACAGCTACCATGGCCGTTGCTTTTAACGCTTTTCTTATTCCCAATAAACTTGCTGCCGGCGGCATCAGCGGGCTGGGTATAATACTTTTTCACCTTTACCAGTTTCCGGTGGGCTTAACTGTCCTTCTGGGGAACATACCGCTTTTTATACTGGGGTGGTTTATCCTCGGCTGGAAGTTTGTGGCGCACAGCCTGGCCGGGACGCTGCTTTTACCGTTGATGCTGGAGCTGTTCGCCTTTCTCCCCTCCCTGACGGCCGATCTACTTCTGGCCTCCATATTTGGCGGCATCGGCGTAGGATTTGGGCTGGGCCTTGTTTTCCGCTCCCGCGGCTCTACCGGGGGGACGGCCCTGGGAGCGCAGCTTATCAATCATTTCTGGGGACTGAGCAGCGGCCAGGGTCTCATTGCCGCGGACCTGGCTATTATAGTGGCAGCAGGATTTATTTTCAATGCCGAGGTGGCCATGTTTGCCCTGCTCTCTATTTTTGTCAGCAGTAAGGTTATCGATTTTGTGCAGGAAGGCCCCGGTTTTTCCAAGGCCGCCATTATCATTAGCGACCACAAGAAAGAAATAGCGACGAAGATAATGGCAGAGCTGGGAAGAGGCGTTACTTTCCTGGAAGGCCGTGGAGCCTATACCGGCGCAGAAAAGGGCATTTTGCTCTGCGTTGTCTCCCAGCACCAGGTCACCTACCTGAAAAAAATAGTCAGGGAGGTGGACCCCGGGGCCTTTGTCATCGTCAGCAGCGTCGGTGAGGTATTGGGTGAAGGTTTCCGCAGCATCTAGGTTTCGCTGCTTTGCAGCGTCAGATGCAGTAGGCGCACACCCTCGCTACAGGTGGAACTTGCGGTAAAAGCTAAGGGCAGCTAACTGCCGCCATTACCATACATAAAGGAGGTCTGCAATTGCCTGTTTTATCAAAAGCGGATATTAAGGAGATAAAGTCAAAAGCGACCGGGCTGCGCAGGGATATTATTACCATGCTTTACCGTGCCGGCTCCGGCCATCCGGGGGGATCGCTCTCTATAATAGATATCCTGGTGGTCCTTTACTACAAGGTCATGAACGTGGACCCGCGCAATCCCCGCGACCCTGAAAGAGACCGTCTCGTTTTAAGCAAAGGACATGCATGCCCCGCCCTTTATGCTGTTCTGGCTGACAGGGGCTTTTTCCCCGCCCACTACCTGGACAGTCTGCGGAAGATCGATTCCCCCCTGCAGGGACACCCCGATATGCGCAAGACTCCCGGGGTGGAGATGTCAACCGGTTCCCTGGGCCAGGGCCTTTCAGCGGCCAACGGGATGGCCCTTGCCGCCCGCCTGGATGGTTCCCCCAGGCGGACCTATGTTATCCTCGGAGACGGGGAAAGCCAGGAAGGCCAGGTGTGGGAAGCAGCCCTGACCGCCTCTCACTACCGCCTCGACAACCTGACCGCTTTCCTGGACAGCAATGGCCTGCAGATAGACGGCTGGGTCAGGGAGGTTAAATCGTTGGAGCCCCTGGCCGATAAGTGGAGGGCCTTCGGATGGAACGTACTGGAAGTGGACGGCCATGATTATGCCTCGCTCCTGGAAGTTACAGGCAGGGCCAGTGCTTGTAAAGGATTACCAACAATGATTATTGCCCATACAGTAAAAGGGAAGGGAGTTTCTTTCATGGAAAACCAGGTGGACTGGCACGGCAAAGCACCGGGACAAAATGAATATGAAAAAGCGCTCGCCGAATTGGACGCAGGTGGGAGGGATTAATTTGACAGAGAAGGTTGCTACCAGGGATGCATACGGTAGGGCTCTCCTGGAGCTGGGGCGGCGGCAGGATAAAATAGTGGTGCTCGATGCAGATTTATCAAAGTCGACCAAGACAGCTCTTTTTGCCGAAGAATTTCCGCTGCGCTTTTTTAACGTTGGTGTTTCGGAGGCGGACATGATCGGGACCGCTGCGGGCCTGGCCACCTCCGGCTATATCCCCTTTGCCAGCAGTTTCGGCGTTTTCGCCGCCGGCAGGGCCTATGACCAGGTGCGCAATTCGATAGCCTATACGCGCCTTAATGTCAAGATTGCCGCCACGCACAGCGGGATCACCGTCGGTGAGGACGGGGCTTCCCACCAGACCCTGGAGGATATTGCCCTGATGCGCGTCCTGCCGAACATGATTGTAATCGTCCCCGCCGATGGCGGGCAGACCTACCAGGTGGTGGAAACGGCTGCCGCCTACGAAGGGCCTGTTTACATAAGGCTTGGCAGGCCAAAGGTTCCGGGCGTAGTTCCCCACGACACTCCTTTTATCCTGGGCAGAGCCCAGGTTTTGCGCGAAGGAACGGACCTGGCTATCGTGGCTGCAGGCTACATGGTAGCACCTGCGCTGGAAGGAGCCGCAGAACTGCAAAAAGAAGGGATAAATGCTGCCGTAATAAACATGCACACCATTAAGCCCCTGGACGTGGAGCTGCTGGTGCATATGGCCCGAAAGACGGGGGCTGTTGTAACGGCGGAAGAGCACAGCATAATCGGCGGGTTGGGGGGAGCGGTTGCCGAGTGCCTTTCCGAAGAATACCCCGTCCCTGTGGTGAAGGTAGGTGTAAAAGACACCTTCGGAGAGTCCGGTTCCCCGGAAAAGCTGCTGCATAAATACGGGCTCACGGCAGGCCACCTGGTGGAGGCCGGCAGAACAGCGCTGCAGAAGAAAGGCCAGATGTAGCAGGGTCTTGTAAGTTGCAAAGAATGTTTTGAAGATGTTTTTTTAAAAATGCTGTAAGGATAGCTTATGCCTGTTAAGGGTTATTTTAAACCGGGACAAAAACATTGTTCCCGGTTTTTTTATCTTCCAGAAGTAATTTTGCAAAAATATTTGTTTAAAATACTGCTAACAGCAGGGATTAAGAGCCTGCCTGTCGAATAAAATCCCCCATTGAATGGTCCAGGCAATTTATGTAAGAGTTTTTTTGTAACAGCGGGGAAAAATATCTCCCTTACCCGCGGTATTTATCGAACATGTCAAAAAAACAAACAGGGGGTGTAGAGCCCGGTTGCAGGTACTGCTCGGCCGGGCGAAAATATGGCCACAATATTTTACGAAAAAGATGCTCACCTATCGGCACTGGAAGGCGAGAAAATTGCCATCCTGGGTTACGGCAGCCAGGGGCATGCCCATGCTCAGAATCTCAAGGAAAGCGGCCTGGAAGTTATCGTCGCCGATCTTCCGGGAAGCGGGGGCTGGCTGCAGGCAGAAAAGGACGGGCTGGAGGTTAAGACGGTTGCCGATGCCGTTAAATCGGCACAGGTTATCATGATGCTCATAGGAGACAACGACCAGCCGGCCGTTTTTAAAGATGATGTTCTTCCCAATCTCCAAGAGGGTGACGCCCTTGCCGTGGCCCACGGTTTTAATATCCTCTTCAACCAGGTTGTTCCTCCCTCCAACATCGACGTCTTTATGGTTGCACCCAAAAGCCCCGGCCACCTGGTGCGCCGCATGTACCAGGAGGGAAACGGTGTTCCCGCACTTGCAGCAGTGCATCAGGATTATACAGGCAGGTGCTGGCAGAGGGCCCTTGCTTATGCCAGAGGTCTGGGCTCTACCAGGGCCGGAGTAATCAAAACTACTTTTCGTGAAGAAACCGAAACAGACCTTTTTGGGGAGCAGGCTGTCCTCTGCGGGGGCGTATCGGCCCTGATCAAGGCCTCCTTTGATACCCTTGTCGAAGCCGGCTACCAGCCCGAGGTGGCCTACTTCGAGTGCCTGCACGAGCTGAAGCTGATTGTAGACCTGATCTACGAAGGAGGCCTCTCCTGGATGCGCCATTCGGTCAGCGATGTAGCCGAATACGGCGACCTGACCAGGGGGCCCAGGATTGTAGACGACAGGGTCAGGGAGGAAATGAAAAAGCTGCTGCGCGAGGTGCAGGAGGGAGTTTTTGCCCAGGAATGCATCATGGAGTTCCGCATGAACCGCCCGCGCTTTACTGCACTGCGAAGAAAAGAATCGGAGCAGCTTATCGAAAAAGTGGGCACAGAACTGCGTGCCATGATGCCGTGGCTGAAGGGCAGGTAAGAGGCTGAAAGCCGCTCTGCTCCCACTAATTGCCAGTAAAAAAAGAGGAATAAACCATAAATTGGTCAAAATGTAAAAGGTTTTTGTGCAAATATGTCGAATAATACAGTTGACTGCTGCAGAAAAAGGGAAGTATTTCAGGGGATGGTTTAGCATGATTGATATCAGGAATGTCTATAAGGAGTATGGAACTGATATCGTGGCCTTGAAAAATATCAACCTGGAAATAGACCGCGGCGAGTTTGTTTTTGTCGTCGGCTCCAGCGGCGCCGGAAAATCGACTCTGCTGAAGCTTTTGCACATGGATGCCAGGCCTACCAGGGGGAGCATCAAGGTTTTTGGAAGGGATATTACACGCTTGAAGAACCGCGAAGTGCCCCTTTTGCGGCGTAACCTGGGCATGGTTTTCCAGGACTTTCACTTACTAAGTGACCGCAACGTGTTTGAGAATGTTGCTTTTGCCTTGAGGGTTATCGGCACACCTCCGCGGGAGATCCGCAAGAGGGTTCCCCTCAGCCTGGAGCTCGTCGGTTTAAAAGATAAAGCTTTTAAAAGGCCTGATGAGCTTTCCGGTGGCGAGCAGCAGCGAGTCTGCGTAGCCCGGGCCATAGTAAACAGGCCTGCCGTACTGATGGCGGACGAGCCCACCGGAAACCTGGACCCCAATACTTCCATGGGCATTATGAAGCTTTTCCACGAGATCAATATCAGGGGGACAACGCTTATTGTCGCTACTCATGCCAAGGAGCTTGTAGACCATTTTCAAAAACGGGTTATCGTGGTTGAAAACGGTGCAGTTGTAAGCGATCGCGAAAGAGGGGTTTATATTAATGCACATTAGGAGCCTCTTTTATTTTATAGGAGAGGCGCTGAAGAGTATAGCCCGTAATGGCTGGATGAGCGTAGCTTCCATTGCCGTTGTAGCCATTACGCTTCTTATCCTGGGAAGCTTCATGGTTTTGAATTACAACGTTACCCTGATTACCGAGGATGTCAAGGAACAGGTCCAGATAGTGCTTTACGTAGACGAGGAAGCTTCCGGGGAGGACAGGCTCAAGCTGCAGCAGAAGCTTGTCGGGCACCCGCAGATGGAAGAGGTGCGCTTCGTTTCCAGGGATGAAGCGCTGGAGCGCCTGAAGCGGCAGCTGGGCGACCGCAGCTACCTGGTTGAAGGCTACGAGGGTGAGGACAACCCCCTGCGCGACTCTTATGAGCTGCGTACAAAGATACCGGAAGACATAGCAATAGTGGCAGGGGAAATCAAGGAATACCCCGGGGTTGATTACGTAGATTACGGCAGCGGAGTGGTGGAGCCCCTTTTCCAGTTTACGGGGGTGGTGCGCTGGATGGGCCTTATTTTCATGGCAGGGTTGGCCGTGACCGCAGTTTTCCTGATTGCCCATACCATCAGGCTTACTGTCTACATCAGGCGCAAAGAGATCATGATTATGAAATACGTGGGCGCGACAGACTGGTTTATCCGCTGGCCTTTCGTATTCGAAGGGTTGATCCTCGGTTTTATCGGAGCTGTTATTCCCATTATTATTATCTACTACGGCTACAACACTGCTGTGGCATGGGCGCAGACAAACATATATTTTGTTTCCCTTGTCTCGCCCGAAGATATTATTGAAGAAATGGTCAAGGTGCTTCTCCCTCTCGGTGTAATCCTGGGAGTGCTGGGGAGCAGCATTTCGGTTAGGAGGTTCCTAAAAGTTTAGATTCCCGTTAACGGGGAGGGTATTTCCCCGGCATTTTGGAATTGGACTGCATTGAGGGAGGTCGGTAAGTTGGCGTACATAAAGTCCCGCCGTCTGCTGGTTTGGCTGGTGGTGATCGTTTTATGCCTGACTGTTTTGCCGGGATATGCTTCTTCTTCCCTGGAGGAAAAGATCAAGCAGTCGCAGCAGGAACTGTCGCGCATCCAGCAGCACCTGGAGTCCCGGACACAGCAGTTGGAGGAGTACCAGAGCGAGGAACAAAGGCTTCTCCGGGAATGGGAAGACCTGCGCTACAGCCTGACCCTCCTCCGCAACCAGCTGGCTGAACTGGAAAACGAGATCGAGTCTGTAGAAAACAGTATCGCTGTGGCCGAGCACGAACTGGCCCTGGCCGAGGAGCAGATTCAGGTTCGTGACGACCTGCTCAAAAAGCGCCTGCGGGCCATATATGAAAACGGCGATACCGGCTACCTGGAGGTGCTTTTTAGCGCCTACAGCTTTGCCGAGTTTCTCACCAGGTTGAATGACCTGAAGCTAATCGCCGAAAAGGACCTTGAGCTCCTGGAGGTGGCCTACCAGGAAAGGGCGGCTATCGAGGAAAAGAAAGAAGCCCTCGAAGAGGAGAAGGCCCGCCTGCTGAACCTGAGGGTGGAAAGGCTGGAGCGCCGCGAAGAGCTGAACAGCAAGATGGCCAGGCAGGAGCAGATGCTGGATGAAATCCAGAAAGAGGTTGAGGCCCAGGAACGTGCCATCCGGGATCTGGAGCAGGAATCGGCTAAAGTTGACCAGCTGATCAGCGAACTGCAGGAAAGAATGCGCCGGCAGACGGAGCACCTTACTCCCTCCGGCCAGCTGCTGTGGCCGCTTGCTGAGTATGGAACATCATGGATAACTTCACCCTTTGGCTACCGCACCCATCCCATTACCGGGCGTGCCGGTGTTTTTCACGGCGGCGTTGACATAGGAATACCGCACAGTCGCTGGCCCGGTTCGTCCTCCTACAACGGAAATCCCGTTTACATAAGAGCCGGAGACAACGGGGTGGTGGCATTCGCTGGTGTAAAAGGTGGATATGGCAACACGGTGATCATGGCGCACGGTAAAGATATCTATACCCTTTATGCGCACTGCCACAGCCTGCTCGTTTCTGAAAACGAAGAAGTTTCGCGGGGGCAGGCGATAGCCATAGTCGGCTCTACCGGCTTTAGCACAGGACCCCACCTGCATTTTGAATACAGGGTGGGCAACCAGCGCAAAGACCCCATGAGCCAATTTTAGCGGTACATTCTTGACATTTTTTTAAGTAAAGGAGCAGCGAGTTCCCACATTAAAAAAGGGTGGTAATTTGCCCTTCGTAAAGGTATAATAAAAATACGGTGATTCTTTTTAGAGAAGGACTGTTATACTAGAAAGATGGTGTTTCCATGAAACGGCGGGAGCTCATCATTGTGTTGCTGTGTTTGCTTTTTGTGAGCAACATGGCAACTTATGTTTTTACTCGCTTTTTCTTTTCCCGGCACGCTCTCGATGTAGCCGGGGAAAGGGACAAGGCAGGGGTTCTATGGGAAGTATGGGATATACTGGATGATAAATATTTCCAGCCCCTGAACCCCGAGAAAATGATCCGCGGGGCTACAGAAGGCCTGCTGGAGACCCTCGAAGACCCGCAGACCAGGTACCTGGAACCGGAATCACTTGAAGAAATGCTCATCCATACCACCGGCTCATTCAGCGGCATCGGCGTGCAGATAGCGGAAGATGAAGGTGAGATACTTGTTCTCAGGATTATGGACGGCTCTCCTGCCCAGCGGGCCGGCTTATTGGAGGGCGACCGCATTACTGCCGTGGATAAAAAAAGCATGCAAGGGGTGGCGCTTGATGAAGCGGCACGCCTGTTGCGCGGCCCCAGCGGCACGGAGGTGAATGTAACCGTCCGCCGGGTAGGAGTGGAAGAACCGTTTTCGGTTAACCTGACAAGGGCCGATATTGAAATGGATACCGTTTTTGCCCGCCTGCTCCATGAGGGAATTGGCTACCTCCAGATTACCAACTTTGACCGGGACACCGGCAGGGACCTTTCTTCTTCCCTGCGTGAATTGGAGGAAAAGAATATCAGCGGTTTGATTATCGATTTGCGCAACAATCCCGGGGGGCTGCTGGAAGAGGCTATTGAAGTAGGAAAGGTAATCGTGCCTGCCGGGGAGATTACCAGGATGGTAGACCGCAACGGCAATGTTATAGAACGCTATTACTCTGATGCTGAACCGAAAGAATACCCCATTGTGGTCCTTATTAACGAGTTTACTGCCAGTGCCGCAGAGATCATTGCCGGGGCGCTGCAGGACAGCGACAAGGCGGTCCTGGTGGGCAAGCCTACCTACGGGAAGGCTACGGTGCAGCACCTGCAGTTTCTCAGCGATGGCGGAGGGCTGCGCTACACCATTGCCAAATACGTTACTCCCGCGGGCCAGGACCTGCATTTAAACGGGCTGCAGCCGGATTACCCGGTGGAGCTTCCGGATGAATATTACCTCCAGTACCGTTCCGTGCCCAGCCGGCTGCAGTTGGGGGACACGGGCGAAAGTGTAGTTCTCCTGCAGAAGATGCTCCAGTTTTTGGGTTACCCGGTGGAATTAACAGGGGTGTTCCATGAAGGCACTTTGCAGTCCGTAAAAAAGTTCCAGGAAGAGCATGACCTGCAGCCCACCGGTGAGCTGAAGCGCTCCACCCGCGAGAAGATTCGCACAGCGCTCTCTAAAAAAGCAGACCAGGCCGATATGCAGCTGCAGAAGGCTGCTGAGGTGCTGAGTTCCTCTACCCTAACGGCTGAAGGCGGTAGCTGAATTAATTTCAGGAAGGAGTACAACAGTGCTGTTTTGGCTTAACATATCACTGGTCATGATAAAGACCCTTACCATGGCGCTGTGGCATCCTTTTTTTTGGCTGGTCGTTTTTATCGTCCTGATGCAGTACAGGCGCATCGTTTCCATGGAAAAACAGCTTTTCGGCAGCCCCATAAACAATATGTGGAAGCAAACTCTATTATCTATTTTCCTGGGCCTTCTGGGAGGGATGTTCGGCAGCGCACTGCTGCTGCTGCTGGGAATATCCCTTAACAGCATCGGTATTTTTTACCTGTGGCCAGTAGCCATTTTTTTATTCCTCTTAAATCCCCGCTTTCTTTGTTTTGCTTATGCCGGCGGCGTTATCGCCGCCGCGGCCCTTCTTGTGCGGGGGCTGCTCCTTTTTTTCCCTTCCCTGGAGCAGGTATGGATAGTGGCCGGGCTGCTCGATATTCACCTGCCGAGCCTGCTGGCGCTGGTGGGCATACTGCACCTGACGGAGGCCCTGCTCATTTTTTTCAGCGGTCACCGTGGGGCCAGCCCCGTCTACCTTAAGTCACCGACGGGACAGATTGTAGGCGGTTACAGCATGCAGCGCTTTTGGCCCCTTCCCTTGATGGGCCTGTGGGCGCTTGTTGTTGCGGATTCATCAATGATGGTTGTGGGCGGCATCCCTATGCCCGACTGGTGGCCCCTGCTGGGGACCGTCATGGGTACCGGCGGCGGTGAAACCGTCGTTTATATGATGGTGCCGCTCGTGGCCGGGCTCGGTTACAGCGACCTGGCCCTTTCATCGCGCCCGTATGAGAAGAAAATGAAAACGGCATTTAACCTGGCCCTCTACAGCGTTGTACTGTCCGCCCTGGCCATCCTTTCCGTGTTTGTGCCGCCCGTAATAGTGCCGGCAGTGCTGCTGGCCCCGTTGGGGCACGAGTATCTGATCCAAAAAGGAAACAAGGAAGAGTTCTCCAGGCCGCCCCTTTTCAGCCTGGATAATGAAAATGGCCTTAAGATGCTTGCCGTTGTGCCCGATTCGCCGGCCGCTATAGCCGGGCTGCAGGGCGGTGACAGGCTGCTGGAGATCAACAGCAGCCCTGTCAACTCCGAGCTGGAGTTCTGGAACCTGCTTCGTTCCAACTACCACCGTGCAATATTAAAAGTAAAAAGGGGCCGGTACATCCTGGACCTTCCGGTTGTAGTTTATCCCCGGCCCGTAAACGAGTTTGGGATTATCTTTGTGCCGGGCCGTTGGGCCGGTGTTTACCTGGAACTGAAGCAGGGTTCCATCTTGAACAATATTCGCCGGCGCTTTCTGCCGGGCGGGTCACGCTCATGAATGCGCATAGAAAACGGCATTTTGGTTAACACTACAGCGCGAGGCTAATTGTGTAAGCCGGTAATGCTATCTAGTAAGGGGATTGAGCGATGACCGTTTCCGACGAACTGGAGAGAAAACTGTCAAGGACCCTGAACAGCCTGCGCCAGAACCGCTTCAAGCTGGAGCAGTACCTGATTACCATGCAGATGCAGCAGCAGGTTCTGCTGGACGGCCTGCAGAAGATACTGGAGGGGCAGCTGAACCTGCAGGGCACCATTACAGGAAGCCTCTCCCAGTTTGAAGAAAAGGCCGGTGCCGGCCAGGGTCTACAGGGGATTTTTAACGGCAACCCACTATTAAAAAATGAAATCGCACAGAAAAGGGTAGCCCTGGAGCAGAGCATGCAGAAACTAAGGGAGATGGGTTCCCAATTACAGCATAATATTCAGCAGCTCGGCAAAACAGTCCAGGATGTCGGCCGTTATATATCACCGGAGATTGTCCAGGAGGAAAAAATGCTCGAAGAGCTTAAAGAGCTTCTCGATGAAAAACCGGACAAATTACTGCTGCCGCAAAAATAAAAAAGAAGCATGGGGACGTACCTCTTGCTTCTTTTAATGATGCACGGGGACGGTTCTCTTGCTTCATTTTAATGAAGCAAGAGAACCGCCAGGCTGTGTGATAAGTAACAGGATAAGACACGGGGACAAGACACGGTAAGACACGGGGACGTCCGAG
>PWRZ01000027.1 GCA_003563385.1 Syntrophomonadaceae bacterium
CCCGCCCCACCTAGATGGAAAATGCCGCCTGCAGCAGCCAAAGCGAGCCCATACCGGTTAAAATGGTGAGGAGGACACTCCCGCTGTACCAGGCCACAAGTGCGGCAGCGGTGCCGGCCAGGAGCCGCTCGTTGCCCGGTGAAAGGTAAAGGGTGTCCCCGCTATAAAGAATGGCCGGAAGCACCAGCGCCGCCAGCACCGACGCCGGGATAAAGCGCAGGGCGCTCTCCAGCAACTGCGGCATCTTAACTTTTTCCAGCAGGTGGATGAAGGAAAAGCGCAGGGCAAAGGTTAAAGCACCGATTACCAGGACAACGCTCCAGAATACCTGCATGTACAAGAATATCACCCCGCCTTTCCGCGTTCATCGGCATGGACTGCTTTTTCCCGCTTTGCTGTCTGAGCAAGCATACCGGCCCCGATGCCGCACAAAGCGGCTACCATGAGGCCGCTGTTGAAAGGCAGCGGCTGTGCTGCCGCGGCAACGGTTCCACCGACAACGGCGGCAGCAGCCGTTTCGCGGTCATCGATGGTGCGAAAAAGGAGCACCATGAAGGTAAGGGGAATAGCAAAATCAAACCCCCAGCCCGGGGGGATTCCCGCTCCGAGGAAAATGCCTGCTGCCGTGGACAGCTGCCAGGTCAACCACATCGCCGCGGCGGCGCCAAGATAATAGAGGCTCTTGTTAAAACGGCTGCTGCTGCTGCGGGGAAGCCCCGATATAAAAACGGCGTAGGCCTGGTCCGTGAGCAGGTATGCGAAAAAGGGTTTCCAGCGGGCTGAAAGGCTGCGCAGGTGCGGTGCCATAGAAGCGCTGTACATGAGAAAACGCATGTTGATGATAAATGCCGTTAATACCACTATGAACGGCGCCGTCCCGGCGGACAGAAGCTGGACCGTCGCCAGCTGAGAGGCCCCGGCAAAAATAATCAGCGACATGCCCATAGCCGCGTCTTTCGGCAAGCCGGTATTAACAGCAACAATACCGGTAATCATGGCAAACGGGATAACGCCGAGCAAAATAGGGGCAATGTCACGTACTCCAGTCCAAAAATCTTTCTGCATCAATGCCGGGCCTGCTCCTTCCATCAGTTCTGCCGGCAAACAAATAACAGGGGCTCCGCGAGTTATTCCGAGTTATTCCCACAGCGGATGGACCCGGGAAGCCCCCAGCTTCTTGTGAATCTTGCTTCTATAGCTGCTGAGGACCGGCTTGGAAATCCTTCTTCTTTCCATGAGCATCTCGAAGCGCATGACCTTTTCGTTGAGGTTTCTCCTCATCTCCATTTTCTCGTTCTCTTCCATGCAGCACTCCAGCAATCTCTGCAGGTTGATGATCTCTTTTTTAATCTGCAGCTCCTCCGGCAGTACACCCGCATTCTTGAGAACTATATAGGAGGCGCGCAGTTCGGGGGGGACGCGGGAGAGATCCTCCAGCTGGAGTGGTTTCCCTTTGCCGGGCAGGTTGTCGAACTCCCCGTTCCTGATAGCCTCGCGAATTTTTTCTTCGGCAATCTTGACCATGATATCCACTTTAGCACCTCAAATATATCAAAAACGTGCTACCTGCGGCGGTAGATGTAGACCGTCCCCCCGGTCATTTTTCTTCGCAGCATTTTTTTGACCGTCTCCTTCATAAGCGCCCTGGTGAATGGAAAAAGAAGTGCAAAGCCGAAAATATCGGTTATTATCCCCGGCGTCAGCAGTAAAGCCCCACCCACCAGTATACAGACGCCATCGAGGAGCTCTTCTGCCGGGAGGGCGTTGCTCTGGACCACGTACTGCATCCTGTAGAGCACCTGCATGCCCTGCGAGCGGGCCAGCAGCACACCGAAAAAACCGGTAAGAGCCACCAGGAGCACTGTGGGCCAGGCGCCGATTACCTGGCCAACTTTTATGAGCAGCCACAGTTCAAAAAGCGGAACTATTGTAAAAAGCAGCAGCATCCTCAGCAGCATATTCTTAACCACCTGTTTAATTATTTCTACGTTTATTATACTAAAAAAACGGGGGGCGTGGATAGAAAAATTTAATGTGGAAGAAAACGGCTCCCAAAAGAAGTGGCAAAAAGTTTGCAACCGCTGCGCCGCGGTGCTATAATATAGAACACCGGTTCGCTCCATTGCCGGCGGCGATGGAGCGAAAGGCGGGGGCGGACGGGGGCAAAGCGGTGAAGGAGACGAAGGGAGCGAAGGCAAGGGGAGGAAGGAAGGAAAGGAAGGAAAGGAAATAAAGGGGAGGAAGTGAATGAAGGGGACAAAGGGGAAAAAAGTGATCATGCTTGCCGACATGGAATCTTTTTTCGCCAGCGTGGAGGTGGCCAGGAACCCCTCACTGCGTGGAAAGCCTGTCGTTGTCTGCGGAGACCCTGCCGAAAGGCGCGGCATTGTCCTCGCCGCCACCAGGGAGGCAAAAGCATTTGGGGTCAAAACAGGCATGCTGGTAGGAGAATGCGCCCGTACCTGCCCCGGCGCCGTCTTTGTTCGCCCGCACATGGAGGAATACATCGGCGTCTCGGTGCAGGCCACGCAAATCTTGGAACGCTTCACGGACCGGGTATCCCCCTACTCCATCGACGAGCAGTTCCTGGACATGACCGGATGCGAGAAGCTGTTCGGGTCGCCGGAGGATGCGGCCAGGCGCATCGCCGCCGAGGTGTGCAAAGAAACCGGCGTGCGCTGCCGCCTAGGCATAGGTAATAACCCTCTGCAGGCGAAGATGGCCTGCGACTGCTTTGCCAAGAAAAACCGCGAGGGCATTTTCCGTCTCTCCCACGACAACTACGCCGTGCATACGTGGCCCCTTCCCGTCGGGAACCTCTTCGGCGTGGGAGCACGCATGAAGCACAACCTCTTCAACATGGGCATAAGGACCATCGGGCACCTGGCGGCCCTACCCAAAGAAACTCTCAGGTTAAGGTGGGGAATAAACGGGGAAATCCTATGGCTGAATGCCCACGGGATCGACCATTCTACGGTAAAAAGCGGCGTCGCGGAGGAAGACCGCAAAGGAGTAG
>PWRZ01000088.1 GCA_003563385.1 Syntrophomonadaceae bacterium
GCGGAGTGGAAATACAAGAGTTTAAGGGGGCGTAAGCGGCGGGCACGTCAATGGTTGCGCGGAGTTAAAAAGCGTGAATCTGGATTGTTTGCCCACTGGTGGATGCTTCCTTCAACGGCTGCAAAGTTGACAAGTACCCCGTCCCCCTGTCAACAAGTTGACAAGTACCCCGTCCCCCTGTCAACCGCGTCCCCCTGTCAACCGTGTCAAAGTTGACAAGTACCCCGTCCCCCTGTCAACCCCTGTCAACTTTCAACTTCCTTATCACACAGCCTGTCGGTTCACGTGCTTCTTTTTCAGGACTTTTTCTCCAGCAGCACCCATGGGGCCAGGACTTCGAAGATGGTGCAGTTACCATGCAGGTAGCGCGGCATATCTCCCGGTTTTTGTCCTTTATAGCCCCGGTTTGTCCTGAAGCCGTGGTCGGATGTGATTAGCAGGAGGGAGTTACCGGGCAGGGCTTTCAGTACCGGCCAGAGCTTTTTCCTGGCCTGTATCAGTATTTCTTCGCCGAAAGTAATGATGTTATCGCCTGATACATGTACCTTCTCGTCAACGAAATTGAACTTCAGTGCCCGCAGGGGTGCACTTTTATGCCCCCCATGTTCCCCGGAACCGATGCAGGGTCTGTTGTCCACTGCCTGCAGAAGGGAATGAGGGTCTGCCATAAACTCGGCAAGGATACCGTCATTTACGTTCACTATATGCCCCAGGATCCCGCTTTCCTTCAGCGGCTGGAGCTGTACCTCCGTAACCGTGGGTATTAGCGCCCACGTAAAACCTTCTCTTAGAAAATGCAGTTTGGTCTCGGAGAGCATATTTTCCATCATAAATTCCCAGATGTCCAGGCGGGCCCCGTCGAGGATGAGCAGGTAGGCGCCGCCGTGCTCTTTTTTTTCTGCCCACTTAAGAAAACGGGACAGCAGTTCGGCGAGGGTTTGCCTGCCGGGCGGCATTTCACCGGCACAGTAAGAATAAAATGCAGCTTCAGCGTTATTTATAGCTTCTATATAGGATCTGAACCAGTTGTCGAGGGATATCCCCAGGGTGTCTTCCAGGAAGCGAGATTCTTTTTTGAGCAGCTCGAACTCCATTTCAAAAGGGGAAATGCTGCGGTACAGATTTTCCCAGGCCCTGTCACCGCTTAATGGATTGCGCCCTGCTTTATTCAGGCCGGCGATTATTCCCAGGCAAAGAGCTGCTCTGTCAAGCATCAAGAGCGTTTTCTTCTTTTGCTGGAGAAGCAGCTCCTCAAGCGGCCCTTTCCCGGCTCCTTTTCCCTGGAAGGTGCGGGCTGCTTCGCGGAGCGAGTTCTGCATCGATTTGAGGCTTTGTTCCGTCTCCCCGGCCTGGAGCTGGGAAGCCAGCCTCCTGCCCAGTTCGTCCACCACCCCCGGGAAAAGGGGCTCATCAAGAATTTTTTGAAGAGTGAAGTCAAAGCTGTGAAAGCCTGCACCACCCCTTCCAGAGTGCAGATACAGTTCCCACAGCTGCGTGGGGTTAACGGTATTCTCCACGCAGCGGCACAGCTGTTCCAACAGTTCCTGCTCGCGGGTGTCTTTTTCCTCGATGAGCATTTCTCCAAGCGAGGCCAGTTTTTGATACTCTTCCAGCCGCAGCCGGCCCAGGTTTAAAAGACTGCCGGCCTTGTTTTGGGCACTCTCGGAGATTACCTGCTGGTAGTTTAACCACCCCAGGACAAGGGACAGCATAAGCAGTTCCTTTTCTCCAGCGTTCACGGCCAGGGACAGCAGTTCGGGATATTTCTCTCCGAGCAGCTCTGCTGCCCAGTTGCTCATTTCCTTTCCTGTTTCTGTTCCTGCGCCGGTTTCGACCTTTCCTGCAGCGGCACTGTTTCCTTTTCTATCAAGGACGCGGATATAGCGGGGTGGTGCATCGTCTTCACCACACAGCCATCTTCTGAAAAGTTCCTCCATCTGCTGTGCCGTAAAAACCCTTCCGGCCAGTATCTCCTGCAGCTCATCTACGCACCGCTCTGCTATGACGGCGTCACCGGTTAGGGCCTGGTTAATATGATTAATGACAGCGCGGTTTAACCATCTGGAAAGTTCTTCCACGACCCCCGTTTTTTGCGGGTCCACGTTCAGCAGCTTTCCCAGAAGGGCTGTATCATGGCGTCTTCCCAGCATCTCCATCCCCTGGAGGTATTTTTGCAGCCGCTCACTGTTTTCTTCTTCCTGCAGCGCGGAGAGGTAATCACGTATGCTGCTGTGCATTTTTGCCTCCAGCTCGCTGGGCATGGGCGCTTCCAGTTTCTGTCCCAGCTTAAAACCGCAAACACAGCAGGGACGTTCTTTTAGCAGTATTTTGTCGGCGCTGCTGCACCGGTGTGAATATATGCCCGAGAGTACTCTGTTGATGCTAACGATGTCGTTTGTAACTACTAGTGCACCAATACGGCCGAAGTTTTCCAGCAACTGGTAAGGAGCAGAGCGGGACAGGGATTGATAGGGGACCAGCCTTTCAGCTCCCCTTTCGGCGTCGTGTTCCCGCAGGTAAAGGGAAATGTATTCATCCTGGAATGTTTTGAACTCTCTAAAGAGCCTCTCCCTGAACTTTTCCTCGTAGAAAATCTCCTCTTCGGCGAGCATTTCCAGCAGCATTTGGTGCTGCTTCCTCAAGCGCTCATATTTATCCCCTTCCGGGATTACCAGTCCGGGGTCAGTGAGATAAAGACCCAGGCGAAGCAGCCGTTCCAGGTCGCTCTGCAGGAACCTGTAGAGGCCTTCAATTTTGGCAAGGTCGCCCTGTAAAAGCGGACGGGCCTGAAAGGCCGCCAGAAAGCGTTCCAGACCTTCCTGGGAAGAGTAGCTCACTTTTATTTCCTTAAGGAAGTCGGCAGCGCGGGCGGCAATATTTTCTATTTTCTCCTCGCAGGAAGCGTCGAAAAAACGGTGACCGGAAAGTCCTCCCAGGTGGGCCTTTATTTCGTGCAGCTTTTTGTCCTGTTCGGTCTTGAATGCGATAACTGCGTCCCAGGCGGCCTGCTGCGCGGCAAAAGTGAGAGGGGAACTGCGCAGTTGGGCGGGCAAAAAAGGGATCTCTTGGAGCACTTTTTGCAACTCGGCGCTCACCAGCGTTCCCGGCCCCAGCTCTTCTATGTTCCAGAAGCGGTAGTAGCTGACCTGCGGGGGGGAGATCCTTTTTCCCCCCTGGTACGCGGAAACTGCCCCGCTGAAAATTACGGCTAGCCCGAGGGCCTGGAATCCCTCCCGGCTCAAGCCGAAAGGCCCCTTGCGGAGTCTGCGGTACAGTTCTGTCAGGGACACCCTTCCTTCTTCGGGGATGTGGGCCATGAATTCAGCTACAAGCGGGCTTTTGCGGGGGTTTATTTCCAGGAAGTATGCGCGCCCCTTTTTTTTGACAACGCCCAGGGGCATGAGAAAATTTTCAATGGCAATCAGATCGCTTCTGTCCGGCTGCTCTTCTTCGGCCCGCGGAGAGGAAATAAACTGCAGCGCCTTCTGCAGGAAGCTGCCCGATACTTCTCCTTTGGGCCTTATTTCAAAGTGGCGCGGATAGCGCTCTTTCAGGGCTTCGGCTGCTAACTGCCGCAGCAGTTCATCGAACGGTATATAGCCCAGGGATGAGGGGTTTATCTCACTGCCGCCCACTTTTATGCGGCCCTGGTAATAAAGGGCGGCCGCTATTTCCTTTACCTTTCTCTTCTGCTCTTCCAGTATGCCCTGGAGATGTTCTTTGACTTGCAGACCCACGGCACTGCTGTCATGGGCGTACTCTTCATGTAGTAAGTGGTAGGAAAAAGCCCGGCGCAACTCGCTTTCTTCGCTGCTGTCCGGTTGGCGGGGGAGCCAGAGAAGCAGGGAAGGAATAATATTACCGGCCTTCCATTGCAGCACCGTGGAAACATTTTTTTCTGTTTCCTTTTCTCCCAGGGCCGGTTCGAAGATGAAAAAGGCAAAGTCCATCTCCCCTGCTTCAAGCTCTTCCTGGATCGGCCCCAGTCGGGCGGCGGTGAAATCCTCTACGGGGCAAAATAGAAGGCGCCCTTTACGTCTTGTGCCCTGCCAGAACACCTCTTTCTCATGGTCGCGGTTTTTATGCAGCTCGCCAAGGGGCAGGTAGGGCTCTTCCAGCCAGGGAAGCAGCCCGGCAGCAACTCGTTCATCTCCGGGCGGTACAGTGTAGAGAATCTGCTGCAGTTTCTTTTTTACCAGCACCGCTGCATCGGTGCGCAGGTCTATATGGTAAAGCTTTTGGGGAGCACCTTTTTGGGGATCTGTTTTCTCTTCTGCGGCCACGTAGGCGCCGTGCTGGAGCAGCTTTTCCAAAATATCGCTTATATAGTCGTAATTGACCCCGCTTTCCAGCTCTGTGAAACGATACAGCAGCATCCCGGCCAGGTCGGCAGCGCCGAAACGTCTCCCTCCCGGGGCCAGTGCTCCCAGGATTAGTATCTTCAGCAGCCGCAGCGCCATGGCCGCATCTTCCTGGTCCGGGAAAATGTTTCCTATTTCCCTCTCAAAGTAGCGGAAGACCTGTTCACTGTACGGGTTCGTTTCCGCTGTCTCGCGGATGCGGTCGCGAAAATGGTCGAAAATACGGTCCGGTGTAAGAAGGGAGTGGGCCGGATTTTCCATGAACGGTTCGATGCCGCGGGCGCTATCCCCGGCCAACTGATAGTGTATAAAGTCCACCACGCCGCGGTGCTGTGAGAAAAGGGGGCGCAGCTCGTCCAGGAATTCCACCGTAGAGGGGTGAACAGGGTATAGCGCCACAAAATCATCCCGGGAGAAGGGCAGGGTGGCGAAGGCGTGCCTGTAATCTTCGAATATTTGGGCAACTGCAGCATCCGCGTTTTTTTTCTTCCTCACCAGCCGGCGGGAGGCGATTTCCTTGACGTGCCGCCCGGTGAGGCGAAAACGCACCGGGTAGCGGTCTTTTATCTTGTGCAGCATTTCTCCTGTTATGGAGCCGGTATTCTCGATGTTTTCCTGCAGCGTCGCCACTATCCATGCTGGTATGGCTTCGGCAAATTCTCCCAGGTACTGCAGGAAGCGCACGTCTTCATTGTAGCCCCGCGCATGGGGCTTGGAACGCAAAAATTCGGACAGTTCGTCCAGCAGAATAACCATTCCCCCGCGCCCGCTCTTTTTGAGCGCTTCCCGCAGGGCATTGAAGGCTTCGGACCGGGGCATTTCCAGCCATCCCGGATGGAGCCCGGCCGTTTCAGCTTCTCCCGGACGGAGCTTGCTCTCCGCGGCCGAAAGGACAATTGTTTCCAGGCGTTCCCTGCTGCCGTGTTCGACGAGTGATATTTCTACGGTGAGGGGAGAGACGGCAGCGCCGCCCTCTGCCAGTTCGGGGAGTTCCCGGTTTCCGTAATCGCTTTCCAGGCAGCTCTCACGGAAGATGCTGCGTGCCTCGCCGTCGGCCAGTAAGAGGCTGATCATGTTGAGCAGGTGTGATTTCCCGGACCCGTAGTTGCCGATAACAAAAAAGCCCTGGCCCTTAAGGAGGGCTATTTTGTTCATGACATTCTGAAGGGCAAAAACGGCCTCATCGGTCAAAATAAAGTCCTCCACCATGCCCCGTCGCAGGGTATGGTCGTACAGGTCTGCAAGACGCACCACTGTACGCACGGGGGGAATCTGGACCAGATCCGATACCTTCAAGTAAGGCACTCCTTGCTGTTATAGTTAAAAATGATAAGGGCCTAAATTTAGGATTCAGGCCCGCTTTTTTTAAGCTTGTTGATAGAGCCGTAGAGCTCCTTGTGATGGGGAAAGCTGTCCAGCAGTTCCTCCAAGAAGTGGACTGCTTCGTCCCTTTTACCCAGCTCGGCAGCATCTTTTACAAAGGTCGACTTGACGGTGCTGTTTCCCGGTTCACGGGAGAGCAGCATTTTCAGCAGGGGCCAGGACTTCTCTTTTTCCGCCAGGCGGCGGTAGCAGAAAGCCTCCTGGGCCAGCGCGTGGTGATTGTCCGGGTCCAACTCCCTGGCCCTGCGGAACGACTGTGCCGCTTCTTGTTCCTGTTTTAAGCGGCGCCGGTAATTTCCCATCAGGATATGGAGGTGGGGGTTGCTGCTCCTTTTCCCCACTTTCATAATCCTCTCCAGCTCGGCGGCTGCTTTTTCCGGTCCCAGCTTTTGGAGGTTGCCCTCAATGTATTCGGCATACAGTAAAGATGTTTCCTCTTCCGCAGAAAAACGGGACAGCAGCTCATCCCTTTCTGCTGCCGGCCCGCATTTTTTTCGCAGCCTGGTGTACTGTTTCAGGAGGAACTGGTCGCGGGGGCTTTCCTCCAGTGCTTCGCGGAGAACAGCCAGGGCCTGCTTTTCGCTGCCTGCAGCTTCATAGGCCCTGGCCAGCCGCCCGGCCTGGTAAGCGTTCCGCTTCAGCCGGTAGGCTTTTTCCAGGTGGTCTATCGCTTCATCGCTGTCTTTTCTCTGCAGTGAGACCAGCCCCAGGACCGTTAACGCTCTAACCTGGTTCGGGTTTTCAAAGAGGGCTTCCATGGCCGTTTCCCGGGCTTCCTGCAGTTTTCCCTGCCGCAGCAGAATATCGGCCAGGTTTGCTTTAATAAGTGTATTCTCAGCGGTGCCCGGGGGAAACTGCTGCATCTTTTCTCTCAGCAGCAGTTCCCCCTGGGAAAACCTTTTTTCCTTTAAAAGAGCCCAGTAATTTTTTAGCAGGTCCTGCATTGAAACTTTTGTCATCAACTAAACGAGCTCCTTGAGGAAGTTCTCCAGGCGGTCCATCCCTTCGGTTATATTTTCCAGAGAGGTGGCATAGGAGAAGCGGGTGCAGTCCGGGGCGCCGAACCCCACGCCGGGGACCACGGCTACGCGGTATTGTTCCAGCAGGAGCGCGGCGCAGTTGTTTCCGTCGCCGACAGGCTTGCCGCGGAACTGCCTGGAAAATGTTTCCCCCAGGTTGACAAACAGGTAAAATGCCCCTTCCGGTTCGATACAGGAGACGTATGGCATCTTGTTGATACGATCGACCATATAGCGCATGCGCTTATCAAAAGCCTGCCGCATTTCCTCAACGCAGTCCTGCGAAGCGGTAATAGCTGTATATGCCGCCTTCTGTGCAATGGAGTTGGGGTTGGAGGTGGCATGGCTCTGGATCCCCGACATGGCCGCGGCGATTTTGGGTTCTGATGCCGCGTAGCCGATGCGCCATCCGGTCATGGAATATGTCTTGGACACGCCGTTCACGATGACGGTGAGGGCCTTGATGTCTTCTCCCAGGGATGCTATCGATAGATGCTCTGCCCCTCCGTAGGTGAGCTTCTCGTAGACCTCGTCTGAAACAATGTAGATGTTCTTTTTTAGGGCCACGTCTGCTATTTCCTGCAGCTCCTCCCTGCTGTAGACCTGCCCGGTGGGGTTGCAGGGGCTGTTGAGAACAATTGCCTTTGTCCGGTCGGTAATGGCGCTTTCCAGGTTGCTTCTGTCCATCTTATAGCG
This sequence comes from Syntrophomonadaceae bacterium, assembly GCA_003563385.1. Taxonomy (GTDB): domain Bacteria; phylum Bacillota; class Dethiobacteria; order DTU022; family UBA8154; genus CSSED11-109. The sequence continues at coordinate 7,460 of PWRZ01000088.1, forward strand.
GTTTTCCTCTTTCGTTTCTACAATTACGGGTTTGCCGTCGTTCAGCTTAACCAGCTCGGGATAGCTTACCCAATAGGGGGCCGGGATGATCACCTCGTCGCCCTCGTTAAGCAGGGCTGCAAAAACATTGTCCAGTGAATGCTTGGCCCCGTTGCTGATCACTACCTGCCCCGGGCTGTAGCGCAGCCCGTTGTCTTTCAAAAACTTGTCACAGACGGCCTCTTTCAGCTCGGGTATCCCGCTGGCGGGGGTATACTTGGTAAAACCCTCGTTAATAGCCGCAATTGCGGCTTCCTTGATGTGACCGGGTGTGTCAAAGTCCGGTTCGCCGGCTCCAAAGCCGATGATGTCGATCCCCTCGCTCTTCATCTGCTTGGCCTTGGCGTCGATGGCCAGGGTGGGGGAGGGGGTAATCTGGGAAGCTTTACGGGACAGCATAATTATCACCTCGTTATGATGTAATTAATTATAATATTGCTTTTTATCCTTTGCGGCTGCAAAAATCCTTCATCAACCGTGAAAGAAGCCTGCATCCCTCCATGGGCATGGCATTATACATGGATGCCCTTATTCCTCCAACAGAACGGTGTCCTTTCAGGCCTACCAGGCCTTCATTGGCCGCTTCAGCGAGGAATTCTTTTTCGAGCTCCTCGCCGGGGAGCCGGAAAGTGACGTTCATGGCGGAACGGTCTTCCACGGCGGCGTGCCCGCGGTAAAAGCCTTCACTTTCGTCGATGGCCCGGTAAACCAGGGATGCTTTTTTGCTGTTGTATTTTCCTACTGATTGGATACCGCCCTTTTCTTTAACCCATTCCAGGACCAGCTTGAGAATATAAATGGCGAAACAGGGAGGGGTGTTGTAAAGGGACCGAGCGGCGGCATGTTCCCTGTAGCTCAGTATGGCGGGAACGTTATCGGCCGCTGTTTGGAGCAGGCTTTTCCTGATAATAACGGCAGTTACTCCTGCAGGGCCGAGGTTTTTTTGGGCTCCGGCATAAGCCAGGTCGAAACTGCTAATGTCCAGCTCCCTGGAGAGTATATCGCTGGACATGTCCGCTACAATGGGAACGTCCCCGCAGTCAGGCACGTATTTCCACTGCGTCCCGTAGATGGTGTTGTTGGTTGTCATATGCAGGTAGGCCGCATTTTCACTGATCTTAATTTCGCCCGGGCGGGGTATGTAGCGGTGGCCGTTTTCTTTCGTGCTGGCGGCTAGATATGTTTCCCCAATCCTGGAAGCTTCCTGGTAGGCCTTTTCAGCAAAGCTGCCGGTGACTGTGTAGTTGGCGACTGTTCCAGCAGGAAGAAAGTTTAAAGGTATCATGGCGAACTGCATGCTGGCGCCGCCCTGTAAAAAGAGAACCTGGTAATCATCGCTGAGGCCGTACAGCTCCAGAAGAAGAGCTTCCGCAGAAATAACAACCTCTTCGAACTCGCTGGAACGGTGGCTTATTTCCATTACGGACATACCCGTTTCCCGGTAATCGAGAAGCTCGCTTTGTGCCTTTTCCAGTACTTCCAAAGGAAGCGCTGCCGGCCCCGGATAGAAGTTGTAAACCCTGTTTGCCACAAGCATCCCTCCTAAGAGTATATATTACCTTTCAGTTTATTATAACCCATCTTTGAGGTAAAGGGAAGAATAGCCTTGCCGTTCAAAATTGGTAACCTGAAATGTTTTTTTTATAAAAAACATTTTCTCCCGGCCGGTTGATATTCTATCGGCAGACTGGCTGCAGATGTGCTATAATTTAAAAAAATCCTGGAAAGATATTCCCCTGTTCCCCTGCCGGAAGTAAGCGGGAAGTGAGGGGGGCAGTGGACGGGGAGGCTGTTTTTCCGGGAGCGGGGGGGGGCCGGTAATGATCGATTTTATGGAAAGGATAGTTGCCGTTTCGCTGGGCAGGGCCGAAGGAGATATTCTCTTTCGTGGGGGCAGCGTGGTTAACGTTTTCAGCGAGGAGGTTTGGCAGGCGGATGTGCTTACCTGCGGGGACACTATTGCAGCGGTGGGAAAAGGCCATGGTGGCGCCCGCAGGGTTGTCGACCTGCGCGGGAAATACCTGCTGCCCGGGTTTGTCAATGCCCACGTGCATGTGGAAAGCTCCATGCTGACCCCCGCCGGCTATGCCGGGGCGGTGCTGCCCCGGGGCACCACTGCCGTTGTCTGCGACCCTCACGAGATAGTAAATGTGGCCGGGCTGGCAGGGCTCCAGTTTATGATCAATGCCGGGGAGAGGACGCGGCTTAATTTTCATTTTATGGTTCCCTCCTGCGTCCCTGCCACCCCCCTGGAAACAGCGGGGTGCCGTTTTGGCGAGGAAGAGGTATGGCAGGCCTTCAAGCTTTTTCCTACTTCCCCGGGGCTGGGCGAAATGATGAATTACGGCGGCGTTTTGTCGGCTGAAACCGGTATTCTTTCACGTATTATGGTTGCGCTGGGGACGGACAGGATCGTCGACGGGCACGCTCCCATGCTGGAAGCAGATGAGTTGAACGCTTACATAGCGGCGGGGGTCAGCAGCGATCATGAAGTTACTTCTGCCGGAGAAGCCCTGGAAAGAATACGCCGCGGTATGAAGGTAATAATCAGGGAGGGTTCCGCTGCCAGGGACCTTGCCGCCGTCCTGCCGGCGGTGCACAGGGGTAACGCCGGGGAGTTTATGTTCGGCACCGATGACCGCCACCCCTGTGAGCTGCTCCGTCATGGAGAGATGGACGATATTCTCCGCAGGGCGGTTAAAGAAGGCCTGGACCCCGTTACGGCTGTTCGCCTGGCCAGCATCAATACAGCCAGGCACTACCGCCTCAAGGGGAGAGGAGCTGTCGCCCCCGGTTTCAAGGCCGACCTGGTCGTAGTGGACGATCTTTCAAGCTTTGAAGCCCTGGAAGTATACAAAGATGGGGATCTGGTGGCACGGGAAGGAAAGCTGCTCGAAGATATTGCCCCGTTTGCCTATCATTCCGTAGAGAGCACCGTGCACCTTCCGGAGCTGCAGGAAAAGCTAAAGCAGGATTTCCAGCACCCCGCAGGTGAGGGCAGTTATAACGTAATCACCGTGCAGCCCGGCCGCATTGTCACCGGCTGGGAAAAAGTCCCCTTTACAAAGGCCGGCCCGGCCAATGACGTGGTGAAGGTGGCCGTTATAGAGCGCCATGGCCGTAACGGCAATATATCGGTCGGTCTGGTGAAAGGTTTCGGCCTGCTAAGAGGCGCCCTTGCTTCAACGGTGGCCCATGACAGCCACAACCTGGTTGTTGTCGGCATATCCGAAGAGGATATGTCTGCCGCGGCAGCGGCGGTCGCAGAGATGGGCGGCGGGCTTGCCGCGGCTCTCAACGGAGAGATACTGGCTGCCCTGCCGCTCCCGGTGGCCGGGCTGATGTCCGACAGCGGTCTTAACACTGTTGCAGAAAGCTATGGCCGGGTAGAAGAAGCGGCGCGCGAGCTGGGCTGTGTGCTGCCGGCGCCTTTAATGACGATGTCCTTTTTAACGCTGCCCGTCATCCCGGAGCTGAGAATAACGGACAGGGGACTTGTCGATGTGCGCAGGTTAGAGTTTGTACCGCTGCGCTTTTAGGGCCCTTATTCGTAAAGTATAGCATAGCATAATTTTGGCAAGAAATATTGACGCCGGAGGTCGCAAAGCAGGTAGACGGTTCTGTCGCTTTCCCCGATACCGTACCGGCTTGTCCAGGTTGGGTTCATGGATGAGAGAAAAGAAGCTGCTGTTGGCGGAGAGGGGAGAATGGGGAATAAACCTAAAAAGCTGCAGAGAAGAGGGGTAGCAGCGGTATGACGTGATAACTGCTGCCGGCTGTTTAAATGCGCGCAAAGGCCCTGAGCTCTCTAATGGCATCATCCATTCTTTTGGTGACCTCTTCAATCTCATTTTCACTGTTAAGGTGCGAAAAACTGATGCGCACCGCCCCTTCCATGTTTTTTTCATCCAGGCCCATCGCTTTTAAAACGTGGCTGTGTTTTTTCTCCCGGGAATGGCATGCCGAACCGGTAGAGACGTAGATGCCGCGCTGTTCCA
>PWRZ01000148.1 GCA_003563385.1 Syntrophomonadaceae bacterium
CTTGTTTAATAGAGTTGATTTTCCAACTCCTGAAGGGCCTGCCAGCACGCTTATTTTACGCTTTAATAACTCCTTTAGCTCCTCCAACCCTTGTTCCGTTACTGCACTGGTAAAAAACGCCTCATAGCCGCATTTTTTATAAACAGCACCCGCCTCGGCCACTTCTTCCCAATCATCTTTTCCGGAAAGATCCACCTTGTTAAAGCAAATCACGATGCTCAGCCCTGCCGTTTCGGCAGAGACAACAATACGGTCCAGAAGAAAAAGATCCAGTAAAGGTTCCCTGGTGGAGATGACACTTACTGCCTGGTCAACATTGGCCACAGGAGGTCTGTGCAGGCTGTTTTTTCGTTCCAAAAGCTCTTCTACAACCCCTTCTTCCCCCTTTTCAGTCAGCGAAAAACCGACCCTGTCACCAACCAGAAGCCTTTTCCCCTCTTCTTTAAGCCGACCCCTGATCCGGCAGCGTATTATCTCCCCCCGGGAGTTTTGCACGTCGTAAAAACCACCCTTTGCTTTTATAAGGCGTCCTTCCAGTAAAATTCCCCTTTCCGGTTGAAAAATGAGAAGCTCTTACGGAAATTCCATCACATCTATGGTATAATATTCGTTATCTTTCAATTCCATCAGGACAAGCTGACCTTCTCCAATACCCTCCGCGGTTATAACCTCTCCCTGGTATTCACCTTCAAAGACTACTTTTCTCCCTTCCACGTCCTCAATATAAATCTTGATGATGCTTCCCTCGGGGACATCGGGACGTATCCGGTACTCGTATGATTCATAAGTCCCTGGTTCTATCCCCTTGCTGAGAACCAGGTCCACGGGATCGCCGGATTGAATCATTTCGCCGGCTGCGGGAAACTGGGATATAACCTGCCCTTCTCCGTATTCCTCAGAATACTCTTCCTCGAGGTTGCGCAAAACCAGCCCGTAAAGGCTCAGCCATTCTTTAGTATCGTCCAGGGACCATCCCTTGAAATTACGTAAAGAAAAGGGCTTTTTCCCTTCGCTCAATACCAGATGGACCGTATCCCCTTTGACCAGACGAAAATCTTTGCCGGGATCCTGCCTGATGACATAACCCACGGCCACATCTTCACTAAATTCATGAGAAACCTCCATTTCCAGTCCCACATCGCTTAAAAGCAGCCTGGCCTCTAACTCCGATCTTCCCACCAGATCGGGTACCTCAATAAAATCAGCTCCCTTGCTGATAACCAGCTCAATTATCCTCTCCTGCCTTACACTTCGTCCGCCCGCAGGCTCCTGAGAAATAACATGGTCTTCCGGCACAGTATCACTATGGAGCTCCCCTGTAATGGTTAAGCTAAGCCCCAGGGAAATAAGCTCTTCTTCGGCATCATCAAGGCTCATCCCGACAAGTTCAGGGACCTGCACTTCAGGAACAACAAGCATGCTGTGTAAAAAGCGGTAGCCTGAAAAAAGTGCCAGAAAAAACACTCCCAGAAGGAGACCGTAAATAATAACTTTTTTCCAAGGCAAATTGCTATTGCTCATCTCTTCATCCTCTTCATCATCTTCTTCTTCATAATATTCATCTTGATATCGGTCTTGATAATCGTCACTTTTCCGTATACCCTGCAGGCCATAAGAATGCAGCCGCTTCAGAAGAGAACTTCCTCCCGCATTTTCACTGCCTTGCCCCGACAACCATTGCTCCAGCTCATTTCTGAGCTCCACAGCGCTGGCATAACGCAGGTGCGGTTCTTTATGCATGGATCTGAATATGATCATTTCCACCTCCCCCGGTATATCCGGCACAATCTCCCGGGGGGGGACAAATTCTTCCTGCAGGTGTTTTAAAGCAACGGAAATAGGGCTTTCACCGGAAAAAGGAACTGTTCCTGTTACCAATTCGTAGAAAACCACACCCAGTGAATAAATATCCGACTGGGCACTGGCAGAACTACCCCTGGCCTGCTCGGGAGAAGAATAATAAACGGAACCCAAAAGGGACCGTCCGTGGGTTATGGTAGAATTGGCAGCTGCCCTGGCAATGCCAAAATCTGTCACCTTTGCCCTTCCGTCTGGTGTAATAATGATATTCTGCGGCTTTATATCACGGTGAATGACCTTATGGGCATGGGCATGGACCAGGCCGTCACATACCTGCAGCACCAGTTGAGCGGCATCCTGAGGCTGCAATCTTCCCTGGCGCTGGACAATCTCCTTTAAAGTAAGGCCCTCCACGTACTCCATGATGATGTAATGAACACCCTGGCTTTCACCCTCATCGTAGACGTTAACTATAGCAGGATGTGATAGTTTTGCCGCTGCCTTTGCCTCCATCTTAAAACGCCTTAAAAACTCGGGATCACCGGCAAATTGCTCATAAAGGACTTTTATGGCCACGACCCGGTTCAGCTTTTTGTCCAACCCTTTATAAACCCTGGACATCCCACCCTCACCGATTTTCTCCATGATTTCGTAGCGGTTTTCCAGGGTTTTACTCAGCACTTCCATCGCTTCAACTTCCACCTTGTTCTAAGAATAGTTATTATTAGTATAGTAAATTAAAATAAAGGTGATATTGTCTATACCGCCTTCGCTGTTGGCTGCACGTATTAATTCATCGGAAATTTCTTCCAGGTATGTGCCGCGAAAAATGATCTCCTGTATCTCGGCAGGTCTTAGCATGGAGGTAAGCCCATCTGTACAGAGCAGTATATAATCGCCGTCCTGGAGGTCCGCATGATAGGTATCAACGGCCAGTTGCGGGGTTGTACCCAGCGCCCTGGTAAGATAATGTCTCTTAGGATGGGTATGCAGCTCTTCGGGTTTTATTTCCCCGTTTTTTAAAAGCTCCATGGCCAGGGAATGGTCTTCTGTAACCTGGAGATGGTTGTCCTGCTTAAAAATGTGCACCTGACTGTCCCCCACGTGAGCAATCAGCAGAACGCTTTTAAAAAAAAAGACCATCGTCAAGGTAGTTCCCATACCCTGCAGCTGGGAATTGCGGTCCTGTGCATTTAGAATGTTTTCATTGGC
>PWRZ01000080.1 GCA_003563385.1 Syntrophomonadaceae bacterium
GCGAAGATAACCCCTTCATTGCCTGCTATAACCCCTCCCAGCAAGATCAGGATAGCTGTTAACAAGACCATCAACAGCATGGTTTTAATGTGGTTCATTTGCCTTCACCTCCTATTCTACCCTAATATATATTATACAAAGCCGGGTAAATAAATTCAATAGTTTAAGGTGGCTGGGGCAGCAACTGGGGCCAGCGGCTGGGCATAATTAAAACAAAGATGATAAACAGGCATAATTAAAATAATGTAAAGACAGGAATTTCTTATCCTTTGTAGAATAACATGGGGGAATTAGAGGGACACCATACTTAATTATCATGTCTTTTGGAAATTAGAGGGACACCATACTTAATTATCATGTCTTTTGTGTTTCCTTTTCTTTTCCGCACTATGCAAATCTGTAAGCCCGGCCTGTCGCAGCCGTAAATGCAGTCCCACTTAATACCTCTTCCAGATCGTCCAACTTAAACTTACCCCTTTAATTTTTCACCTATCAGTAATTCCGTAATTAAAAAACAGGAATTATTATTGCTTTGTAGAATAACTTGGAAGTGCATATTATTTGGAAGAACCAGCGTGGCAATGAAAGTTTATTCTCTTGAGATAAATTACAGCAGTGGTGGTGATGCCAATAATGAGAAAATTAAAACCTTTGCAAATCTGCCTGGCTACAATTATTGTTTTTTTACTTTTTCCTGCACCCGCACCTGGACCTGGGCCTACTCCTGCTCCTGCATCTGCACATGCACCCGGGGCCGGGCCTACGGCTGCTCCTGCATCTATATCTGCGCATGCACCTTCATCTGCTTATGCTTTTGCTTCTGAAAGTGCCCTGGAGGCCCATGAGCCTAATCCTGAAATCAGGATAATCATAGACGGCGATACGGCATTTTTCGAACCACAGCCACGCATCTTAAACGGGCGAATTATGGTGCCCATGCGTCCCCTTTTCGAACAGTTGGGAGCGGATATAGAGTGGGACGAAGAAGAGCAGGCCGTAACTTCGTGGCTGGGGGGGCGAAAAGCAAAAGTCTTTCTGGGTGTTTGGAAGGCCCTGGTCGATGGGAACCTGGTAGAGCTGGAAGCTCCACCGGTGTTGATCAATGGGCGGATTTTCGTCCCGCTCCGCTTTATAAGCGAGGCGCTGGGCTGCACTGTTGACTGGGATGAGAAAAGCAGAACAGCATTTATCTTCAAGCCACCGCTGCCCCCGCTGGTTGAGCTACGGCCCCAGCTGACTGCGGCAAAGGTTGCAGAGCTGGGAATAACATCAGCGGTTACAATCAGGGGAGAAACAAAGCAAGGGAGTGGATTCTATCTCGGCGAAGGGTTGGTGGCCACCAGTTTTCATCTTTTAGAAGGGCAGTTTCGTCTCTCCCTTTTAACTGACGATGATGTATCTCATGACATGGTAGAGGTTCTGGCCTTTGACAGGGAGCGTGATTTAGCTATTCTGGAAGCACCTGAGGTAGAACTCCCCTCCCTGCCGCTTGGTGACAGCGAACGTGTTAAGGTCGGGCAGTCCGTCGTCGCTGTAGGCAGCCCCCTGGGTCTAAAAAGTACAGTATCTGACGGAGTCATCAGTGCAGTTAACAGGCAGCTGCCCGACAATCGTTATTACATTCAATTTACTGCCCCTGTCAGCCCGGGAAGCAGCGGGGGGCCCCTGTTAAACATGTATGGAGAGGTTATCGGCATCACCACTGCCTATGCCAGAAATGATGTGCAAAATATTAACTTTGCCATACCGGTAAACAAACTGAAACCGCTTTTGATAAAAGCTATGGAAAGAAAAAATGATATTCCAGGAGATAATGCTGCCGATAATGCTTTATAAGGCTAATTGCCTTTAATTGCCCCCTAACCGGCCTCACTGTTTTTACTGCTCCCCCTGGGCTTGTCCTTCATTTAATTGCCGGCAAATGTAATCAACTACGCGCCCCGTACGGTTAATGCCGGCACTGCAGTGAACGAGAACCGGCTTGGGCAGTTCCTGGAAAGTTCTCCATATTTCCGCCAGGTTCTTCTCGAGCTCTTGCATTCCCTGGGGATCGTTTGCAGGATCCTTCACGGGCATGTGCACAGCCACAAAGCCCTGCTGCCGGTAATAATCCAGCAGCCCACCTGGGAGATCGGGGTAATACTGGAAGGCTGCCTGGTCAAGCAAACAGATAATTGATTTAATACCCATTCCACGGATGGTTTGCACCCACTCGTCAACCTTTGCCTGCGGCACCCTGGCACTCTCGCCCAGATCACGTCCCGGCCGGGCGGAGCGTGCCAGCATATCCTTGATTACCCATGCAGGCATATAATCTTCCATCATTTTCACCTCCGGCTGATAGTATTAGGCCCTTATCCGGAGATCGCAAAGCGGGGGGACGGTTCTGTCGCTTTCCTTTTTCAAGGTTGGGGGACACACCTCTTACAGAGGAATGACCCCATGCGAGCGCTTCCGGGGCGCAGCGCAGGACTCGGGGACACAACTCTGCAAGAGGTGTGTCCCCTTTCCTTAATCCCGTCCCCGCAGCTTCGCTCCACAGCTCCCCGATACTGGCTTGTCCAGGTTGGGTCAGGGGCAGGGGCAGGGCCAAGGCGGTCACGGTCAGAGTCATGAGCAGTGACAATGCCGGCACCGGCATCGGCGCCAGCACCCTATCTCTGTCATTCTCCCTGCATATCTAAACAGGTTAAGTTACAGTTTCTCCTCTACGGAAGAGATCTTCTGTTCCATGGAGGCCTTTTTATCCCGCCGGTCATCGATGACTATGTGTGTGCATACCCGCAAGGCACCTTTTTCAAAAGGCAGTTCGTGCATGCGGCGTGCCGCATTTAAAATGACGTCCAGCTCTCCTTCCAGGATTGTCCCCATCGGTGTCAGCCGGTAGCTAATATTCTCTTCCTGCTCCAGAATCTTGTGACAATCCGCCACATACCGGCTGATACTTGTAGACCCGGTGCCAAGCGGAATAATGCTCACTTCTACAATAGCCA
>PWRZ01000058.1 GCA_003563385.1 Syntrophomonadaceae bacterium
CGGCTTAAGGAGAAGCTCCACGGCGTTAAAGCGCCACTGCGTGAGCACTGCAACCTTCCTGATGTTTAAAAACGACGCCAAAAAAAACCCGACAACCGTTGCCAGGGCTGCACCGCCTATATTTAAAACAGGTACAGCTGTCAAAAACCAGCTCAGTGCCAGCTTGACGGATGCCCCCAAAAACATGTTCTTGACGGGGTCGAGTACTTTCCCCAGACCCTGCAGAATGCCGGCAGTGCTGGTGTACAGGGAAAGAAAGATCACCGCGAAAGCTAGTATGGAAAGGGGATAGGCAGCCTGGACATTGTCAAAAAGGACAAAAGTGATCGGGCGGGCCAGCACAAAAAGACCAAGGGCCGCTGGAAGGCTGAAAAATAGTGTCGCCCGCAGGGCGAGGTCTGTGCGCCCCCTGATAAGGGGCCTGTTATGAAGGGCCTGTGCCTCCGAAATGGCCGGGACCAGGCTCATGGCCAGGGCAATGGTAATAATAATGGGAAACTGGATCACGGAGTTGGCCATCCCTGTAAGCTGCCCGTAAAGCGCCGTAGCTTCTTCCACGGCAAAGCCGGCCTCGTGAAGCCTCATCGGAACAACGCCCAGGTCAACCAAATTTATAAGGGGGATGACAAGACTGCCCAGGGTAATCGGTATGGAAAGTGTAATAATGCCGATAAAAACTTCCATAAAGCTGAAGTCTCGCAGCACCACCTGGTTTTTGGTCATCCTTCTAAAGGCCGGCATTCTCCTGACAAATATAAACAGGAGCACGGCAAGGCCAAAAACAGCGCCGGCCACCGCCCCGAAAGCGGCACCGGCGGCGGCAAACTCAAGCCCCCTGGGCAGCAGCAGGTAAACCAGTACTATTACCACCAGGACCCTGCCGACCTGTTCCACTATTTGTGATAACGCCGTAGGAGCCATTTCCTGCTGGCCCTGGAAAAAGCCGCGAAAAGCGGACATAATAGTGACCAGGAAAATAGCAGGGGAAATGCTGATCAGGGGATAAAAAGCACGGGGGTCCTTGACCACGTAGCGCACGAAAAAATCGGCGCCGAAATAAAGAAGAAGCGAAAACAGGGTACCGAAAACAGCCAGTATTATGAAGGCGGTTTTGAAAACCCTGTAGCCGCCGCGGTAATCCTTGATGGCCAGGTTTTCAGCCATCAGCTTGGAAACGGCAATCGGTATGCCGGCGGTAGAGACTGCCAGCAGGGTGGTATAGACCGGGTATGCCATCTGGTAGAGGCCGATACCCTCGTCTCCCATCACTGCAGCCAGAAAAATTCGCAGCCCGGCCCCCATGAAGCGCACGCCAAGCCCGGCAGCCGTAAGTATTAAAGCCCCTTCAATAAAGGAACGCCTCCTGGACAATACAGCTTCTTCCTCCCCGGCAGAAATCTTTACCTGACTTTAACACGTAGATTATAACACATTGAAATAATAAAATAAAAAAGCAGTAACAAGCAATATGTTGTTACCACTTTTTGTAAAGCATTCCCAAACTGTGGTTCACCAGGGGTAAACAGGCAGCTTACTGCTCCATCTGCTTGGCTAGAAACCCGGCTGCCGTTTCAACCAGCTTCAGCTCCATGTCACCCAGCCTGGACTCCCTGGTCCTCGTCCCCATGATCACCGCCCCTATAGGATCGCCCTCCGAAATGATGGGGGCAATTACTTCAGAGTAAAACTTGGAGGCATTCTCTTCGTCTGCGTCTCGGTAATAGTCATGATTGGAGGTATCTTCAATAAGAACGCTCTTACGCGTTTCCATAACCCGCTCTACGGCCATACTTAAAGGCCGGTTCAGAAATTCTTTCTTTGGGGCACCGGCAACTGCTATAATAGTGTCCCGGTCCGCTATACAGGCTATATGCATCATCGTCTCGTGCAGGGCATCGGCATACTCCTGGGCAAAATCACCCAGTTCGCCAATGGGAGAATACTTTTTTAAAATCACCTCGCCGTCGCGGTCGACAAAAATTTCAAGAGGGTCCCCTTCGCGGATCCTGAGAGTGCGCCTGATCTCTTTGGGAATGACAACCCTCCCCAGGTCGTCTATGCGGCGTACAATTCCCGTAGCTTTCAAATGCATTACCCCTCCTTTTTTTTTCCCTGTTTTCAGGTTGCACTTAAAAACTTTTCCTTAGTATTCAACTTGCGGAGGGGTTTTATTCATTGAGCGGTTCTCAATCGCTGTTCAATCGATGTAGGTTTCGATTTCCGCTTCCATCATCATTCTCTGGAAGTAGTCCTCGAAACGCATCCGTCTTAAAGTATCCAGGGCGTTTTCGCGCACTTCTTCAAAAGAGTACTCCCCTGCTTCTTCTCTCTCAGTGATTTGTATGACATGGTAGCCGTACGCTGTGCGCACCGGGCCGCTGATCTCCCCCGGTTCCAGGCTGAACGCCGCTTCTAAAAATATGGGGTCAAAGGGATCCTCAGTGCTGACCTTCCCCAACTCAACGAAGCTGTCCAGGGAATACTCCCGTCCCAGTTCTACGAAATTAGCACCTTCGTCCAGCATCCTGACAATGTCTTCAGCCTCATCCTCGCTCTCCACCAGGATATGATAGGCATACACTGAGGCGGGCTTTTCCAGGAAAAGAGGATTCTCTTCCACAAAATCCCGGGCATCCTCTTCAGTTACATCGGCGCTGACATGGTCGCGAAGCAGTTCGCCCATGAGGGTATCGCGGTGAAACTGTTTCAGGGCAGATTCATCCATACCCATTTGTTCAAGCCGGACCAGGAAATCTTCCTCGGTATCAAAATGATATTCGATCAGTTCCTCCCTGGCCTGGAGATAGTTTTTCTCTGCTCTTTCTTCGTCTACCTGCAGCCCCAGATTCCTGATCTCCTGCTGCAACACCCTGTTCTCGATTAGAAACCACAAAACCTCTTCTTCAAGTACGACGGCATATTCATCGCTCCTGTAGACATCTTCAACATCAGGGCTGTATAGATAGATCAGGTTTAAAAAATCAAG
>PWRZ01000154.1 GCA_003563385.1 Syntrophomonadaceae bacterium
CCTCTATATTGGAGGGGCGGCTTTCCAGGGTGACGACATGGTCCTGCTTCATCTGCAGCTCGGCGGTGTCCTCTATGGTGATGGTGCGATCGCTTTCCGGGATAAAGCTGGAAAGGACGTTTAAGGTAGTCGTCTTGCCGCTGCCGGTGCCGCCCGAAACGATCATATTCACGCGGGCGCGCACGCAGGCCTGCAGGAAAGAGGCTATCTCGGGGCTAATGGTCCCGAAATTGACCAGGTCCTCCACGGTGAAGGGGTCCACGGCAAACTTGCGGATGGTCATGGCCGGGCCCTTCAAGGACAGCGGGGGGATGATGGCGTTGACGCGGGAGCCGTCCGGCAGGCGCGCATCTACGGTGGGGCAGCTCTCGTCTATGCGCCGCCCCAGCGGGTTGATGATCTTGTTGATGGTGTGTGACAGGTGGGCGTTGTCCCGGAAGGCCACCTCGGTCTTGATAAGCCTGCCTTCCCGCTCCACGTAGATATTGTCATAGCCGTTGATCATGATCTCCGTGACGGTGGGATCATCGATGAGCATGTTGATGGGGCCGTAGCCGAAGATCTCGTCCGAGACATAGGTGATCACCTTCTGCTTGTCGGCCTGGGAAAGCTGGCGCTCTTCCTCCTCCAGGAATTGCACCAGTGTATCGTAGATCTGCTCGGTGAACTGCTTCTTTTGGAAGCTGTCCAGCTTGTCGAGCTCCATGGAATCGTCGGTCGTATCGATGACCCGGCGCAGGGTTTCAACGGCAATCTCATCAAGCTCTTTTTTCTTCACTACCGCAGTATCCCTAACCGGCTCCGAAAGCCTGGAGTTTTCTGTTTTTAATTTGGAAAACATTTTTATCCCCCCACCAGTCTAAATAAGACAGAAAAGCCCCGGCAAAACCGGGGATAACAGTCCCCTTTTTAATCGAGGAGCGATTTTCGGAAAAAGACCTGGTTGGCCAGCTCCAGCGAGCCCAGGTAGAACTCCTTCACTTCTTTTTCGTCCAGCTCCAGCCTGGCGGCGCGGCGGGAAAGCTCTTCCCAGTCCCCTTTTTCGTAGGCCAGCACCAGGGCGTAGACATCTCCCAGCCTGCTGTTGCCCCCCTGCAGGGCCTCCTTGATATCCTCGGCCAGGGGCAGGTCGGCCAGGATGTCGGGCAGGGGGCGGTCCAGGAAGGCGTCGATGAGCGAAAACATGCCCATCAGGAAAAGGTCGGAGCTGCGGCTTTTCAGGTCGACCCTGGAGGCGACCAGTTCGCAGAACTTGGCCCGGCACAGGGCGGCGACGATGAGCTCGTCGGGTTTGTTTTCACCGATGTTGCGCAGCGCTATCAGCGACAGCCACTTGCCGATCTCCTTCTGCCCCAGCAGCACCAGGGCCTGCTTGATGGAGTGTATCTCGCTGCGGAAGCCGAAGGCCAGGGAGTTGATGAACTTGAGCAGCTTGTAGGAGAGGGAGACGTCCCTTTTGATGAGGTCCTCCAGCTTGTCGAAGTTTACTTCCTCTCTATTGATCTCCTGCAGGATCTGCATATAGGTGAGCTTGAAGCCGGGGATGTCCCTGCCCGAAACCAGGTGCGGCTTGCTGAAAAAGTAGCCCTGGAAATAGGTGTAGCCCAGCTCGACGGCCTCCGTAAACTCTTCCCTGGTCTCCACGCGGTTGGCCAGAAACTTGACCCTCTCCCGCCCGTTTTTATTAACCTTATTTATGACGCTGCGCCTGTCATACAGGGAAGCGTTAAGAAAATCCACCTTGACGATATCGACCAGGTGAAGAAGGGGCAGGAAGCGGGGGTCGTAGCGGAAATCGCCCAGGGTCAGGAGATAGCCCAGCTCCTTTAGCTTGCGGCAGGCGGCCAGCATTTTTTCGTCCGGTTCGGCGTCCTCGAGAATCTCCACTACGAGGCAGTCGTTCGGCAAAAGGGTGGCCGTGTCGTTCTCGAGCAGGTTCTTGGTAAAGTTAATGAAGGCCTTTTTCCCGCGCGTTAAATTTTCCAGACCGATCAGCAGGAAGCTGTTGGTGATCACCTCCGAGATGGCTCTGTCCCCGTCCAGGGTGGAGTAAAACTTGTTGGCCCCGGAGCGGTACATGAGCTCGTAGGCGAAGACCTCCTGGTAGCGGTCAAATATGGGCTGTCTGGCAACGTAGATATCCATTTTTATCCCTACTTCCCGATCAATTGTTCATTCCAGGTAACGGCCAGCTGCCCCCCGCGGTAGCTGGCCCGCAGCGACTGGTCCATGTAGTTCTGTGCCAGGTGTGCGACCTGGGGCAGGGAGGCAAAGTAAGCGTTGTCGCTCCGATAGATGTCCATGGTTGGGTCTGCAGGAAGCCAGCCGAGGCCGGGGATGTAAAACTCTGCCCAGCTGTGGCGGTAGCCCCTTAAGGGGTGTACCTCCCCGGGGGCGAGCTGCCACTCTTCACCGGTGCCGCGCGGGTCCGTGTAGCCGTTTACCTGCCGGGCCGGTATCCCGGAGGCGCGGCAGAGGGCCACAAACAGGGCGGCATAGTCCTCGCAGACGCCTGTGCCGCTGCGCAGGGCCGCCAGGGCCCCGCCGTTGCGGTTGGCGGCATTGAGGTCGTAGCTCATGTGCTCGATGACGAAGTTAAAAAGCGCACGGGCCTTCTCGAGGGGGTCGTTAAGAGCGGAGGTCACCTTTTCGGCCCGGGCCTTGATCTCCGGGTGGGCGCTTTCAATGCTTTCAGCCGGCTGCAGGAATTCCTCGGTATGGGGCTGCGGCTCGGAGCGGCCGGGGTCAAAGTCAAGGTTGGCGCTGATAGGATAAACTTTTAGCTCGTAGGTCAGGGTTACTGTTTCGCTGCCTCCGGGGGGCAGTGATGCTATTTCAAACAGGGCCCGGCGATTCAGCATCTCCAGTTCCTTAATTTCGACGACCTCGTGGCTGTAGGACTCCTCCAGGATTACCTGGTACGGGGAATCGAGCATGCCCAGCAGGGGCACATCCAGGCGGATGCCTGTCGATTCG
>PWRZ01000050.1 GCA_003563385.1 Syntrophomonadaceae bacterium
CAGTATCGCCAGATATAGCTTCAACCCTGTATCTGGCGCGAACCGAAAGACCGAATACCGGTCTGTCATTCTGAACTACCAGGATGCACGGGGTCTATTGACCCCGTGAGGATGTCACACATTTTAAGACTTTACTTTTGCTTCTGTGGATTCGCATTCTGTATTTATGCTTACAGGGCACTTAGTGCTCAACAACACAATTACGGCGACGTATTTTTTCACCCAAAATCTTTTATTGTATCTGAAACTCTCAACCAATGTGACACTGTATTTATGTGACACTGTATTTATGTTAAGAAGCACTTAGCTTCCGGCTTCAGTGCCGGTTTCTTCTTTTTCCTCTTTTTCCTGCTGCCAGGCGCGGAAAAGGGAGGCAACTCCCTGGACGATGAAGCCCCCGGCAACCCAGTAGTATACAAATTGAGGGAAGCGAAGGATAAGTATGCCCGCACTGATGAAGACGATTCCGGTGAAGATCAGGGCGGCACGTTCGGTTTTTCCCGTCTTCGTACTCACATAATCAGCCACCTTTAGAAAGTTTTTTAAACCGAAAAGGGAGTACCAGATGGTCGAGCTGGCTCCCCTCTGGGCAATACTTGTACGGACTTCTTCCCAAAAATAAGGGAAAAAGACCACGTTTAAAAACACAGCCACCAGTAAAATGGTCAGCAGATAGGTAAGGCTGGAGTAGTAATCACCCCAGGTGAGGAGAAGGCCTATCTCGTCCATGAACAGTCCCAGCCCAGTGCCGTAGATTATGGCGGCGTGTTTTTTCTTTAAAGTGGGAGAACCGACAATCGCTACCCAGCCGGCCACGCAGATGAGCAGGATGCCGAAATAAAAATGGTGGATATGATAGCCAAACAGTATTATGTTGCGGCCGATGTAAAAATCTACTTCAGGCCTGAGCCCATGCTTGGCTACTCGGGCAAATTCGCTTTCAGCGGAGCCGACCAGCAGCACCATGAGGCGGATGAAGAGAAAAGAAAGCAAAAAAGAAATGGTAATCAAGAAAGGAATACCTTTACCCCGGTTTTCCTTGATATTACCGACTCCTTTCGACGGTCTTCCACAGTGTTTGGGAAAATTTCGGGACACAATAAAAATTATTCGGGCAAAGCAAAAACTGTGTGTAATAGGTATTTAAGGTAATTACTAAGAAAGATTTCGGGACACACGTTTATCTAATGTAATTATTAGGACAACATACTCAATAATTTAGTAAATAAATGGGCGCTTTGTTTTTCCCAAAATGCGGAATATAATATAAATCTGAAAATTACAATTAAATTTTTAGTATGTGAATTCAGTATGGTGTCCCTTTAATTCCCTGCCTTTAATTCCCACTGCCTGTCCTGCCTGCCGTTGCCGCTAATTCCTGTCGTCTGCTACGCCTGTTAAAAACTGTCCTGTTAAACGCTCACCATTTTGCAGTGAAATGACCTCTACTTCCCGGGCTCTGGTATCGAGCAGGCCTATTGTGGCCGGCCCTTCCTTGGGAAGGGATGTAGACCCCGGGTTCAGCAGCACTACGCCGCTTTTTGTTTGTACTCCCGGCCGGTGTGTATGGCCGAAAATAACGATGTCGGCCCGGTAGTAGAGCCCCTTTCCGAAAAGTTCGTTCTCGTCGCCAACACCGTGCCCGTGAAGCATTAAAATGCGGACGCCGTCAATATAGCAAAAAAAGTACGGCGAGAGCAGAGGGAGACCGAGGACTATTTCTTCTACTTCCGCATCACAGTTTCCCCGCACGGCAAAGATGGGAAGGGCAAGGTCCTTAATGAGATCCGCCAATTTTCCGGGATCATAACCTTCTGGCAGCGGATTCCTGGGGCCGTGGTAGAGAATGTCGCCTGCATGCATGAGCAGGTCGCATCCCTCTAGGTAATGAAGCGCTTTTTCCCATCCCAACAGGCAGCCGTGAGTGTCGCTGACAATACCAATTTTCATCAGCTAAAACCTACCTTTCCAAAAGGGATAATCAAAAAAGGAAGTGTAAAGTAACCGTGTGCTTGAGTATACCATGACTGCAGAACACGGGCAATATGGCGCTATGCGTGAATAACGGCCTGCCAAATGCTACATGCCCCGCAGCCTACCATGCCGTATCTCGTGAGGCGCTATGCATAGATAACGGCCTGCCAAATGCTACCCCTTTATATCCATTCTGAAAATAACTCTTTACCATTTTCATCCTTCTGATGGTGCCCCCGTTGTGTGGGGGCATGGCCGTCTACTCTGAAAATGCGAATCTATCATAAATAATCCTTTGCCCGTTAGAGGGCGTTTCCATCCTTCTGATGATGCCGCTCCGCGGCATGATTGTTTAATCCTTTGCATGCCTTTACCTCCTGCCTCACCCGTACTTCCTGCACTTCCTGCGCTTCCTGCACCCCAAATCTCCCTGCACCCGGCTGTAACGTGGATGAGGTGCACTAGGCTGCGGGACTCACTGCATTTCCTGCGCTTCCTGCGCTTCCGCCACTCCACTTCCTGCGCTTCCTGCGCTTCCGGTACTCCCTGCACTCCCTGCACTTCCGGCACTCCCTGCACTCCCTGCGCCCCCTTGAATCTCAGAGTCTTCCTGCATTTCCTGCTTCCCCGACCCCGTCAGGGTGGGATAAGCACAGACTTGGCGCCGTCTTCCTGCATTCCCGGAACTCCCCGCCCCCTCCTCCGCCTCCGCCCCCCATTTCACCCCCCGGTTTATTATTTTTCATTGGCTTTCCTTTATAATCTATACTGTTCTTTTCATGGCTTCTCGCATGTTCCCTTGCGCTGCCCCATTTGGTGGTATATAATGGTAGTGTACTTATTACATATTTCGCGATATTTCACCTGGGAGGTAATAGCTGATGAAGAGTGAGATTAGAGCCTATATTAATATTGCGGTGCTGGCAGCTGTATTGCTGGTTAACTATCTGTCCATTGCCCTGCCTTTTAACGAGCTCACCCAAGCGG
>PWRZ01000178.1 GCA_003563385.1 Syntrophomonadaceae bacterium
GCGATAACCCCCCATGGGCAATTTTATTTCCGCTGCGGCAGGATTTTGACGGCTGCGGGGGAAAATATTTACCGGTACACTTTGTAATATAGTGCTACCGCCAAAAAAGGCAACGGAAAGGATGAGCGTTTTGCCAATTAACATTGCTGAAATAAAAAGGGCCTCCGCAGACGCCCGCATTGCATTGAATAAGGAAGAAGAAGCGGAACTCCTGCAGGACCTGCAGGAGGTGCTCGAAGGGCTCGATGCCGTTTCCGATGAGGAGCTGCAGGAAACGGCGGCCACCTTTTACGGGCACGGCCGGCCCAACAGGATGCGCGACGACGTTGAAGAAAAGTTGCTGCCGCTGCCAAAGGCCCTGGCCAATGCACCCGCAGCGGACCAGTTTTGTTTCCATGTCCCCAGGATTATCGAAGAATAATAAGTAGTAAGAAAAGCAAGCGCATCCGGCCTTAATACGGCCCAGAGGAAAGGAGACTTGCCATGGATTTAAATAAACTGCCCGTTGATGTGCTGTCTGCAGAAGTAAGACAAAACCCCGAACTGCTGGATGAAATGTCCACAACGCTGTCACGGCTCTGCTCCAGGGGACAGAAGCTGCAGATGTTTATCTCTTTCGACCCCCAAAAGATAGCCGGGGAAACAGAGCGGGTCAAAAAAATGCTCGCCGATGGGGAAGAGCTGCCCCTGGCCGGAGTGCCGGTGGCCCTGGCCGACAATATCTGTACTGATGACCTTAAAACGACCTGCGGCTCCCGCATGCTGGCCGACTACGAGCCCCCCTTCAGCGCCGCGCTCACGGTGAGGCTGCGGGGGCAGGGAGCCCTGCTCACCGGCAAGGCAAATATGGAAGAATTCGGCATCGGCTGCTCCGGCAGCAGCTCTTACTTCGGCATCGTCAAGAGCCCCTGGCAGGAAGAAAGGATTGCCGGCAGCGGTGTGGCGGCGGCGGTTTCCACCTGCACAACCACCGTGGGGCTGGCTTCCGATACGGTCGGCGAACTGAGGCAGGCCGCTTCTTACTGCGGTGTCCTGGCCTTGAGGCCCTCTTACGGGAGGATATCGCGGCGGGGAATTATCGATTATGCCTCCTCCATGGAGCAGGTGGGCATCATGGCCCGCAGCACCGGGGACCTGGCTGCGATCCTTCAATCTGTCGCCGGGCCCGACCAGCGCGATCCAACCTCTTTAAACGAGCCCCCCCCCGCCTATACCTCCTTGCTGGAGGACGGGGGAGTGAGCCCCAAAGCGGCGGTCCCGGAAGATTGGGACAGGGCCCCGGAGCTGGAAGAGGATGTCAAGAAATGCTTCCAGGAACAGTTGGACAGGATGAGAGCGGCCGGCATGGAAATTGTCTTTGTACCGCTGAAACATTTTGCGGAAGCATACCGTGCCGCCGCAGTGATCAGCGCAGCGGAAGCATTTTCCAACCTGGCCGACTACGACGGCGTGCGCTTCGGGTTCAGGGAAATAGCCGGGTCGCTGCAGGAGATGTACACGGCAACACGCAGTGCCGGTTTCAGCAGCAAGGTCAAAAAGTTTTTAACCTTCGGGGCGCTCGTCTCTGCCGGCGACTATTACGAGCGCTACTTTTTGAAAAGCCAGCGCATGCGCACCTCCATAATAAAGGAGCTGGGGGAATGCCTGGAGCGCTGGGGGCTGCTGCTTACCCCGACAACACCATTTACCGCCCCGGAAGCCGGCGGCCCCCTGGACAGCTGGCACCTGCCCGACAGGGCCTCCTACTACACGGCGGCGGCCTCTCTCTGCGGCCTTCCCGCCCTGACCTTCCCCGTCTATACCGCCTCCCGGATGCCGGCGGGGCTGCAGTTTACGGCAAAAGCGGGAGAAGAGGCCGCGCTGTTGAGAATTTCTGCGCTGCTCCAAAAAGAAAGGGCGCTGCAATTTCCCGGGCCGTGCTGAACGGACCGGTCGTGCAGTGGGGCTAAGTGGGGCTAAAAGAAGCAAAAAAATGTATCTGTCAAAAACATGCAAGGGGGTGTATCATTTGCACAATCTGGAAACCGTCGTCGGCCTGGAGGTACACGTAGAGCTTCTCACCAGGACAAAGCTTTTTTGCGGCTGCAGCGCCGCCTTCGGCGCTGACCCGAACACCCAGGTATGCCCGGTTTGCCTGGGGCTTCCGGGAGGCACCCTTCCCTTATTAAACAGGGAAGCGGTGCGCTTCGCCATAAAAGCGGCGCTGGCTTTGAACTGCAAAATAATGGATACAATCACCTTCGACCGCAAAAATTATTTTTATGCCGACCTGCCGAAGGGCTACCAGATATCACAGTTTTTTTATCCCCTGGGCACGGGCGGATACGTTGATATACACGTAAACGGAGAAAGCAGAAAAATCGGCATCCACCAGCTCCACCTGGAGGAGGACACGGGCAAGCTCCTGCACGTGGGCGACATTCTGTCCTCTCCCTACAGCCGGGTAGACTTTAACAGGGCCGGTGTCCCGCTGATCGAGATTGTAACGGAGCCGGACATACGGTCGGCGGAAGAGGCGCGGCTGTTCCTGCAGAAACTGCGCAGCATACTGCGCTACGTTGATGTCTCCGACTGCAAAATGGAAGAGGGTTCCATGCGCTGTGATGCCAACGTAAGCTTAAAGCCGCGTGACAGCAGGCAGATGGGCAGGAAGACCGAGCTAAAAAACATGAACTCCTTCCGCTCTGTTTACAGGGGCATTGAGTACGAAGTGAAGCGGCAGGAACAGATAATAAGGGAAGGCGGCGAGGTGATACCGGAGACAAGGCACTGGGACGAAGACAGGGGCCTGACCACGGCCATGCGCAGCAAGTTTGTCTCCGCCGACTACCGCTGCTTTCCGGACCCCAACCTTCCGCCGCTGCCGGTATCGGCGAAGCTGCTGGAAGAGGTCCGCGAAACTATCCCCGAGCTCCCCGACCGGCGCTACGACCGCTTTGTGACCGATTACGGGCTGCCC
>PWRZ01000216.1 GCA_003563385.1 Syntrophomonadaceae bacterium
GGCCGGCTGCCATCCGGGCGACTGCCACTATGTAAGCGGCAATTACCACGCCCGCCGGCGCCTCTCAGCCCTGCGCCGCTTTTTGGAATTTTTAGGCATTGAGCCGGCGCGGTTCCAGGTGCACTGGATATCGGCCTCGGAGGGCAACAAGTTTGCCCGGGTCATGACCGAGATTACCGCAAAGGTCCGGGCTCTGGGCCCCAATAGAAAGCTGAGGGATAGCAGGTGAACAAGCTGCCAGAAATCATAAAAAAAACAGCCGCCGCCCTTTTGCAAAGTGGCGAGGCCACCCTTATTATCGGCTACGGCAAGGGGGACCTGTGGTGGCAGTCTTACCCGGTTTTTATAAGGGAAGAAAAGGACATAGACCGCCTTATCTGGGACCCTTTCTGTGTTCCCAACTTAAGCAAATATCTCCTGGAAGAGCCTGCCCAAGCCGGGAAGATCGCCCTTTTCGTCAAGGGCTGTGACGTACTGGGGTTCAACCAGATGCTCCGGGACAACCGCGCCTCCAGGGATAAAGTGCTGCTTCTGGGCCTTCCCTGCCCCGGGCTGGTGGACCCGCAAAAGATCAAAAAGGCCGGCCTGGGCCATGGGTTAAGGGAAGTAGAACGCCAGGGGGAAGAGCTGCTCCTCTTCTCGGACGGGGAAGAAAAAAAAGTCCCCGCCGGGGACTTCCTCTACGAAAAATGCCAGGTGTGCCGCCACCCCAATCCGGTGGCCTGCGACCGCCTGCTGGGCGAGCCCGTGGAGGTAAGACCTTCCCCGGACCGCTTCAACGGGGTGGAGGAGCTGGAAAAGCTGGACCACGACGGGCGTTTCGCCTACTGGAAGCGGCAGTTTGAGCGCTGTATCCGCTGCTTTGCCTGCCGCAACGTCTGCCCCGCCTGCAGCTGCCGGCAGTGCGTTTTTGATATCCCCGAACCCCGCTGGCTGGGCAAGGCCCTGGAGCTGAGCGAGACCCAGTTCTATCAGATCATCCGCGCCTACCACGTGGCGGGCCGCTGCGTGGACTGCGGCGAGTGCACCAGGGCCTGCCCGGTAGGGATACCGCTAAGAGAGCTCAACCGCAAGTTTATCAAGGATATTGATGAGCTTTACGGGCCGTACGAGGCCGGGGCGGACCCGGAAGAAGAGTCCCCGCTGCTTACGTACAGGACCGATGACCCGGCCGCCTTTACGGAAAGTTAAACCTTAAAGGAGTGTTTCAAGCGTGCGCAAAATCTTGAAGGAGAAGCTTCCCCGGCTCTTAGGGCGCCTGGCCCGGGCAAACACTCTCTACCTTCCCCGGCAGCAGGAGGCAGTGGTAAGCTTTGCCCCCTGGCAGGAGGGGGACAGCGCCGCCTTTGAGGCCTTAAACACCGCTGTGCCGCCCAAGAGCATCATCTTCCCCCAGTGGGAGACCTTTATGCGCTTTAAGACGCAGGGCAAAACCCTGGAGCTGCAAAAGAAGGAAGAGGAAAGTGGCGGCTACCTTCTTTTCGGGATACGCCCCTGTGATATGGCCTCCTTTTTTCTGCTGGACCGGGTCTTCCTGGAGGAGCCCGGCGACTTACTTTACGCCCGGCGCCGGGAGGGCACCTTTATCTCCCTGGGCTGCAGCGCTCCGGATGAGGCCTGTTTCTGCACCGCCTTTGACCTGGAACCGGGCTGGTCCGGGGAGGCCGACGTGATGTGCTGGGACCTGGGGAAAGCGCTCCTCTGGGAGCCCCAAAGTGAAAAAGGCCGGCACCTGACGGAGTCTCAGGCGGACCTATTGGTGGAGGCCTCCGCAGAAGAAGCAAAGACCGCCCTGGAGGGGAGAAAAAGCGCTGCCGCCCGCCAGAAGGAGGCTCTCCACCGCAAGGGCTGGGTTCTGGACCGGACCGCGGAGAAGCTGGAAGAGATGTTTGACGCTCCCCTGTGGGACCTTTTCCGGCGCTGCATTGGCTGCGGTATCTGCACCTATCTCTGTCCTACCTGCCACTGCTTCGATATCCAGGACCACAGCGCAGGCCAGTCCGGCGAGCGTTTCCGCTGCTGGGATTCCTGCATGTACGAAGACTTCACCCTGATGGCCAGCGGTGAAAACCCCCGTCCCACCAAAAAGGAAAGGATCCGCCAGCGCTTCATGCACAAGCTCTGCTATTTCCCCAACCGCTTCGGCCACTACGGCTGCGTGGGCTGCGGCCGCTGCGTGCGCGGGTGTCCGGTCATGCTGGATATCACCCAGGTCATCAAAGAGGCCGGTAAGAGAGGAGGTCTAAAAAATGCCCCTTGAAAATATCCTGGTCCCCCGAACAGCTGTCCTAAAAGAGATTAAGGAAGAGACTGCGGATATCAAGACCTTTTCCCTGGAGGACTTAGAAGGAGGCCTGCCCTTTGCCTTCAACCCGGGCCAGTGCGCCATGCTTTCCCTGCCGCCGGTGGGAGAGGCCATCTTTTCCATCACCTCTTCTCCCACAGAAGAAGAGTATCTGCAGTTCAGTATCAAAAAGACCGGCAGCGTCACCTCACAGTTACACGAACTGGAAGAGGGATTCCAGGTGGGGGTAAGGGGCCCCTACGGTAACGGATTCCCCGTGGAAGAACTCCGCGGGCGGGACCTGCTTTTTATTGGTGGCGGCATCGGGCTGGCTCCCCTGCGCTCCCTCATCCAGTACTGCCTGGCCCGCCGGGAGGACTACGGGAAAATCGATATCCTCTACGGCGCCCGCACCCCGGAAGACCTGGTGCACCGCCCGGATCTATTTGACAACTGGCCCCAGGCCCCTGAAACGGAGGTATACCTGACGGTAGATAGGGAAGCGGAGGGATGGGAAGGCCACGTGGGCTTTGTCCCCCAGTATGTAGAGGAGATGGGTTTTGCCCCGGAGAACCGTGTGGCCCTTACCTGCGGGCCATCCGTGATGATCAAGTTTGTGCTGCAGGGCCTGGAGCGCCTGGGCTTTGCCCCGATGAATATTATTACCAC
>PWRZ01000196.1 GCA_003563385.1 Syntrophomonadaceae bacterium
CGCCTCCAGGCCTATATATGTCAGGCCGACCGGCTTTGTCGGAGTTGCGCCTCCCGGTCCCGCTATCCCGGTTATGCTTACCCCGATATCTGAGGGGCAAAGCCTTCGTATACCTGCAGCCATCATCTCCGCTACCGTGCCGCTGACCGCTCCCTCTTCCATCAATACGGCGGGGTCAACGCCCAGTATGCCTGTCTTAGCTTCATTGCTGTAGGCTACAACCCCGCCCAGCAGATACAGCGAACTGCCCGGAATATTGGTAAGGTAGTGACACAAAAGGCCACCGCTGCAGGATTCGGCAAGAGCTATTGTCCTGCCGCTTTCCCAAAGCAGGCGCGCCACTGCCTGTTCCAGTTCTTCCTGCTCGTTTCCCAACCGGGGAGCTTCCTGGCCGGGTAGCTCCCCGCCAGTGTCCCCGGCACCGCTTTTTGTCCCCTGTTCCATCAGCAGCTCTGTGCACACGGCAGTTACTTCGCAGCGCAACTCTTGATCAACCCGCTTTCTTTTAATACTCAGTCCCAACATCCAACATTCAATCCAACACTTAACGCCACAATTTTATCACATACGACCTCCAAAAGCGAACTGAAGCCAAACGCGCCGGCAGTAAGCCAGAAGAAAATGAGTCAGAGAACCGTCCCCTGACTCACTGTACTCTGCAAATATCGCTGTAGCAGGCTACCAGATTATATGCTATAATACAATCATGGCAAGCACCGGAATTCCCGGAAGTCCCTACCGTCACAACTGCAGCTATTATTACCGGTGAAACCGGTTGAAGGAAGCTCGCCGGGAGAGAACCGGCTGGCACCGCCGGCACACGAGAAATCCTGTTCAGGCTTTAAACTTAGGGGCTGATTTAGAGCAAGTTTTGCCCATTATTTTTGCATAAAAAAACGGAGGTGCGTTAAATTGCCCCGCAAGACAAAAGCTGCCGCTGCCGTTTTTATCGCCTCGTTGCTGTTCCTGCTGCCCGCTGCAGCAGTCCTGTCGCAGGACTACGGCGTAAACGTTTACGTTGACGGCAGTAAAATCGAGTTTAAAGAAGAAGAAAGGCCCTTTATCGACGAGCAAAACAGGACCATCGTCCCCGTAAGGCTTATATCAGAAAGCATGGGTGCAGTAGTCGATTGGGACGGGGAAAAAAAGCAGGTCACCATCAGGCGTGGGGAAACGACGATCCGGTTGACTATCGGGGAACAGGAGGCCCTGGTAAATGGAGAATGGAAAGAATTTGATACCCGCGCTGTAATCGTAAACGACCGTACCATGGTGCCGCTCCGTTTTATCGGGGTAACGCTGGGGGCCGGCATAGACTGGGACTCCGAGGAGAAAACCGCCCATATTACAAGCCCTCCGTTAGAAGAATCAAAACCGAAAGTGGAAGTACCGGAGGAATATTACCGCACGGAAACCGGTTACTGGATCCCTCCAGGGGAGACACGTAAAATGCTGGACATAGACGGCCCCGCACTGCATATAGGCCTGGAAATAAGGTTTACCCTGCTTGTTATTCGCGACCTGGAGCAGCAGCATGAAGAACTGCGCCTGTCCCTGGAAAGCAAGTTCGGCCGCAGCGCTGCCATCGACCAGGCCATCAGCCACGTGAAGCAGAAAACGGACCCGGACCAGGAACTGAGTACTACCTCTTTTAACATAAACGGTCACCTGGTTCGCGTGAAGGAGTCGAAGGCCGGCAACTCCGGGATTATAGTGGAGGTTTACAGGTCTTAAGCGCAGCTGCCTCTTCAGAGGACGACTGGCCGGGCGGCAGCTGTTACAACAACGGTCAAAAACGAGCCCCCTTCAGCTTGATATTAAGCTTGGAAGGGGGCCTTTATTGTGCGCTTCCTTTTGGGTCCTTAAGCGGTTTACATGTCCAGTATTTCCTCGGCCTTTTCTTTGTCCATATCTATGACATAAGGTATGCCGCTTACGGCGGCGGCCTCTTTTGTCAGCGAAGCTATATCGTCCCTGCTGATATACTGCAGGGCAAACTTGCGGCTGCCGCACATTAGCTGTCTTAAACCCTGTGCCAGGCGCTCGTAATAGGTGTACAGCCCAATCGCTCCCGTGGGGACCCTGGCAAAAGTGTCGGCGCCCAGTTCCTCTTTGAGCGTAGAAGCGGTTACAAATATTTCCTCCACGCTGTGACCAAAACGCTCCACGTAAACGGGAAGCTTATTTTCATTCATCCTCCTGCCTATTGTCTTGCCTACCATTACAGCTGCAATGGGAGAGCGGGCCATGCCGATAAGCTTTACGTAGGGAGCACCCAGGGCCAGCCCCTTAAATACCTGGTCTTCAAGTGTAAAGCCCCCGGCCAGGGCTACATCGGGGACATATTCGCCTTTCTCGTCAAGACGGCGGCAGTACTCGTAAAGCAGTGAATGCAGCTCCACGGAGGGGACCCCCCACTCGTTCATCATGCGCCACGGGCTCATCCCTGTCCCGCCGCCGGCACCGTCCACCGTAAGCAGGTCAATTTTGCCCAGAGATGCAAATTTAACGGCGCGTGCAAGGTCAGCCGGCCTGAAAGCACCGGTTTTAAGGAAGATGTACCTGGCCCCGGCCTGCCGCAGTTCTTCAACCCTCTGCAGGAACGATTCCAGCTCTACCATACCAACCCGCGAGTGCCGCTCGAACTCCTTAAACGCACCCCTGTTAAAAGCATCTATCACGGCCGGGTTTTCGGGGTCGGGGAGGACGACGTAGCCTCTTTTTTTGAGCATCTGCGCCTTGGCCAAATTTTTTATCTTAACCTCGCCGCCGATGTCCTTGGCACCCTGCCCCCATTTCAGCTCCACTACCTCTACACCAAGCTCTTTTATGGCATATTCCTGGACACCGAGCCTGGTATCCTCGATATTGGCCTGCACCACTATAGCCCCGTAACCGTCCTGCTGCCAGTCCTGAAAAAGCTTCACCCTTCTATCCAGGTCGACCGTGCCGGCAACCCGTCCCTCTTTTACAACGGATTTCTCGTCCATGCCGCAGACGTTTTCACCGATGGTTAAAATGGTCCCGCTTAGGGCAGAGCCAATGGCCAGGCCGTCCCAGTTGTTCTTGGCAATATCCGTAGAGCCGATCCCGGGAATTACAAAAGGGAGCTTCAGCTTAATACCAGGGCCCTGTCCCACTTTTGTTTCCAGGCTTACTGCAGGGAAAATAGCCAGGTCACTATTCGCTTCTATACCTTCCGCTCCTACGGTAGTGCCCATTATCGAAAAATGAGAGTAGTCCAGTGGATAGTCTTTCTCGGAAGCGGTTGTGATAATACCGAAGGGCTGCGGATAAAGTGTTTCATGGCCGCGGTAGGCCGATTTTCCTATTTCGCACATTCCCACGCAGCCGTCGACACATGTCACGCACATGCCGCTGAAGGGATTGACGGACTTTTCTGTACGGTTTTTGGTCAGGGTAGCTGCAGAGGCATTTAACCTGGATAAAGTCATACAGATATCTCCTTTCTGGTATATTAATTATTTCCTTTCAGTTCGCAGGCAACACACGGATCCATGTAGCACATAGCATCTTCGTACTCCTCCAGGCAGGGAGGAGCCAGGTTAAGACAGGCGTTGCAGATGGGGTTTTCTTCCTGCGGCCCCTGACACCTGGCCTGGCAGGCGGGACAGATATACTGGCACCCCCCGCAAAGACGGCACTGCTCCGATTTCTTGTCAAATGGGGTGGCTACGCGCCTGTCGGCACCCCTGTCTACCAGGCCGATGGCCTTGGCCTGCATCTGCTCGTCACACATGCGCACACACAGCCCGCACAAAATACAATCATCGTGTCTTTGCCTGAAGCGGACGGCCGTTACTTGAAACTGGCAGGCCAGGTCCTGGATAGTTTTGGAGGAAGGACAGGTGGCCAGATAAAGCTCTATCAGCATTCTGCGGGCCCTGGCAATCCGCCGTGTATGTGTTCTTACAACCAGGCCTTCCCGGGCGGGATAAGTACATGAAGAGACGAGCCAGGAACGACCGGGGGGGCCCACTTCCACCAGGCAGAGGCGGCAGGCCCCGTAAGAACTCAATCCTTCATCGTGACAGAGGGTGGGAATTTCAATGCCGTAGAAATTTGCTGTCTCCAGCAGGGTGGTCCCCTTTTCCACGGATATCTCCAGCCCGTTTAAAATCATGTTGATCACGGCAGGCACCTCTTTTCTATCGTTTCAACACGGCCCCGTGCTTGCAGGTTTCCAGGCAGGTACCGCATTTTGAACAGGCTTCCTGAATAATTACCGGCTGCCCTTCTTTATCCTCGCAAACAGCCGAAGCAGGACAGTTTTTAATGCATGCTCCACATGTATTGCAGAAGACGCTGTCTATATCGAAGCTGATCAGTTCCCGGCACACGCCGGCAGGGCATTTATTCTCCAGGATGTGGTCTTTATATTCGTCTTCGAAGTAGCGTATCGTGGAAAGGACCGGGTTGGCCGAGCTCTGTCCCAGCCCGCACATGGAGGAATCCTTTACAGCACTGCCCAGCTCCTTAAGCAGCTCAAGCTCTTCCAGAGAGCCTGTCCCCCGCGCAATGCTGTCCGCTATCTCGAGCATCCTGCTGATGCCTTCGCGGCAGGAAAAGCACTTCCCGCAGGATTCATCTTTAAGAAAACGGAGGAAATAGCGGGCCACGTCTATCATGCACGTTTCTTCGTCCATAACGATCATACCGCCCGAGCCCATCATGGAGCCGGCCGCTTTCAGCTCCTCGAAGTCCACCGGGCTGTCCAGAAACATTTCCGGCAGACAGCCTCCCGAAGGCCCCCCTGTCTGCACGGCCTTAAATTTCCCCCCGTCTTTAATCCCGCCGCCGATTTCAAAAATAATCTCGCGCAAAGTAATACCGAGGGGTACCTCTACCAACCCGGTATTGTTTACTTTCCCCACCAGGGAAAATATTTTTGTCCCCCTGGACTCCTTTGTGCCAGTGCGGCAGAACTCGCCGGCACCGTTTAAAATTATATAGGGGACGTTGGCCAGGGTTTCCACGTTGTTGACAACTGTCGGTTTGTTCCACAGTCCTCTTTCTACCAGGTGCGGTGGCTTCTGCCGCGGCTCGCCCACTTTACCCTCGATAGAGGAAACCAGTGCCGAAGTCTCTCCACAGACAAACGCCCCTGCACCGATACTTATGGAGACATAAAAATTAAAACCGGAGCCCATGATGTTCTCACCCAAAAGCCCCAGTTTTTCAGCATTATTAATAGCAAGACTGAGCTTGTCCACCGCCGTAGGGTACTCGGCCCGGATATAAATTATACCCTCTGAAGCACCAACGGCATAGCCGCCTATAATCAAGCCTTCCAGGACAGCGTGGGGGTTTCCTTCCAGAAGACTCCGGTCCATAAAAGCGCCCGGGTCCCCTTCGTCGGCGTTGCAGATAATATACTTGTGGTCAGAACTTGCCTTATAACATTCTTCCCACTTTCTGCCGGTCGGAAATCCGGCCCCCCCCCGACCTCTCAAGTGAGATATTTTTATCTCCTCCACTACCTCCGCGGGACTCATCTCTGTTAAAGCCCTGCCCAAAGCTTTATACCCGTCAATGGCAATGTAATCTTCAATACTGTTAGGATCATTAATCCAATTATTGCCCAGGAGAACTCGAACCTGGTTTTTATAAAACGGTATATCAGAAGCATAAATATATTTCTGGCCGCTTGTTGGGTCTTCGTAAAGCAGGCGCTCAACAACTTCTCCTTTTAATACAGTTTTATCGATTATCTCTTCTATATCGGCCTCTTTTACTTTTTGATAAAAAATCTCCTGTGGAAAAACAATAATAACAGGACCGCTTTCACAAAGTCCCAGGCAACCTGTAAACTTTATGTCTACCTTTTCAAGGAATCCCTTTCGCTTCAGGCAGTCTTGAAGTGAATCTTTTATGGTATTGGAACCCCAAACAGTACAGCCGGTATCGCCACAAACCGCAAGGTAATTTTCTCTTCTCCCTCGAGCCTCTTTCAGCCGCTTTCGCATCAACTCCAGGTCAGCCGGTGATTTCAACCCGGCCTGCAGATTCCTCATAACCGGCCTCCTCTCTGGACTATTTTGCCGAAGATGAACAGCTGCATGCCGTTTTTTCGGTTTTTTTGTCGTGTTTTCTGATGATCTTGCGTATCCTGGAGGCTGTCATGTTCCCGTAGTACTCCCCGTCAATTACGACCAGGGGGGCCAGGGCACAGGCTCCCAGGCAGTTAACTGTTTCCAGGGAGTACTTTCCATCGGCAGTGGTTGAGCCCGGTTCCACACCAAGAAGGCGGGATACCTCGGTGTTAACTACTTCAATACCCCTCACATGGCAGGCTGTACCGGTACAGCTCACAATTCTATGCTTCCCCTTGGGGGTCAGGCTGAAGTGCTTGTAAAATGTGGCAATTCTGTAAATTTCGATAAGGGGGGTGTCGGTCTCTGCAGCCAGTTCTCTTAACACTTCCTCCGGCAGGTAGCTGTATTTTTCCTGAATATCGTGCATTGCAGAAATGAGGGAGACCCCGTTATTGCCGGCTACTGGCTTATCCAGAACACTTAAATCACCTTTTAAGTCCTGCATTTTTTTACCTCACCTCCAAAGGCATAGAAGAAATGCGAAACTATTTTCACATCGTGGAAATTTCTCCTTAATTATAACTAACGATAATGGCGCTGTCAACGAGAACCCCTATAGAAAAGTACAAAAAAAAAGAGCTGCCTGCACCATGTCAAAAAAAAATGACAGGGCAAAAGCTCCTGGACAGTCTTTTATACCAGCCCGCTATTTGGCCATATATCCCAGTTTGAAAGATATACAGCGCGCCGTTTCTTTTACGGCCTTCATGAGCTCTTTTTCCAGGTACGCCACTGTAATGCGGCTGCTGGGACCGGAAATTCCGGCTGCCGCAGTAATTTTTTCCAGGTGATTGTAAATCGGTGCGGCCACGCAGCGGATCCCTTCCTCCGTTTCTTCAAGATCCAGGGCATATCCACACTTTTTAACCCTCTCTACTTCCCTAAGCAGTTCTTTCGCCGATACGATAGTATTGGGAGCATACCTGTGCAGCCGGCTCACTTTTAAATAGCGCTCCAGTTCCGCTTCGGAAAGGCCTGCCAGCAGGACTTTTCCCACCGCATTTGAATGGGAAGGGGCCCTGCTTCCCAGCCGGGCGATCATTTTAACCATGCGCTCCGATTCTACCTGGTCGATATAGACTACGTCACCCTGGTCCAGGATGGCCAGGTTTGCAGTTTCCCTGTACTTATCGACCAGCTGTTTCAGGTAAGGTCTCGCTACGGCCCTTATATCGAGGTTATAGAGCGCCGTGTTGCCGATACGAAAAGTTTTGATGCCGAGCTGGTATTTTCCGGTGTACGGATCCTGCTCTGCAAAGCCCTTGATAATAAGTGTCCTCAGCAGGCGGTGAGTAGTGCTGATCTTGAGGTTTAGCTGGCCACTGATATCGCTTAAAGCCATGGGATGGCCTTTCTCGGCCATAAGCTCAAGGATGCGGAGGGTCCTTTCAACGGACTGCACCATCCGCTCTCGTTCACGTAAAGAGCTGCTCTCCGCTACCCCAATGCAATCACCCCTTTTTTCTAGGCGAGGGCTTCCGAAAAACTGCGCTGCAGTATTTTTTCAGCCTCACTGCAGTCCAGGTCCATAACATGGCTGATACCGGAAACCCTGGCCGCCTCTTCATTCAGCGCCGCTATATCGTCCCTGGCAATATAGTCCAGGGAAAATTTCCTGGCCCCGCACATCAGCTGCTGAAGCCCCGTTGCAAGGCGGTCAATGTAGGTATAAAGACCAAGGGCTCCTTCAGGTACGCGGTCGAAATCTTCTCCCAGCTTTTCCTTCAGCTTATAGGCTGAAGTGAAGATATCCTCAGAGGAGAAGCCGTACTTCTCCGTAAAGCTAGCCGGCAATTTCTCTTCCCGTATCTTTCTGCCAATAGTATTACCAACCATAGCAGCCGTGAGTGGTGTCCTGGACATGCCCACAAGCCTGAAGTATGGTGCTCCCAGGGCCAGTGCTTTGAAAACGTGATCCTCCAGGGAAATACCACCGGCCAGCGCTACAGGAGGCACATACTCTCCCATCTGGTCAAGCATCCGCAGGTACTTGTAACACAACGCCCCCACGTAAACGGTGGGCACCCCCCACTCGTTCATCATTCTCCACGGGCTCATTCCTGTCCCACCACCGGCACCGTCCACCGTGAGCAGGTCGATTTTAGCAGCGGAAGCCACCTTAACGGCGCGTGCCAGGTCCCGGGGCCGGTAAGCGCCCGTTTTTAAGAAAACGTACTTCGCGCCCTGTTCCCGCAGGTGGCCGACTGTTTTAATAAACTCTTCCTCGTCAACCATACCGATCCGGGAATGCCGTTCAAACTCTTTAAATGCTCCCCTGTTAAAAAGCTCCTGCACCCGCGGGTCTTCGGGGTCCGGATGGACAATATATCCGCGGCGGCTCAACTCAACTGCCTTCGCCAGGCTGGTAATCTTAACTTCTCCACCAATTGACTTGGCCCCCTGTCCCCATTTCAACTCCACTGCTTCCACACCCAGCTTATTGAGGGCGTATTCGTAGACCCCGAACTTTGTATCCTCTACATTTGCCTGCACAGCTATAAATCCATACCCGTCGTGCCAGCGCCAGAAACTTTCCAGTCGCCTTTTCATCTCCGGCGAGTTTACCACCCTGCCGTTTCGAAATTCGGAGCGGGAATCCATACCACATATATTCTCACCGATGACAATACCAATGCCGGCAAGGGCGGCACCACCGGCAAGTCCTTCCCAGTTTTCCGCAGCCACCCTGGTAGACCCCATAGCCGCTATTACGGCCGGGAAGCGCAACTTAATGCCTCCTTTATTACCAAGCCTGGCACTCGTATCCACGGCATGGAAAATGGCCTTGTAGCTGTCCGCTTCAATGCCGTAAGCTCCCACGGCACCACCCATGATATTGAAGCAGGAAAAGTCCACCGGGTAATCTTTCTCTGCTGCAAACGTGGTGTTACCAAACGGTTGAGGATAAATTACCTCTCTTCCCCTGAAAGCTGATTTACCCACTTCACACAATCCCATGCAGCCGTCCAGGCAGGTGGTGCACAGGCCGCTGAATGGAGATATACTGCCTGGCGTACGGCTCTTGGTCAGTGTCGACGCCGATGCGTTCATACCCTTGCTAAAACTCATAGAAATTACTCCTTTCTCTTAAATTTACAGCAGCAACAGCAGAAATTCCGTATCATGGGATTAGATTCTATTATATTGTTATTTTAAATTATAATGGCCCCCGGTGAACATGTCAAGAAAAATGTTTCCGCTATGCGGAAATGTGATTAATAAAATAGAAAAAGGCTGCCTGTTAATAAGGCAGCCTTAACTTGAGATATTAAAATAGCAGCACAAAAAGCTGCTTCCCTCCCGGGCCAAGCCCTGCTGCTTTAAGCGGCTGCGGCCCGGGCAGTATTTTTAGCGCCGCAGCTCATAAAAAAGCGCTCAACTGCACCTGCTGCACATACATTCAGTTACTATTGTAACCCATTTTTATGGAGGTCTTGCGGGCAACATCTTTAACAATATCGACAAGCTCATTCTTTATAAAATAGGATGTCATACGGGTGCTGGGCCCGGAAACGCTTATACTGGCTGCGATCTTGCCCTCGTGGTCAAATATCGGCGCAGCAACGCAGCGGACATGCTCCTCTCTTTCTCCCCAGTCAAAGGCGCAGCCTTCTTCCCTGATCCTCTGCAGCTCTTTTTTGAGGTGCTCCGGCTCCACAATGGTTTCATTGGTATATTTTATCAACTCAACGTCCTCGAGCACTTCATCAATTTTCTCCTCCGGCAGAAAGGCCAGCAGCACTTTACCGGAAGCAGTGCAGTGCACGGACCCGCGGTTACCTATCTGGGCAAACATTTTCACAATAACAAAATTTTTTGACTCAACCTGGTCTATATATACTACCTGGCTTCCGTCCAATATGGCAAGATTGGCGGTTTCATTGCACCTGTCTACAAGCTCTTCCAGGTAGGGCCTGGCCACAGCGCGGATATCGGAAGACTGCAGGACAGCGCTTCCGATCTCCAGAAGCTTAAAGCCCAGCCTGTACTTGTTGTCTTCGGGATCCTGCTCCACGTAACCACGGTGAGAAAGAGTCGTAAGCAGGCGGTGCACTGTGCTTATTTTTAAATCTGCTTTTTCAGCCAACTCTGTTACTGTAATGGAACCGCCTCCCCTGGCCATCACCTCCAGGATATTAAGCGCCCTTTCCAGTGACTGCACATATTTGCCTTCTTTTTCCTTTGCATCTTCGCTTAAGCTAATACTTTTCATAATCTATCTCCTCGGTTTTTAATTATGAAATTCCTTTAAAAATGGGAACATACTGTTGCAAAAATTAATTCCAAAATTATTGTACGCAAACAGGAAAGGGTTGTCAAGCTTGACGAGCGCTCTTTTTATTTGCAAAATGATAATAATTCTACCAACAAAGAAGTAAAAGTTATGGTAAAATACGTATAGAAATGGTTTGCAAAGGCAGGCTTGTTCAATGGACAGGGATTTCCTGGAGCAAATGTATCACCTTCATTTCAACAAAACCTACCGGACTGCTTACCTGGTTAC
The DNA here is from genome assembly GCA_003563385.1 of Syntrophomonadaceae bacterium. Taxonomy (GTDB): domain Bacteria; phylum Bacillota; class Dethiobacteria; order DTU022; family UBA8154; genus CSSED11-109. The sequence continues at coordinate 10,621 of PWRZ01000196.1, forward strand.
GGGTGATCACCAGCTTGCCGAAGATGCCGCCCAGGAAGCGTTCTTAAAGGCCTTTGCCAACCTGGACAAGCTCAGGGACAGGCAAAAATTCGGCCCCTGGGTCTGTACTATTGCCTCCAACTACGGGGTTGACCTGCTCCGAAAAAATAAGAAGGTTGTTTTGACAGCCGAAGGCACAGAAATATTTGCCGACAACAACCCCGGGCATTCTCCAGAGGAAGCCTGGGACAAAAAAGAGCTTTCGGCCCAGGTTAAAGAAGCGCTTTTCATGCTCGATCCTGAAGACAGGGAAATACTGGTTTTGAAATATTTTAACGATATGAGCATCAATGAAATAGCGGCCCTATCCTCCTCACCTGCAGGGACAGTAAAATCACGCCTTTTCCGGGCCCGGGGAAAAGTGCGCCACCTGCTGCAACCGGAGGAACATAAAAAACGTCAATTAAACAAAACCCGTTCACAAACAGATATTAACGCTCCATGACCGTGTTGTTAAGGGGGGGTACCATGAGTAAAGACAGGGATAAAAAAATAGACGAACTGCTCGGTAAGGTCATGCGTGAGGAAGCCCTTAAGATAAAACCTCCTTCCAGCCATGAACTGTGGGCAAGCCTTGAAGAACGCCTTCATGAACACGCCCGCCCCCAAAAAGATCCTGCCCAAAAAGCAGAGCAAAGC
>PWRZ01000189.1 GCA_003563385.1 Syntrophomonadaceae bacterium
GAGCCGGTTCGTCCAGATATCAGGAACCCTGCGCCCCCTGGAGCCGTTCTGCACAGGGCGTCCTGTCGCAGTGGAACACTCTGTCTGGGTTGAGGACCTTGAGCGTCAACGATAAGAGGGTGTTTGAGGACTTCAGGGGCTCTCCCTGGGCCGATCTGGTGACCCATCTTGAGACTCCTCCGGAGTCTGTCCCGGCCATTTTGGTCGGGAAGGCAGCAGCAAGCTCCATTCCTGTTATCATCGAATACGGTTCTTCCTTGGTGGAGGACCAGCGTAGCTTGAGCGGCTTGTGATGGTGCGGTTGATTGTCGCGCCGGCGGGTGCGGGGAAGACGGCCTATGCGGTGGCCGAGGCCCGGCGTGCGGCCCAGGGCCTCCGGGCGATGCCCCACGTGCTGGTGGCCAGCGCGCTCCAGGCGCAGGCGTTCCGCCGGCGGCTGGCACTGGCCGGCGGGGCCATCGGCGTGCGGGTACTGACCTTTGAGCGCTTGTACCACCTATGCCTGGGCGCCACGGATGCCCTCTACACCCAGATCAATGATCCCGTGCAGCACCGCGTCATCCGCTCGGTGGTGCGGGAGCTCCCCCTGATCCACTACGCCCCGTTGGTCGACCGACCCGGTTTTGTGCCGGTGCTCCGGCAGGTCATCGGGGAGCTGAAGGCGGCCCGGGTGGACCCCGAGTGCTTCGCCGGCGCGGCGGCGGACCATGGCGACGCCCCGCGGCTGCGGGAGCTGGCGGACATCTACGCCGCCTACCAGGCGCGTCTCCAGGAGGAACAGTGGGCGGACCGCGCGGGCCTGGGGTGGCTGACGGCCGAGGCCCTGGAGGATCCCGAGTGCCCGCTGGGCCGGGACTGGCGCCTGTTTCTGGTCGATGGCTTCGACGACTTCACCCCCGTCCAGCTGGCGGTGCTGGCCCCGCTGGCCAGTCGGGTGGAGCGGATGGTCGTCACCCTGACGGGCAATCTCGAGGGCGAGGGCCGCCCCCTGGTCCACCGCCGTTTTCAGCGGACGCGTCGGGAGTTGGAGGAGGTGCTGGGCGTCGAGGCGGCAGCGCTTCCGGGGGTTCTCGCCAGCCCGTCGCGGCGCTCGGAAGGGCATGTTACGGTGCTGCGCCATCTGGAGGACGGCCTGTTCCGGAGCGACGCGCGGCCCATACCTGACGACAGCACGGTCGACCTGATCGAGGCCCCCCATCGCGTCGAGGAGGTCCGGGCGGCCCTGCGCTGGTTGAAGAGGGAGGTGGTGGAGCGCGGCGTCCCCCCGTCGCAGCTGGCGCTGCTCGCGCGCGAAGTTGGACCATACCGCCCCTTCATCCGCGAGGTGGCCGCCGAGTTCGGTCTCCCGATCCACTTCCACTCCGGCCGGCCGCTGAATGAGAATCCGGCCGTGGCCGCACTGTTGGATCTCCTCCGCCTGACGCTGCCGGACCGGGACACCGCGACCGCCGGGGGCGAGGGGCGCGGTCCTGCGGCCGAAGGAGAGGTTGGGCCGGGGCTGGGGCTTAGCTCGGTGCGCCTGGACGACGAGCCGGCCCTCCCGCCCCGTCTGGTGATCGAGGCCTGGCGCTCCCCCTACTTCGACTGGTATGCCGGAAAGATGGGGGACGACGCTGATCGGCGGGCCGAGGCCCTGGGCGGTGAACCCGCCGGCATCGAGCCCGGTGACGCCGATCTGCTGGGGATGGTTGTCCGCCGCGGACGGGTCATAGCCGGGCTGGCCCAGTGGGAGGCCGCGTTCCAGGCCCTGGAGAGCGCGGAGGATCCGGGTTCAACGCGGGAGGGCGCGGTGACGAGGTCTGTTTCGGAAGCCCTCGCTGCGAAGGATGTCGATGGCGAGGGAGGCGAGGCCCCCTCGCGGGCGCTGACCCCCGACCGGGTCCGGGCGCTGCACGGCAAGTTCGAGCGCTTCGTGCGGCGCGTGACGCCCCCTGCCGGTCATCACCGGGCCCGCGACTTCGTGCGCTGGCTGGAGACCCTTATCGGCCCCGACCCGGAGCTGGCTTCAGGCCGTTGGGGGCCCACTGAGGGGGAGCGCGGTCTGGATATGGTCGCCCGGGTCCGCGATGCGGAGGTGGCGGTGGCGGAGCGGGACGTGGCGGCCCTGCGCTGTCTGAAGGAGGTGCTACGCGGCCTGGTGTGGGCCGAGGAGGCTCTGGAGAGCCCCACCATCACCTTTTCTACCTTCTTCGCGGAGTTGACCGGGGCTATCGAGGCTGCGGTCTATGGCACGGGCCGCGTCACCGACGTTGAGGAGATTCTGGTGGCCACCGTCGTCGACGTGCGCGGTGTACCCTTCCGCTCCCTGGCGGTCCTGGGCCTGGCTGAGGGTTCCTTCCCCGGGAGCCAGAGCGAGGATCCGCTCCTGCACGACGCCGACCGCGTGGCCCTGGGTCTGCCCCTGCAGTTGTCGACCCGGAGCGCGGAGGCCGAGTATTTCTACGAGACTGTAGCGGCACCGCGGGAGAGGTTGCTGCTGACCCGTCCGCGCCTCACGGAGGATGGGGCGCCCTGGGAGCCCTCGCCCTACTGGGAGGAGGTCCTCCGGCTGGTGGACGTGACGCCAGCGGTACTGTCGGGGACGTCCGACCTGCTCCCGCTCGAGGCGGCATCGTGGCCGGAATTGTTTCAAGCGGCTGCTGCCGCGCCGCAGGCTGAGGATCTGTGGGCGTGGCTGCAGGCGCGCTCGCCGGACTCTTCCGCCGCCCTCGATGCGGCTGTGGCGGTGTCCGCCTGGCGTGGCGAAGGGGTCGACTCCCCCTTCGATGGCGGTCTTCAGCGGCTAAGAGACCATTTCACCGCGACTCTTGGTCGGGACTACCCGTGGAGTGCCAGCCGCCTGGAGGCCTATCGCACCTGCCCCTTCTTCTTCTTCGTCGGTAAGGTCTTGGGGCTGGAGCCACGCGAGGTGCCGGCGGAGGGGATCGACGCGATGCAGCGAGGC
>PWRZ01000060.1 GCA_003563385.1 Syntrophomonadaceae bacterium
GCCGACCTGATCCAAAACGTGGCCGGCGGATACGGCACCGTGGAATACCTGGTCCCTGTCGGGGACAACCCGGAAGACTACGAGCTGCTGCCGGGCGATTTTCAAAGAGTGAGCGAGGCCGATATCTTCTTCTTGAACGGCTGGGGGCTGGAAGAGATGATGGAGCGCTCCCTGGCCAACGTCACTGGTATAGAGAAAGTCTACCTGACAGAGGGAATTGCACCGCTGCCCCTGGCCGGGAAAGCCGCCGCTGCAAACGACCCCCACGCCTGGCTGGACCCCATGAAGGCGTCCATCTACGTGGAAAACATACTGGCGGCCCTGGTGGAAAAGGACCCGGCAAGAGAACAGCAGTACCGCCGCAATGCGGGTCGCTACACGGCCGAGCTGCAGGAGCTGCATTTACGGATCAAGGAGAAAGTGGCCCGGGTACCAGAGCATAATGCCGTTATCATTACCAGCGAAAATGCCTTTAAATATTTCGGGGAGGCGTACGGCTTTCGGACAGAAGGGATCTGGGAGATTAACGCCCATGAGGAGGGCACACCGCAGCAGATAGCCCGCATCGTAAACCTGGTCCGTGAGAACGGTATCCCGGCATTGTTCCTGGAGAGCTCCGTCGATGGCCGCTACATGGAAACTATTTCCATGGAAACAGGTGTGCCCATTGCCGGGATAGTGTATACGGATTCGCTCGGCCCGGGAGATGGCACCGATACCTATACGGGCATGATCAGGCATAACGTGGAAACTTTTGTTGCCGGGCTGGGACGTTAGCTTCAATATTTCTATATAATGCAATATGAAAAAATACAGCTATCTTTTTATTAAACCTTTTCTTGAAATCAGGAACCATTACGAGATGGTTCCTGACACGGTGGAGCTGCTAAAAAATGACGGGAAAGAGGAGCTCTACCATTTTTTAAACAGCACGCCGCGGGCAGGCGCTGAAAAGTACTGCCATTTCATAGCAAGGGGGGCGCGAGACGCCGATATCCCCTGGTCACGGGGCTATATACTGCAGCTGTACCACTTCCATCACCCCTGGACCCACAGGGGCTACCTGTGCAGGAAAAGCTCCGCCGACCAGCTGGCGCAGTCATTCGCAGGAGCACAAAATTTGTGGACCAGCGGGAGGAAAGAGAGGGCCCTTTACCAGCTGGGCCGGATGCTGCATTTAATCCAGGATATCTTTGTCCCTCATCACGCCGGAGTTACGGCGAGAAGGGGGCACGCCGAGCTGGAAAGGTGGTTGGCCATCCACTGGCGCCATTACCTCGTAGAAGAAGGGGGCTGCTACATCTGGGAAGAAACCTTTGCCAGTTCAGATAGCGGGCAAATACACGCCGTGAGCTCCAAAAACCCCTACGACTGGATTGACAAAGGCAGCCATATTTCCATACGCTGGTATGAAAGGTATTTCCAGGACTATGAAGGCCAAAACGGCGCTCTTTTTTTCCCGGAAGTGGCCTCCAAAATTATTCCCTGCACCCTGCGGCATTCAGCCGGATTTATTAACCGTTTTTTTACCGGCCTGGCGCTTACATCTTAACCGGTTAACAAACATTAACAAAGAATGCCCCCCGAACATATTCTAAAGCACCAATATGTTCGGGAGTGCTGAAACATGATTATTAACAATATTGCCTGGATTCGTTCCCACAGCGTCAAGCTGTGTCCCAAACTAAAGAAGCAGGTGCTGGAGTGGTATCGCCCAACCCGCTCCATGCCCTGCTTGATGCACCGCGGCAACCTTGCTTTCAAACGGCAGTGGCAGAAGATCCCCGTAATCGTCCAGCTGGAAGAACCGGAAATAGTTTCGCTTTCCGCCAGCGACCTGGCCTCTTCAGCAGGGTGCCGCGTTAAAAGAAGGCTGCCGGTAATAAATTCATTTTCCACCGATGTTAACGAGAAGTCTCTAAAACAGCTGCTGGCAACAAAGAAGGTGAAGAAAATATGGTACGACAGCGAGGTCAAAACACTGCTGCAGAAGGCCTCCCCAACCGTAGCGGCACCGCCCCTGTGGGAAACAGGTCTAACGGGGAAGGCCATCACGGTAGCGGTGCTGGACACCGGCATCCACGAGCACGCCGACCTGAACGGCAGAATAGCAGCTTTCAAGGATTTTATAGGCGGCCGCGGGGAAGCCTATGATGACAACGGGCACGGTACCCATGTGGCCGGGTGTGCCGCCTCCGGCTGCAGGGAAAATGGGGGCTATAAAGGGCCGGCCCCGGAAGCGGAGCTGGTGGGAATAAAGGTTTTAAGCAAGACAGGGGCGGGCTCTCTTTCCACTATCATCGAAGCAGTGCAGTGGTGTATCGAGCACAAAGAGCAGTTTGGAATCAGGATCATGAACCTCTCCCTGGGCAGTGAAGCGTACCAGTCCTACCGCGATGACCCTTTATGCCAGGCGGTGGAAAAAGCCTGGAACAGCGGTATCGTGGTATGCGCGGCAGCTGGAAACAGCGGGCCGGAAAGAGGGACCATCAGCTCTCCGGGGATAGACCCGCTCATTATTACGGTGGGCGCCTCAAACGACAGGGACGCCCCTGAGCCGGCAGGCAACACGGTGGCCCACTTTTCCAGCCGCGGCCCCACAATCGACGGGCTCTTAAAGCCGGATGTTCTGGCACCGGGTGTGGAAATAGTTTCCCTGCGCGCCCCCGGCTCCCTGCTTGACAGGACAAACAAGGATGCGCGGGTCGGCAGCGGCTACTTTTCTTTATCGGGGACTTCCATGGCCACGCCCGTCTGCGCCGGCGTGGCGGCCCAGCTCCTGCAGGCTGACAGCTCGCTGGAGCCCAACCAGGTAAAAGAACTGCTGTTGGAAAGCGCCGTAATGATTCCCGGGGTGGAGAGCAGCAGCCAGGGGTCCGGGATTGTGAACGGGTATAAAGCAGTAGAAGCGTTGGACAAAAAACCGGCCGGCACGGCACTAA
>PWRZ01000195.1 GCA_003563385.1 Syntrophomonadaceae bacterium
AACTGAAGAGGAGGTTTCGACGGTGCAAAAAATAAAGGTCGTCGTAAGTGGCGCCTACGGGCGCATGGGCCGCGAGGTCTGCCGCGCAGTCCTGGCAGAAGAAGACCTGGAGCTGGTAGGAGCATTTGATTTGAACGGCAGGGGAGAAGATCTCAGCGAGGTCCTGGGCACTGCAGCACCGGATATCAGCATCGGGGAGCTGAAGGAGAACGCCCTGGAGGAGCTCAAGCCGGATGTGCTGGTAGATTTTACTACCCCCACAGCAGTCATGAGCAACATCGAGCTGGCACTGCAAAAAGGGGTGCGCCCGGTCATTGGGACCACCGGGATCACCGGCGTGGACCTGGCCCGAATCAGCGAGTGGGTAGAAAAAGCGGGCCTCGGCACCGTAATAGCACCCAATTTTGCCCTCGGGGCCGTCATTATGATGAAATTCGCCTCCATAGCGGCACGCTACTTCACGCAGGCCGAGATTATCGAGATGCACCACGACAAAAAGATCGACGCCCCTTCGGGGACGGCCTTGAAGACAGCGGAGATGATCGCCGCGGAGCGGCGGGATGAGCCCCAGGACAGGGAAGAGCTGCTCAAGCTGCCGGGGGTCAGGGGCGGCGTCCAGGACAAGGTGCACATTCACAGCCTCAGGCTGAGCGGTCTCATCGCCCACCAGGAAGTCATCTTTGGGGGGCTGGGCCAGACACTGACCGTGCGCCACGACTCCTACGACCGCAGCTCGTTCATGCCCGGTGTAATCCTGGCTGTGAAAAAAGTCCCCTCTTTAAAAGGGCTCGTCTACGGGTTGGAAAACCTCCTCGAACTTTAAATTAAGAGAAATTAAGCGGCACCATTATGAAATGAAGGCACCTTTCCGGGAAACGGAGCATATATTTTATAAGACCCCGGGGAGGTGTTTACTTTATAATGAGCCTGCAGGGAAAAAAAATTGGCTTCGCTCTTTCCGCCGACCAGCTTGGAGAAAACGACATTTTCAGGGAGATCGAAAAAATGATGGTGGAAGGGGCGGAAATCTTTATTATCCTTTTCGACCCGGCCGAAACCAGCAGCAGCGCCGACTACAGGAACAGGTTCGAAGCGCTACTGCAGCACCTGCATGCGCGTGAAGGGCAAGGTGGCGAAAGAGGCGCCGAAGGCAACAACCGCGGCGGAAATGACGGCGGTAGCAATCGGAAAGAACGGGGGTGCTCGGGGGAGCACTGCAGCGGCTGCAAAGACTCCTCCCGGGAGGCGCTGCACGAGGGGAGCGCCCCGGGAAGAAATTTCCTGGACCTGCTGGTGATCATCCCAGTTCCCGCGCATCTTCTGCGGCTGCTGGCGCAGTCTGGCGCCGAAGAGCCCTGCAGCCCGCCCCTGGTGCTGATCCCGGTATTAAAAGGGGAGCCCATGCCCCCTTTCAGCTGCATCTCTCCCCTCATGGGGAAAGAAGGTATCTTTTTTGTCCCCTTCGGGCCTGTCGGCCTGAAGAAGGAGCCTAAAACCGGCACCCTCCTTTTCAGCAGCAGGCTGGACCTGCTGGCGGAGACCTGCAGCGCCGCCCTCGACGGGAAGCAGCTTAACCCGTACCTGTGGGAAAGCAACTGCATTCCCCAGTAAAGGAGACTGCCATGCAGGGGGACACCCCATTAAACGGGACCGCGGCCAGGCGGACTGCCCTGTGAACATTACCACCTGTGCTCGGCCAACCCAGGAATAACAGCCACATTAACTATATCGCAAAAATCTACCCAAGCAAAACAGCAACGCAAAACAGCAACAAAGTTATTTGACGTAACACTAGCCGGCAGGGGGTGCTCCAGGATCCTGTCCGGCGTCGAAACGGTCACCCTTTTTGAGCAGTCCCTCCGAGAGGGCCTCCGCTGCCGCTATCTTTTTGGTCGCCGGAAACTGCATCCTCTTCACAAGCAAAGAACCGTCGTCGGCGGCTACCTGGAAGCTGCCCTCTTCAACGGCAAAGACCTCGCCTGGCGAGACCCCCGCCGGGGGAGGCTCGTACAGCGGTACCGCTTCCCATATCTTTACCTTCTCCCCGCGCAGGTACGTTGTCGCACCCGGTGTAGGGTTGCCGCCGCGGATGGTATTGTAGACCTGCTGCAGCCCGCCCCGCCAGTCTATAACGACATCGGCCTCTGTAATGAGCGGCTGGTATGAAGCTTTGCTTTCGTCCTGCGGTATGCGCGGGGCCCTGCCTTCGCGGATCAGCTTGACGGCCTCGGCCACCATCTTCACGCCCAGCGGATAAAGCTTGTTGAAATAGAGCGAGACTACGGTATCGTCGGGGTCAATGTCCACCTTTTCCTGGATGATGATGTCGCCGGTATCCAGTCCCTCGTCAATGTAATGTATGGTTACCCCGGTCTCCTTCTCCCCGCTGAGGACGGCCCAGTTTATGGCCGTCCCACCCCTGTACTTGGGAAGCAAAGAGGGGTGGAAGTTTATCCCCCCGTGTGTGGCCAGCTGTATAAGTGAGCCGGGAACAATATCGGTAACAAAGGCCAGGGCAAGCAGGTCGGGGGAGAGCTCCTTGACCCACTCGTGCACCTCTGCGCCGCGCATCCCGCGGGGCTGAATAAGGGGCAGCCCCTTTTCCTGGGCGACCTCCTTGACGGGGTTGGGCTTTTTCTGCCCCGGCACATCGGGGACGGTAACAACCCCAACCACGTTTTCCCCCTGCTCCAAAAGGTACTTGAGCGCGTCGGCGCCGAAGGGGGCCTGTCCGATAAATATCACTCTCATCTGTGAGCACCTCCCCAGTATCCTGTACAGCTATTCTTAATCAACGTACTGGACAACATCATCGAGCGGGCGCTTGGGCGGCATGGAGGACCTTTCGGCAGGGTAGCCGATGGGAATGAGGGCTACCGGCCGCAGCGTCTTACTGTCGATACCAAGCGCGCTGGCGGCAGCC
>PWRZ01000139.1 GCA_003563385.1 Syntrophomonadaceae bacterium
AGATCCGAGGGCGTCGATGCGCCGCGGCTGCGAGGCGCGAGGAGCGTGGCGTAGCCATAGCTACGCGAGCGACGAGCAACGAAGTCAGACGCGGATGCAGCGGCGGCCGAAATCCGGAAGTCATTCTTTCGCGAGCCCTCAGCCGCTCCGTGCCGGGAGACGCGCTCTGCCTGGCAATCTGCAATGCAAGGCCGCCATCAGATCTCTTCCGCGTGGCCTCGTTGGCCATTCGTCTCGATCGACGCGGATGCGTCTGGACGGGAGTCGAGCCTCTGAGAAAGCACGAGCCCTCGCGGCAGCCGGGTGCCGCCACACCTCCGATTGCGTCGGACCCGCGGGCAAGGCCCGGCTCTCCACGAGCCCTGGGCGGCATGACGGTAACGGCCACCATCACTCGCTCCCGCCTTGGCGGCGAGGGACGAGCGGCGGATCTCGCCTTCGTCGCCCCGCAGACCGAGATCACCGGCACGCCATGACGAGCAATCCCCGCCAAGGCGCCAAGAGACAAGCGGACTCATCCCTGCGGGCCATCACCAGCCACCACCCCCGAGCTGCTTGTCTCACCGTTCCCTCGCTGCTTCTCCATGAGGCGTCCGGCGTTCGGGACCTCGAGACCGACCAGTCAGCCAAGATGCACGAGCGCCTGCTCGAGGTCGCCACGGCCTTCTCTCCCATCGTCGAGGATGGCAGAGCGGTTGCCGCGGAGACGGAGTCGGGCCTTGGCACCGTGCGGCTGGACGCTAGAGGGCTGGGGAAGTTGCACGCAACACCTCGAGGATTACTTGAAGCCGTTTTGAAGGCCGCGGATGCAGCGGGGCTTCCCGGCGCCGTGGCCGCCCTGACGGACCTGCCCTTCACCGCCGCCGTGCTTGGAAGGGCTCTGGCGACCGCTGCCATCGGTGCCCGAGGCAGACGTCCCCCGGATCGCTGGTGGCTCTCCTCCCCGGGCGCGGACAGGTGGTCTCTTTCCCGCCTGCCGCTGGATCTGCTGCGTGCTCCAGAGACGCCCGGCCTCTCTTCGGAGAGCATCGAGAAGCTCCACCTCCTCGCCGTTCGAACCGCGGGAGCCTTCGGGGCCCTGCCCGCCTCGACCATCGAGAGGCGCTTTGGCATGGAAGGCCTCCGCCTGCATCGACTCGCCCGCGCCGAGGTGCCGAGGCCTCTTGTGCCCTGGCGTTCGCCGCACGTCTTCGAGCAAGCAGCCGATCTCGAACGGACCGCCGATGATCTCCCATCGCTGGAGATCGTCCTGAAGAATCTCCTCTCCGATCTCTTCTCCAACCTGGTGCGGGAGAGAAAGGGCCCCACGAGACTTCTGGCGATCTACACCCTCGAGAGCTCTGTCGAGGTTCAACGAGAGATCGAGATCCTGGATCCAATGAACGGGCCGAAGGAATGGCTCGGCTTGCTCCGATTGGACCTCGAGAGCCGACCCCTGCGCGGGCCGGTCTCCAGGATCATGCTTCGTGCGCTACATGCCGAGGAACGCGAGCGGAGATCCGGGGATCTGCTCCACGCAGGAGACGGCCTGCTCCTCCCGTCGTCTCCTCGCGGTCGTCCCACCCGGGACGAGGAGGCTGCCGTCAGTCTCTCGCAGGCAGCGAGCCGCCTTCGGGCCCGCCTCGGAGGTGGCGGGGTCGGGGTACCGGTCCTCGATGATCGACACCGTCCGGAGGCCGCGTTCCACATCGAGCCCACCTTGCCCGGCCGGTTTGGTCGGGGAGGCTCATGCGAGCGCCGGGGGCACGTACCCTCGCGGAGACATGGGCCGGGAAGAAGCCCCGGCTCCGTTCTTCCTCTTCAAAGGGGTTATAACGGCTCCAGCTGCTTTCGGAACGTACCTTTTTGTTTAACCTGGCCCGTAGGGTGGATGAAGGGGCCCGGCGCCTTTTTTTCAAGATCATGACCTGCTCCAATCGTTTTGATCAGGTTTGTCCTTATATATATATTGGGGTCAGGGGGGTTTTATGAATTAATTACAGGCCAGGGTAAAGTTAAAATTGAATTTTGTGACGGCGCATGCCAACATTAAGCACCAGGCCCACCGCCAGGAGGTTAACCAGCAGGGCGTTGTTCCCATAACTCATAAAGGGGAGAGGCAGTCCCGTAACCGGCATGATGCTAATGGTCATACCGATATTGACCAGGACCTGAAAGGTAAGCATGATCGCCACCCCGGTACAAATGAGGGCTCCGAACTGGTCTTTGGAATGGATGCCGATCCAGAGAATGCGGTAGATTAGCAGGAAGTAAAGTAAAAGTAAGCCGGCTGCACCGGCAAAGCCAAGCTCTTCACCGAGCACGGAGAAAATGAAATCGGTATAGTGCTCGGGTAGAAACTGCAAGCGTACCTGGGTACTGTCCAGATAGCCTTTACCAAAGAGCCCACCGGAACCGATCGCAATCATCGACTGCAACAGCTGGTAGCCCGCACCGATGGGATCCAGTTCATGGTTGACAAAAACCAGCAGCCGGCTTTTATGATACGGTTGGAGCAAAAAATGCCAGAATACCGGTATCGCCGCCAGTCCGGCCCCGGTAAGATAGAGCAGGTGGCGCCGCTTCACTCCGGCCACATAGAACAGGCCCATCATCAGGGCGGCAAACACCAGGGACGTGCCGAGGTCGGGCTGTAAAAAGATCAGCCCCATCGGTACAGCGGTAAGGAGCAGCGGTAAAAGTAAGCTGCCAAAGCTTTCAAATTTTCCCTCTTTTTCCGCCAATACCTTGGCCAGGGTAATAATCATTATAAACTTGGCAATCTCGGAGGGCTGGAGATCGAAATAGCCGATTGAAATCCAGCGCATGGCACCCTTGGTCTCACGGCCCACCACCAAGACTAGGCCCAGCAGGGCCAGGTTAACGGTGTACATATATTTAACCCAGTGATAAAAGTTAATATAGTCTATA
>PWRZ01000121.1 GCA_003563385.1 Syntrophomonadaceae bacterium
CCATCTGTCCGTATTTCAGCTCGGCGAGCCGGTTAAGGTCATATTCCCTTTCAGCCTTCTCCATAGCTATCTTTGTTTCCTCAATTTCTTCCTTGATCTTCCTGAGCCGGGCGATGGTTTCCTTTTCTTCCTCCCAGCGGCTCCGCAGTTTATCGGCCTCTTCCTTCAGCCCGGCCAGCTCTTTTTCCACTTCCTGCAGCCGCCTGCCGGAGGCCTCGTCGGTTTCGCGTTTCAACGCTTCGCGCTCGATTTCCAGCTGCATTATACGCCTGGTAACTTCGTCCAGTTCCGTGGGCATGCTGTCTATTTCGGCCCTGATCAGGGCGGCCGATTCATCGACAAGGTCTATGGCCTTGTCCGGCAGGAAACGGTCCGTAATATACCTGTTGCTGAGCATAACGGCGGCCACCAGCGCCGAATCCTTTATGCGAACGCCGTGGTGCAGCTCGTAGCGTTCCTTGAGGCCGCGCAGTATGGAAATGGAATCGGTGACGCTCGGTTCCCGCACCACGACGGGCTGGAAACGCCGCTCCAGGGCGGCATCTTTCTCGATATTCTTGCGGTACTCGGCCAGGGTCGTGGCCCCTATGCAGTGCAGTTCTCCGCGGGCCAGCATCGGCTTGAGCAGGTTGCTGGCGTCCAGGGCTCCTTCGGCGGCGCCGGCACCGACAACAGTGTGCAGCTCGTCGATGAAAAGAAGGATCTCTCCTTCCGATTCCTGGATTTCCTTGAGCACGGCCTTGAGCCTTTCTTCAAATTCTCCCCTGTACTTGGCACCGGCTATAAGGGCGCCCATGTCCAGGGCGAAGAGAATCTTGTTTTTTAGTCCCTCGGGGACGTCGTTTTTGGCGATCCGCTGGGCCAACCCTTCTGCGATCGCTGTTTTACCAACCCCCGGGTCACCGATGAGCACAGGGTTGTTCTTGGTGCGCCGTGAAAGCACCTGGATAACACGGCGTATCTCCTCATCGCGCCCTATGACCGGGTCCAGCTTCCCGGTTCCGGCCATCTCGGTAAGGTCGCGCCCGTACTTGGCCAGGGCTTCATAGGTGCTCTCCGGGTCGGCACTGGTAACCCGCTGGTGTCCCCTGACAGACTGCATGGACTGCAGAAATGTATCCCTTGTCAAACCGGCTTTTTTGAGTATCTCCCGTGCCGGGCCGGAATCCACTTCCAGTATGGAAAGAAGCAGGTGCTCCACCCCCGTATATTCATCTTTAAACGAGGAAGCTTCTCTGGTGGCGTGGTCCAGCACGCGGGCCAGCCGTGCTCCCATGTATATCTGTTCGGCCGTCCCCTCGCCGGCATAAACTTTCGGCTGGGATGCCAGCCTGCTCTCGAGCTCTTTTTTAACCTGTTCGGCGTTTAACCCGGCCTTATTTAAAAGCTGCGGGGTCAGGCCTTCCTGCTGGTCCAGCAGGGACAGCAGCAGGTGCTCCGGTTCTATCTGCTGGTGATGATAGCGTGCTGCGATATGCTGGGAGGCGGCAATTGCTTCTCGACCCTTGTTAGTGAAAAGGTTCAGGTCCATGTCGGCATACCCCCTTTACGAATTTAGTTAACTGTGTATATTTACACATTTTCCTTGTAGCTCTCCCATTTCGAAATAACTGAAAAGACAGCAGCCTGTGTTCAACTGTTATCCTGACCTGAGCGCTATTTTGTCGACCAGTATTAATTATAACATAATTGACAGTATTTTTCCTGCAGGAAAATGGGGCTTTAAACAAGAATTGTATAAACATCTGCTGCTTTACAAGCAGCGCTGTAATCGAGGTGTTTTCTTTTGCTCCCAGACCTTCGCCTGGCCTGCTGCCGGTTTACCTTAATTGCAGGGAGAGAGGGAATGCAGCTTCCTCCCTTCAAGGGGGCAATACTGGTAGATGAGCAGTTCAAAAACATTGTATTTGAACATGCCTGCAGGATGGAGAATAAAAAATGCATGGACTGCCTTCTCAACCGCCAGTGTATCTATGCCTGTATGTATGAAAACATTCCAACCGGCTGGCGTATAATGAACCGCGCCGGCAGACTGTGCGCCCCTTTTGTCTGGCAGCCGCCGCTGGATAAAAAGACAGACTATGCGGGAGGAGAAAAGGTTGTCTTTAACCTTAACCTGTTCGGCAGCGGCATAAATTTACTGGAGCAGCTGGCAATCATTTTAGGGCGCTTTGGAGAAGAGGGCCTGGGGCCAGGCAAAGGCAGCTATAAACTGCACGATGTCACGCTACATAATCCTTTTGGGGGCCGTGAACAATCTCTCCACAGCATGGAGAGCGGCGAAAACGCGGTAAAGCAGACAATTGTTACCTGGGGACATATTGAAACGTGGGCTGCGGGACAGCCGCCCCTTAAAAAAATGTCCCTCCTTTTCCTGTCCCCTACTTTCCTGGAGGAGCAGGGTGTTTACCTCGAAGAGCTCTATTTTTATCATATTATCAGGGAGCTGACCATGAGGGCCTCCACCATTTACTATTTTTATCACAACATGAAGGAAGTGGAGCTTTATTACCGGGATTTTTTGGAACGGGCCAAAACGATTAAGAAGGTGAAGGATTTCACCCGTTTTGTCTCACCGGAAAAGGGTATTAAAAGTGTGCACCAGGGCAGGGGACTGCTGGGGGAAGCAACCTACACGGGAGGCTTGGACGAGTTTCTGCCCCTGCTTAAACTGGGCCAGTTTCTGCACATGGGCGAGAATTCAATATACGGCTTTGGAAGGTATAAAATGAGGCTTCCCATAGTCGGCCTCGTCCACGAAAAATAATGGAGAGGAGGAAGGTACGACAAGTACTGCTGAGTTATGAAAGTTGTATTTCATGAGAATTTCAGGCAAACTTACACCAGGGATCCTGCTGCTTCTCCCGGGCGCCTTGACCATGCCCTGGAGCTGGTCCAAAAGAACGGTTA
>PWRZ01000125.1 GCA_003563385.1 Syntrophomonadaceae bacterium
GTCATTGTATGGGCTATTTTAAAAACCAAGAAACCCTACTACCCCTACAAGGTTATTATTTATATTGGCTTGTATGCTATAAGCTTTTTCTCTGTAATGGCGGCCTTTTCATAGATTATAACGAAGCTCCACCCGGGACTAATGGCAAATAGAAAAGATAAAGATTTAAATTGGCGCTGACAGTTTTACCTCATAGTGAAACCTGGCTCCATATGATAATAGAGATAACAGAGGTGATAGACCGGCCATATTTACATGAGCTCCAAAATCACCCGGCATAGCCGCCAATCAGCCCTACAACCGCTTATTGACAAACATGGAATCTTATTCTATAATGTAGAATAGGTACTTAAAATTTAAAAACTAGTAGGTGATTATTAATGTGCGGCATTGCTGGATGCTTTGGAGTGAAGGATACGGAAACCATCAGTAAAATGCTGAATGCCCTGCCTCATCGCGGGCCCGACGATCGCGGTATGCATTCTTTTAACAGCACTGTTTTCGGCCATACCAGGCTTTCTATCGTTGATATAAAGAAGGGACACCAGCCTATTCTGGCCAACGACGGCAGGACCGGCATTATCTGCAACGGCGAAATCTACAATTTTAAAAAGATCAGGGAGAAGTTGGCCGGCAAGTACCATTTCACGACCGTCTCCGATACCGAGTCTATTCTTCATCTTTACCAGGAAAAAGGGCCGGAATGCGTCAAAGAGCTGGATGGAATGTTTGCTTTCGCCATCTTCGATGGAGATGACTTCATGCTGGCGCGCGATCCAATCGGTATCAAGCCGCTCTATTACGGCTATGTTAATGGTAACCTTTACTTTGCTTCGGAACTGGGTGCCATGAGCCTGGCCGAGGTGGAGGAGGTCCACGAGTTTCCCGCCGGACATTATTACACCCCACGTGAAGGGTTTGTGCAGTATTACCAGATCCCGAAGGTCCAGGAACATCTCCTTGAGGACGCGGAAGAAGCGTGCGAGCTGATCAGGAAAACCTTTATTGAGGCCGTGAAAAAGAGGCTCCTGGCTGATAAAGAAATCCACGTCGGCTCCTTCTGCAGCGGCGGTATCGACAGCAGCCTGGTAGCCGCAATTGCCGCCGAGGAAATTCCGCACCTGCATACATTTGTTGTCGGTATGAAGGATAAACACGGTGGGGAGAGCGATGATCTCAAGGCCTCCCGCATTGCCGCCAAGCATATCGGCTCCACGCACCACGAGCTTGTCTTCACCGAAGATGATTACTACGAAGTGCTGCCCACGGTTATCAATAAGCTGGAGAGTTACGATCCCTCTTTGGTGCGCTGTGCCGTCCCCTGCTACTTTACATGCAAGCTGGCTGCCGAGTATGTAACGGTGGTGCTGACAGGAGAAGGTGCCGACGAGCTGTTCAGCGGCTATCATTACATGAAGCATTATCCAATGGATATGCAGACCAAGGAGGCCCGGCGGTGTATCGGGAGCCTGCACAACATAAACCTGCAGCGTGCCGATCGTATGGGCATGTACTTCGGCCTGGAGCTGAGGGTACCTTTCCTGGATGTGGCCATGGTTGACCTGGCCATGAAGATATCCCCCGAGCTGAAAATCCGCCAGTCCAAGGATAGTGAGGACAAGATAGAAAAATGGATCCTGAGAATGGCTTTCCAGGGCACCGGTTACCTGCCCGATGACATTCTGTGGCGCTACAAGGTACAGTATACCCAGGGAGCCGGCTGCGAAGACCTGGGGGAAAGACTGGCCGAGAGTGAGATAAGTGAAGAGGAGTATGAACGCATTAAAGCTGAAAACCCCAAGGCGACGATCAACAGCCGGGAGGCAGCCTATTATTTTAAGATTTTCCGACAGTTTCATCCCCAGGACTCGGTGCTTGGTTCCATCGGCATCTGGACGGGCTTTGACTTTGCCGAGGAAAGAGAGCAAGTGCGGGGCACCATGGACGGCAGCCTAAAGCATTCCCACGAAGTACAGGAAGAGCAAAAAGAAAAACAGGGGTAGGGCTGTCCCGGTTGGATAAGGGGGGCCGGCGGCTACCAGAGGGTTTTCAAGTCAATGGACAGGCCCGCGAAATCGGGGTGCTCGACAATATCCCCCTCCATTCCTCCTGTGACCAGGGCGTAAAAACCATTACGCAGCGAAAAGCATTCCAGCAGCTTTTCCTCGGGATGGACAATCCAGTAATGCTGGACCCCGACATCCTGGTAGATACGCAGCTTTCGAATCCGGTCCTTGCGGATACTAAAAGGGGACAGTACTTCCACCACCAGTGTCGGCGGCCCATCGATGCGGGCCTCTTTTACAATCTTTTTTTGCTCTCCAGGCACGTAAAGCAGGTCCGGCTGGACTACGGTCGTGTCACCGAGGGTTACATCTAAAGGGGCATTGAAAACCTCTCCGCCGGGGTCAACCTCCCAGAAATAGTCTTCCAGGACCCGCTGGAGCCGGCGGGCAACTCGCTGGTGCATGACATTGGGTGAAGGGTCTTTAACGAGCATCCCTTCGAGAATTTCAAAACGATAGCCGGGTTCTTCCGGCAGTTCCAGGTAGTCCTGGTAAGTGTACTTTTTGGCGGGTTCGGCGTTGAAGCAAGCCGGGTTTTCCCGAACAGCTGAGCCGCTCAGAGCCCTGATAACATCGTCAAGCTTATAGCGGTACTGCCTGCTGCCTAACTCTACATAAGGTATTTTATTTTCCCTCGTGTATCTCCAGATAGTTTCCACGGAAAGATCCAGGGCTTCGGCCAGGGCCAGGGCGGTGATCAGTTCTTTTCCCGCGGCCATAATGTCACCTCCATTCCTGTTATAATTATATACCACCGTAAAGCTCAAAACAACTAAAAGCAACTAAAACCGACCAGTACCAACAGGCAATTTTATAAAAAAATCCTTCACCAGGAAGGA
>PWRZ01000040.1 GCA_003563385.1 Syntrophomonadaceae bacterium
ATATAGTCGATATATGCCGGGAGATTATCCATGCAATCCAGGCAGCCGGGTTGTTTCACAGGATCAGTCATAAACCGTATGCCTCCCCATGATTTGATTACTTCTGCAGGTCTTTTACCAGTATTATTTTTCCTTCGTTACGGCGCACCCTTACCGCCGCCCGCAGCCTGCTTTTATCTTTCGGAGTGCGGGGAAGGGAAAGGTCGTCTTCGATGCCGCGCGCAGTCCAACCGCGCATTTTGCCGATTTCCCGGGCCAGGTAATCGCTGTAATGCGGGTTATGTCCGCCTTTCTTGCCAAGGTCGGCTATTTCTGCTGCAGGAAACGAAAAAGGCGGGGGATTGAATTCATGGCCGCTTCCGACCAGTTCGGTGTATTCCAGGAAGAAATCAGCAAAATAATCGTTCCAAAGAATCCAGGCTCGTTCCAGTCTGGGGGAACATTTTCCTTCGGGGATGCCAGGCTGCTCTGCTTTTCCCTGTCTAACAAGTTCCATTAAAAATTTTAACCGGCGGTGCAACCAATCGCTGTGCTCGTGAGCCTTTTCCGGTTGGCCACAGCTTTCATCGGCATACAATTCCTGGCTGGAAGGGCCTTCATCAAATGGCTGTCCTTCCCAGGAAAAAACCTTTGAGCCGGGGCGCTCGCCGATTAACCCTTCTTTTCTGGCCTGCTGCAGAATTACATTATTTAGAACAGCCATAACCCAGGTTTTTAATGAAGAGTGCCCGTTAAACTGAAGGAGGGATAATTTGCTGACCATGATTGTTTCTATCGTTGCTACAAGGGCATCCTCGGCACTGAAAAAAGTGCCCAGCCTGCCATAGCGGCTGATCATCTGATGGGCGACCCTGTACAAGGGGCAGGTCTGCGGACGGGACATATCATGAGGCAAAAGGAGCCGGTACACTTCAGGAGCGTAGCGGTCAAAGACTCTGGCAACCTGCTCCACAAAAACAGAAAAGTCCCGATATGTATTTTTAACCCTGGTGGACTGCCAGTGATTAATCACCGCTTTTTCCACATCATGTATGAACGTGTGTCGATTTTTATAAAAATAGCAATCCTCAGCAAAGCCATCTCTTTCATAAATCCTGTTGACCACTTCGGCTACTGTTTGTTTAATTGATGCAGCATCATGCATTACAGCACCACCTATGGAAAAACATGCGCATATACACCTGCTCCGATACTTACATAACGTTCATTAAATTTTACCATATTTTCAAACCGTGTAGAATATTCTAATTCGTAAAAAGCAGTGCCTTTTTGTTGAGCGACCGTGGTATTCTACTAATTATTCTCCTGGCAGCCTTTATAAACCGCCGTTTTGGCCTTCCAGGAGTAAAATAACTTCTTCCGGCAGCTCGCCCATAATTCTGGTCAGGATATACTTTTCCGGGCTTCCCGGTGGCAGTCCCAGGTAGGTGGCAAAGTCCGCAAACGCTGCTTCGATATTACCGCTGTATGCAAAAGCCATCCCCCGGTAAAAGTAAGGTTCCCTTAGTTCCGGGGCAAAGTTTATCCTTCTGTTAAACATTTCTACCGCCTGGTCATATTTGCCCAGGTTTTGCCCAGGTATAGAAAGGCCCGTCCTGCGGATAAGCGAGAAGGCAAAGCTGATGTCCAGGGCAACGCTCCGCTGCTGAAAAACGATAAAAAGTCCCACGGAGCCGAGCACTTGCAGAGAAGCTATCAGCAGCCATAAGGTGAAATATGCCTTCACCAGGCTTTCGGAAATCTCAATTTCGTATGCCAGCGCTTCAAAACGCTGCACCAGATAGCTTAATTCCTTCTCCATTGTAGCTGAATTTCTGTCCCTGGCTGCAGCCCGGGATGGAGATAGTCGTTGATATTATTGCTGTACAGGCGCACGATCCTGGCCCTTGAAGCAGATATCAGCTCTACTTCGAGTGTCCCCCCTTGGTAAGGTATCTGGAGGTAATGCCCCTTTTTTTCTTCGCTGCCCTTCAGTATTATTTCCAGGGGCAGCGGTGTGTACAGTACCATTTTTTTCAGCTCCTGAGTGCCTAAGCTACCTGTATCCTGTCTACCTTTCTATCTTTCTAAGAGGCCGGCTTATCATTCCCCGTCGTTCGCTTTGATCAGCTCTTTCAAGGTGTTCACGGCATCCCACAGCCCCCCGACGGCGTCGATCAAACCCAGGTCTACCGCTTCCTGTCCCACCAGGACCGTGCCGATGTCCCGGCCCAGCTGACTGGTATTGAACATCAGCTCCTTGTACTTTTCTCTGGACATCTTTGAATTTTTACTGACAAACTCTATTACCCTGTCCTGCATTTTGTCCAGGTACTCAAAAAACTGGTATATCCCAATTATTTGGCCGGCCAGCCTGATGGGGTGGATTGTCATTGTCGCAGTGGGTACAATGTAGCTTTTCTGGCATGAGATGGAAATGGGCACGCCGATAGAATGTCCCCCCCCGAGCACCAGCGATACTGTCGGCTTGGATAAGGTGTTGACCATCTCAGCTATGGCCAGACCTGCTTCTACATCTCCGCCGACAGTGTTGAGGATAATCAGCGCCCCCTTGATGTGGGAATTTTGTTCCACGGCGACCAGCTGTGGAATAACATGCTCGTATTTGGTAGTCTTGTTTTGAGGTGGCAGGATAAGATGGCCCTCGATCTGTCCTATAATAGTGAGGGTGAAGATTTCGTTGTCCGGTGAGGGGATAGTAAGCTGGCCCAATTTTTCAATGTTCCTTTCGGAAGGCCCGCTGCTATCCTGTTTTTCTTCCGGAGGCGTACCGGACGGCTCTTTAAGGGGTGGATCCTGTATGTGCGGGTATTCTTCGGAGCTGTACTGGCCCAACTTTTATCTTCTCCTTTCTCTGTACTATTCTCTCCAGGAATGTCGTTATTATTAGCTGCCAGGCGGATAATGTAACGGCGGCAATATGTTCTAACAAAAGCGCTCTATGTATAAAATTTTAAGCGGGGAGCAAATAGCTGTTGCTGGAGAGGGGCCTGTCAATGCTCCTATTAACCGTGCTTAAAATTATAGCGGCCCTTTTTCTGCTGCTTGGCGGAATAAAGTATATCAGCACCAATTTAAAGAGAATATCCGGTGGAGCACTGGACAGATTTTTGCAGAAATATACTTCCACGACGCCGGGTGCGTTTACGGCCGGATTTTTGGCCACGGCCTTTTTACAGAGCAGCAGTATGGTAACTGTAATAGTGGTCGGCTTTATCAACGGAGGTTTTCTGAGCTTGAGACAGGGCCTCTGCATAGTTATCGGTTCCAACCTGGGGACAACCATTACGGTCCAGTTTTTTTCCCTCGATACCGGGTTTCTCATAATGCCCCTGCTTGCAGCGGGGGTTACAGTGCTGTCGCTGGAGGCGCTGTTTAAAAAAAATTATGGTGGAAGGGTTATCCTGGGGGCTGCAGCGCTTATTGGAGGCATTGAACTGCTCTCCTACTCCTTGAAGCCGCTCTCAGATACACCGTGGTTTACAGAACTGCTTAGCTTTGGCAAAGATGAGCCCTGGAAAGGAGTGTTAACGGGGGCAGGGGCAGCGGTACTGATACAGAGCAGCAGCGTTACCATCGGTATGGTAACGCTGCTGGTTAAAGAAGGGGCCCTCAGTGTATCCGAAGCCCTGGGCATGGTCCTCGGGGCTGATATAGGCACCTGTATTACTGCTATCCTGGCCTCCACAGGCACAGTTCTGCCCGCCAGGCAGGTTGCGTGGGGGCATTTTATTTTCAATATGATGTCACTGCTGCTGGTAGTGCCGGCATGGAAATATTTCCTGATGCTGCTTGCTCTTACTGCAGGCGATTTTTCTCAGCAGGTGGCCAATGCTCACTTCATATACAACCTGGCCGGCGCCGCCGTGGCTCTTCCTGTAGTTGACATTTATGCATATATATTGCAATATATCATCAGGGGCACAAAACGCGCATTTTAATAAAAGAGGAGAATTAATAATTACTGCAGAAGTTTAAGTTGATATTTCAACAGTTATAAAACGGGGGAGAGGCGATTAAAATGAGCTACCTGGAGGCGGCACTGCTTGGACTGCTGCAGGGACTGACGGAGTTTTTGCCTGTAAGCAGCTCCGGCCACCTTGTCATAGCGCAGCATTTTCTCGGCGTAACCCAGCCCGGCGTAACCTTTGAGGTGCTGGTCCATTTCGGGACCCTGCTTTCCATTGTGTGTGTTTTCTGGCAGGACATTTACAACCTGCTGAGGGGGTTCCTCCACGATGAACGTGAAAAGAAACTGCTCATACTCCTGCTCATTGGCACCATCCCGGCCGGTGTGATGGGTTTACTGCTGGGGCCTTTTTTCAAAGGGCTTTTTGACAGGCCTGATCTGGTCGGTGTCACGCTGCTGGTTACCGGGTTGATAGTGTGGATAATAAACAACCTGAAACTGGAAAAAAGAGAAATAAAGGACATGTATGCCCTGGACGCGCTGGTAATAGGAATATTCCAGGGAATAGCCATTATACCGGGTATATCCCGCTCCGGTTCCACCATTTTGGGATCTCTACTTAGGGGGCTTGACCGGGAAACGGCCATCAGGTATTCCTTTCTCCTGGCGCTGCCAGCCATTGCCGGTGCTACTTTCCTGGAATTTTGGGAGCTGCTGGGATCGGGAGAAAGGGTGGAATACCTCTACCCGTACCTGCTGGCCACAGTTGTCGCTTTTGTTTCCGGCATTTTTGCGATCAGGTTATTTATCGGGCTTTTGAAAAGAAGGCGCTTCTTTTATTTTTCCTATTACTGCTGGCTTGTGGGGATTGTGACAATAATATTTTCAAGTTTCCATTTTTAAAGGTTAAAGGGGTTTTTTGTCGAAATATAACTTTGTCGAAACGTATTGTGGAATCTCCTGCGGGGTGTAAGCGCTATGGCATCCAAAAAGAAAAAGAGTGTCTCCAAAAATTACAGCCGTAAAGATGAAACCATGAAAAGGCAGCTCTGGGCCGTTTTTTGGCTGGCAGCGGCCGTATTTATTTGCGCCGGCACACGCTTTACCGCGCAGACCGGCATGATGGGCAGAGTTGTTAATGTTGTTTTTGGGACAGTTTTCGGTGAAGGAACGGTGGCGCTTCCATTCCTGCTGGGTGCGGCAGCCATAGGGCAGCTTTTTTCTGAACGGATTGAAAATTTAAGGAACCGCTTTTACGGCCTGGCCATCATATTCTGTCTCTTTGTTGTCTCCCTGCACTTGAAGCTGACCTTCCAGCATATCGAAGTAATAGCCGGGGAAGGCTTTTACAGCTCTATTTTGGGAATGGTGCTTCAGGGACAGGGAGGGGGACTCCTCGGTGCCCTGCTGGCAGTTGTGATGCTGTTTTTATTCAAGGACCTGGGCAGCTATATCGTCATCAGTGCTCTCGGTGTTGTGGCCCTGCTGCTCGTAACGAACAGCTCCTTGCTGGAGATTCTGCCGGAAATGTGGAGCATTCTAAAGAAAGCGGGCCGGCACCTGTGGATTGTCTTCAGGGATTTGGTCGGGGTGAAAAACGGGCTGGATAAACGGCATAACCTCAAGGAAACTTATACCATTAAAGGGTACGAGGCCAAGGAATACGAGGCAGAAGAAACAGTAGAAGAAAGCGAGAAAACCACCGCCGCTGTGCTTGCCGGTGAAAAGGAGCGAAAAGAGCCGCTCCTTTCGCGTGAACATTTTACAGGGACGGAAAACGGGGATGCCGGTGAGGGCGACCAGGAAGCCTCCTCCACCGACCTGGCCCGCATAATTGAAGAGAACAGGCCGTTTGAAGATTACAAGCTTCCCCCGGTCAGCATACTGACCAGGGTCGGCAGGCTGCGCGATTACCAGCAGCAGAAGGTTATCCAGGAAAGGGCACGGGCCCTCGAAGGCACCTTTGAGAGCTTTGGGGTAAAAGTGAAAATAAAGGAAATACAGACCGGGCCCGCAGTTACCCGTTTCGAGATCCAGCCCGAAACGGGTGTAAAGGTAAGCAAGATATTGAGCCTCAGTGACGACCTGGCCCTGAACCTGGCTGCCTCCGACGTGCGCATCGAAGCGCCCATACCCGGGAAGGCGGCAGTGGGCATCGAGGTGCCCAACAAGATAATATCCCTCGTTTACCTGCGCGAGGTGCTCGAGGACCCCCTCTTTCTCAATTCCAATTCTCCTCTAATTACCGGCCTGGGTAAGGATATAACCGGAGTCCCTGTATTTGCGGATCTTTTGAAGATGCCCCACCTGCTCATCGCCGGTTCTACGGGATCCGGTAAGAGCGTCTGTATCAACACGATCATCTGCAGCATTTTACTGAAAGCGACCCCCTGGGTTGTGAAGTTCCTGTTTATCGACCCCAAGCTTGTGGAGCTGAGTATCTATAACGGTATTCCGCACCTGGTGTCGCCTGTGATCACTGAACCGAAGAGAGCTTCCGTTGTATTGCGCAGCATGGTAAAGGAAATGGAAAGAAGGTATGACCTTTTTGCCCAGGAGGGGGTCCGGGATATAAGCAGGTATAATGAGCAGGTCAAAGGCAACGGCGGGGACGGTCTTGAGCAAGCCCTGCCCTATATAGTGGTCGTTATAGATGAGCTGGCCGACCTGATGATGGTTGCCCCATCAGAGGTAGAAGATTCCATAGTGAGGCTCTCCCAAATGTCGCGTGCTGCCGGAATACACCTCGTCATTGCCACTCAGCGCCCTTCTGTGGATATTATTACCGGGCTGATCAAGGCTAATATAACATCGCGAATCGCCTTTGCCGTTTCTTCACAGGCTGATTCCAGGACTATCCTGGATATGGGAGGCGCTGAAAAGCTCCTCGGGCGCGGGGATATGCTCTACTACCCTATCGGTATGCACAAGCCCATGCGGGTGCAGGGTGCTTTTGTCAGCGAAAGGGACATATTTAACATTGTCGAATTTATTAAACAGCAGGAGAGCCCCGTTTACCAGCAGTCTTTTTTCTCAGAGGAAATGGGAGATGATCTCTCCGTGGAAGAAGATAAAGAAAGTGACCCCTTGCTAGCGGATGTAGTTGAGCTTATAATACAGACAGGATGTGCATCTATATCGCTTATCCAGAGAAGGTTCAGGGTTGGCTATACAAGGGCGGCGCGGCTGATAGACGAGCTGGAGCGTATCGGTATAGTAGGACCGTATGAGGGGAGCAAACCGCGCCCGCTTTTAATGAACAGCGAACAGGCCGCCGCGGTTCTTAAAGAAAAGCTCAGGCGGAATTAAACAAAGACTTTTTGAAGCCCTTATTAAACCAGAGGGGGGCATATTTGTTGAAAGAAATCGGTGAACAATTATGCAGGGCCCGGGAAGAAAAAGGCATTTCCCTGGAAGAAATAAGCAGGCAGACCAAAATCCAGCCCCAGTACCTGGTAATGATGGAAAAGGGAGATTTTTCTGCCTTTGCCGGGGAGGTGTATGTAAAAGGAGCCCTGCGCAATTATGCTGAAGCGGTGGGCCTTGAGCCCTCCGAAATTATTTCTCTTTACAGGGAGTTGACCGGGGAGAGGGGGGCCCCCCCGGAAAAGGACATCAACAGGGAAAAATCTGCGGTGGGAAAACCGATCCTGGTACAGAAAGAGAGCATTCCTTTTTCTATCAATATGCTGGTATGGATAATTCTGCTTGTTGCTGTGGCCGGGGGCGGGGTCTGGTATTATTACCAGTCCCAAACCAGGGGTGAAGAAACGGGAATGCCCTTTAATAACGAAATCTATAATGATGAAGAGGAAGAGGCGCCGTGGAGTGAACTAAACGAAGACGAGGAGGACGAACCGGAGACAGTGGAGCCGCCGCCGGTAGAACCTGAACTGGCAGCCCTGGAAACCGGCGAAAGGGAAGCGGTCTACCTGTTAAAAGGAGCAGAACAGAAGGACATCAACATCAGCTTTACTGCCCGGTGCTGGGTCAGGGTAGAGCAGGACGGGAGGCTGGTTGAAGAAAAGAACTACGAAGCCGGGGCTGGCATGCACATCGGGGACGGCAGTGAAACGTGGATCCGCCTGGGCTTCCCGGCCGCCGCAGAAGTAACAGTGAACGGGATCCCGCTGGAAAATTTATCATTGATCAGCAGTCCTTTTAATGTTACTATCAGGAAAGCCCCTCCCCAAAGCTAGTGCCCTGTCAACAAAGATTTGATCGGTAAAAATAAAAACAGGAACAAAGTTGCCTGGTAGAAGTACCGTTTTTTGACCTTGCAGCATGCCTGTATTATCCTGGTCCTACAGGGGAACTAAACTCTATTATGCAAAGCGGTCAATTTTGCGTCATTTCACTGGGCTGTGCCAAGAATCGCGTGGACTCCGAGGAGATCATCGGCAGCCTGGTAAAAAACGGTTACAGTTTAACAGCGGAGCTCAATGAGGCTGACCTGGTTATAATCAATACCTGCGCCTTCATACGGGAGGCCCGCAAAGAAACCATTGCTGCAATCAAGAGGGCGGCGCGGCTGAAGAAGAGCAGCTCGGCCAGGCTGGATAAAATTGTCGTTGTAGGATGTCTTGCCGGTTACTACAGGGAAAGCGTAATAAAAAAAGCGATTCCGCAGGTGGACCATGTTGTACCTATAGATAATTACAGCAGCATCCCGGTCATTTTAAAAAATGCCCCCGGCCAGGGCCGGGCCCGTTCTGGGGTGACCAAACTCAGCCGGGCAGGCTCTTCCTCCTCCAAATCGATAGATCGTTTTTTGACAGGCCCTCCCCACAGCGTATATATCAAGATAGCCGAAGGGTGTAATAACCGCTGTTCTTACTGCCTGATCCCGTCATTGAGAGGGAGGCTGCGCAGCAGAAGTATAGATGAAATAGCTGCCGAGGTACGTGCCGTGCAGAGACTTGGTGCCAGGGAAATAATTCTCGTGGCCCAGGATACAACGGCTTACGGGCTGGACTACTACGGCAGGTTTATGCTTCCGGAACTGCTGCAGCGCCTCTGTGCCTTAAACGGTGAGATAGCCTGGATACGGTTGATGTACGCCCATCCGTCACACGTTACCGACACGTTACTGCAGGTTATGGCCACCGAATCGAAGATATGCAAGTATATTGACATCCCCATCCAGCATGTCAGTGACAGCATCCTGGAGCTGATGGGCAGGAAGACTACCGGCAAAGATATTGCGGCGCTGTATCATAAAATGAGGACGATTGTGGAAGGCATAACCCTAAGAACGACTGTCATGGTAGGATACCCGGGGGAGGGGGAGCGGGAGTTTGAAGAGCTCCTCCATTTCCTGGAGCAGCACCCTTTTGAAAGGCTGGGCGCTTTTATTTTTTCTCCAGAAAGAGGGACGGCCGCTTTCGGTCAGGGCAAGCCTGTAAGCGCTGAAGAAGCATCGAGAAGGCTGCACCTGGTAATGAGCCGGCAGAAAGAAATATCGCGCCGTTTTAACAAAGACCTGCTCGGGGAAAAAGTGGCAGTGATCATTGATGTCCCGGCCCGGAAGGGAAAAGCCGCTCATGCAAGGATGCCATCCCAGGCGCCGGAAGTTGACGGGAGGGTAATCCTTTCCGGGGCGTCGGGCATGGAACAGGGAACGCTGTCAATGGCGAGGATAACCGCTGCAGGTGCCTATGATTTAATGGGAGAGATGGCTGATAATGAACCTGGCCAATAAAATTACCTTAACACGCATCTTTCTTGTACCTGTTTTCATGGTGTTTCTGCTGTTAAGGGTGGTGCCGTACGGGGAATTTTGGGCGGCCGCCATATTTATTCTTGCTGCTGCCACAGATAAACTCGACGGCTACATCGCCAGAAAACAAGAAAGTGTCACCAGGCTGGGGAAGCTTATGGACCCGCTCGCGGATAAGCTGCTCATAACGGCTGCCTTGATTTCGCTGGTCGGTTTGGGAACCTTGAGCCCGTGGGTTGCTTTCTTGATAGTGAGCAGGGAATTTGCGGTCACCGGCCTGCGCCTTGTAGCTGCTGGAGAAGGTATTGTGATAACTGCCAGCAGATGGGGGAAGGTAAAAACGTTTTCACAGATTTCCATGGTTGTGGCAATCATTTTGGAAACGGCCATAAAGGCAAATTTGTATTCCTCTTCCAGGTGGGTAAGCGTATTTGCCGCCTTTTATCCTGCAGAGGTTTTAACAAGCCTTACCCTCTTTGTGGCAGTCACAGTGACGCTGCTTTCCGGGTTTGCCTATTTCTACAACAATATCAACCTGATTAAATTCGGCAAGTAAAACTTCCCCTGCAAAATATTATTTACAAGGTTCGGGGACACACCTCTTGCAGAGGAATGTCCCCGGGTCCTCCGCTGCGCTCCGGAAGTGACAGAACCGACCCCCTGCTTTGCGACCTCCAGCGTCAATATTTCTTGCCAAAATTACGCAAGACTTTACGGATAATGGCCTAATTGCAGGCACCTTTTCTTGGAAGAAAAGGTGCTTTTTTTGTCAACTTGTTTAGGGCGGGCTGTACTGGTATAATAATTATGTAAACTTAGCACTACTGTGAGGATGATTTTGCCTTGAGAAGACAATTTAAATGGCCTGTCGTAGTAGCTACATTTATTGCCGCATTTGTCGCTATTTATGCCTTTAATTGGTGGCGCCAGGAAAACCTTGTTATAGAGCCATTGACCCTTTCCTTAAAGGAAATTGAAGGTGTTGAAGAGGTCAACATAAGTGTGTTGAGAGACAGGGATATAATCGACCTTGAGCTGGCGCCGGTGGACAACCTGGCGACGGCCTACCAGGCAGCGGAGGATATAATAATCTCCTACTACGGAGAAGAAGATTACCAGTTGAACATTCTCGATGAAAGGGATGAGCACCTGGAAGAAGCTTACTGGCGGGTCCATATTACGTTGAGGGAAGGGCAGAGGCTCGGAAACTACAGCTTTATGAGCGCTGAGACTGCAAGGCTGCTGGAGCAGGACAGCAAGATTACCGCTTACCGGCTCTATGTGGATGGACAAAGAATATATCTTCATCTTTCTGCCGGGGACCGCTATCTCTATGAGGTTTTGGAGATTGAGGAATAATACAGGAGGATTTTTTTGTTATTGGTTTTTTACCCCTTTTGATGGTATAATACATCTGTAAACTAATTATGTTAACTATTTCAGGTTACTTCGCTTTTCGGAGGTTTATTTATGGTTAAAGAGATTGGAGTGGGGACAGCCCTGGGTATCATAGTGGGCCTGCTCTGGCTTGGTTACAATGCATACCCGCTGTTAATAATTTTTGGGCTGTTCTTTTTTTTATATAAATTCCTCGACCTCAAAGGCGGTTTAAAGCAGTTTTCGCCGGCCAGGGTGGACCGCGGCAGGGCCTCAAAAAACGTCTCATTCGATGATGTCGGGGGGCAAAAATCGGCCAAGAGGGAGCTGCTTGAATCGCTTGATTTTATCAGGGACCCGAACAAGATCAGCATGCTCGGTATAAGGCCCATAAAAGGGATACTGCTGGCCGGTCCCCCGGGGACAGGGAAAACATTGCTGGCCAAAGCGGCGGCATTTTACACCGATTCCGAATATATCGCCGCTGCCGGGAGTGAATTTGTGGAGATGTATGCCGGTGTAGGGGCACAGAGGGTCCGGCAGCTATTTGGACAGGCCCGCAGCATGGCCAGGAAGAAGGGCAGAAAGAGCTCCATAATATTTATTGATGAAATAGATATCCTGGGGGTAAAGAGAGGAAGCTTCAATTCGTCTCACAAAGAAATGGAACAGACGCTGAACCAGCTCCTCGTGGAAATGGATGGGATGGACATGCGTGATGAAGTGCGTATTTTAGTTATAGGCGCTACCAACAGGGCTGATTTGCTTGACGAGGCCCTCCTGCGCCCGGGGCGTTTTGACCGCATTGTCCAGGTCGATCTCCCCGAAGTTCAAGGAAGGCTGCAGATCCTGGAGCTGCATACCCGCAATAAGCCCCTCTCTGACGATGTTGACCTCCGGGAAATCTCTGCTGAAACCTTCGGCTTTTCGGGTGCTCACCTGGAAAGCCTCACCAATGAAGCCGCCATTTCGGCCCTTCGCGAGAACTGCAGCTGCCTGGAGAAGAGGCACTTCTATGAAGCGATAGACAAGGTGATCCTGGGCGAGAAAATAGATCGAAGCCCCGGTAAAGAAGAATACAAGAGAATTGCCGTCCATGAAACCGGTCATGCGCTGGTCAGTGAATGCATCCGGCCCAACTCTGTATCAACCATAACAATAATACCCAGGGGACAGGCAATGGGCTATATAAGGCACTGCCCTGAAAACGATATTTATATTCATACCCGTGAGTACCTGGAAGGGCAGATTGCCATGCTGCTGGGAGGGGCGATCACTGAAGAAGAGATACTGGGAAGCCGCAGTACAGGCGCTGCCAATGATTTTCAGCAGGCAGTGGAGGTAGCTAAAAAGATTATCTCTTCAGGGATGTCTTCCCTGGGGGTGGTAAGTATAAAAGACCTGCCTGTAAGCCTGCTGCATAAGAGTATAAAGGAAATTATTAACGAGCAGGAAGAAAAGGTACGCCTGCTGGTTATAAATTACAGGGATATTATTGAAACCGTGGCCGCTTTCCTCCTGGAGAAGGAAAGGATAAGCGGAAGCTTCCTGCGGGAGCTTCTCTATAAAGAGCAAAAAACGGGGTCTGTTAATGAACTGTCGAGGTGATGGCACTAAAGCGGTACTGTTCAGCCTGCTGCTGACGTTTATAGTTATAAACCTGTTCGGCCCTTTTAGTATAAATGCGGATTTTTTTCAATTTGATGTTGAAGTTGGCTTTCTGGGCAGCGGTAAAACAGTGCTGCACTTCCCCCCTCTCGGCAAAGCTGTTGCCGATACACACCTTCCCCCTCTTGATTTTCATTTTTCCCTCGTTAATATCGACCTTGATAAGGCAACAGAAGCTGCCGCTGATGTTTCCGGCCCCCAACTGTGGGATAATGTCGTCCAGCAGGCCGGTAACTATCTTATTATGTACGTGCTTTTTTTACTAATGCTGGCCTTTGCCCTCGGTGCTGCCGGATACGTGCTGTGGATGCGCCGCAATGCAGCCTTAAAGGACATTGTCATAAGCGGGGCGGTAAGCCTGCTGGTGCTGCTTCTCCTGCTCGCTGCCGCTGCCGTGTCCTACGACATGGCGGCTTTTTCAGAGGCGGAGTACGTGGGCATAATTGAGGCTGCCCCCATGGTGCTTGATGTTTTGGGCGAAGGTATGGGGGTCATCGAGGATATCGGTGTCCAATTTGTTGAGATAGCGGAAAACATCACTTTACTGCGTGAAGGGTTGAAGGACAATATCGACTTCGAAAAGGGCGAAGATACGGTCAGGATTCTCCACGTTTCCGATATACACAACAACCCTACTGCTTTCCAGTTTATAGAAAAAGTAGCCGGTATTTATAAGATAGATGCCATTATTGACACCGGTGACCTGGTCGACTATGGCACAGCCCTGGAAATGGAATTTCTTGGCAATGCGGCATCGTTTCCCGTTCCTTACCTGTTTATACCCGGAAACCATGAATCCCCGGTGGTAGTAGAGCATCTTAAAGCAGTTGAAAACGTGATTGTACTGGAAAATGGAGTGGTCGAGGTTGCCGGCCTTAGTATAGCTGGAATTGCCGACCCCTCCTCTTTTTCAAGCCGGATGTCCGTCGCAGATGAAGAAATTATGGAAGAAGCGGCGTTAACTCTCCGGGAGATTGTGAAAAGTGCCGGAGAGGTGGATATTGTGGCCGCGCATAATCCCTCCCTATTTAAATATCTTCGGGAGGAAGGACACCTGCTGCTCGGGGGACACCTGCACAACCCCTATGTCGTAAAGGGTGCCGGTTTTATCGAGATCAATGCCGGTTCAACGGGAGGCTCGGGAATCAGGGGCCTGCAGAACCTCGAGGCCGACTACAGCCTGGTACTGCTTACTTTCAGGCGGGAAAATAAAGACTGCCGTTACCGGCCCGCCGGTGCGGACTTGATCAGGGTAAAACACTTTCCCTTTAATTTCAGCTTTGAACGTTTCTTTTTTAACTAGAAGGAAGGAAAATGATTTTCATGGGGGAAATAGTTTATTAAAGCACGTCCTAATGGAAGGAGCTCTGCCAATGCGCGCGTTCCTGTCCGTAAATGTGGATTTTAACCTGAAGCAGGAGCTTGCTGCCATCCAGGAACAGCTGCAGAAAAAAATAAAGGGAGTGCGGTGGGTAAACCCGGAGCTGCTGCATATAACGCTGCTTTTTTTAGGAGAGATAGACCAAAAAGCCGTTTCCCTGCTGGAGGAGCCGCTGCAGAAGGTTGGAGAACAGGTGACCCCCTTTGAAGTGACCTTTGAGCAGCTGGGCGCCTTCCCGGGGCCCAAAAACCCCCGCGTTTTTTGGATCGGCATCCAGCATGGCGGAGAGCTGCGCCGGCTGGCGGGAGAAGTGAGAAGGGCGGTCCTTTCCCTGTCACAGCAGTGCCGTTTTAAAATAGAAGACAGGGATAATTACAGGCCGCACCTGACCCTGGGAAGAAAAAAAAGAAACGAGCAGCTCACATTCCCACTGGAAATATTCGAGCAGCAGTGGTTCTGCAAGGGCAGCCTCTATGTTGACCGCTTTTTTTTGATGCACAGCCGGCTGCAGCCTCAGGGTCCAATATATACCCCCCTTAAAAAATTCTTTTTAAAAAAATAACCGCCGGGGCAGGATTTTTTTTCCCGGTAGAGAAATATTAGGTTATAATACAAGCAAACAGATGTTCATATAATTTGGGAGGCTGAAAGGACATGGAAAAGAAAAAAGCTTTGGAAATGGCGCTGCTGCAGATAGAAAAGCAGTTTGGAAAAGGTTCCATCATGAAACTTGGTTCAGAAACAAGGGCCAATATTGCCGTCATACCGACGGGTGCCCTGCCGCTTGATATCGCGCTGGGTGTAGGAGGCCTGCCCCGGGGAAGGGTGGTGGAGGTCTTCGGGCCGGAATCTTCCGGAAAAACAACGGTAGCCCTGCACGTGGTTGCCGAAGCTCAAAAGAACGGCGGCTATGCCGCTTTTATCGATGCCGAGCATGCCCTTGACCCTGTTTACGCCGGCAGGCTGGGGGTAAATATTGATGAACTCCTTGTTGCCCAACCGGACACGGGCGAAAATGCACTTGAAATAGCAGAGGCCCTCGTCCGTAGCGGGGCTATCGATGTGCTGGTGATAGATTCAGTGGCGGCGCTCGTTCCCAGGGCTGAAATAGACGGGGAAATGGGTGATGCGCACGTAGGCCTGCAGGCCCGCCTGATGTCGCAGGCGATGAGGAAGCTGTCCGGGGCCATAAGCAAGTCGCATACAACGGCAATATTTATAAACCAGATCAGGGAAAAAGTCGGTGTTATGTTTGGAAACCCCGAGACGACGCCGGGAGGAAGGGCGCTTAAATTCTACGCTTCCGTGAGGCTCGATATCAGAAGACTTGAAACCTTAAAGCAGGGGAATGAGATGATCGGCAACCGCACCAGGGCAAAGGTGGTTAAGAATAAAGTGGCGCCCCCGTTCAAACAGGCTGAGTTCGATATTATTTACGGCGAAGGTATTTCCAGGGAAGGGTGCATCCTCGACCTGGCCATAGAAAAGGATATCATCAGCAAAAGCGGTACCTGGTATTCTTACGGTGATGAAAAGCTGGGGCAGGGACGGGATAACGTCAGGGAGTTTCTAAAAGAAAACAGGGATTTATGCGCGGAAGTAGAAAAACAGATCCGCCGGCAGTACGAATATCTTTCACCGCGTGAACCTGCCCAGCCCGTTGAAGAGGCCAGGTCGGAGAAAGTTTAGAGAAGAAAATTATTATAACGGCGGGTGTATATATTTCCGCTTGTCCCGGTAGAAATCGTTTTAGCGCCCCATTGGCTGAAAACCAATGTTACTTGACATGTTCCAGCAAAGAGGATAAAATTGTTTCAGAAATGGGTTAGAGCAGTCTTGTGGGATAGCTGCTTTAAAATAGATTTGACCATGCCTTTCCATGTATATGGATGCTCATAAAGTATAATATACAAGCGATCAGTATGTTATTTAAAAGGGAAATGTGGCCATTTCTATTTTAAAAAAGCTGTGTACCCCACAGCTTATTTTATTTTATAAAAATAACAATAATGTTTTAAAAACAAAACGCAGGAGGTGACATCTTTAATTGGGATACCTGTACATTATCACCGGTATTATCGGTATTATTCTCGGGGTGGGCTGCGGTTATTTTATTCGAAAATATCTTGCAGAAGCGAAAATTGCCTCTGCTGAAGAAGCGGCAAAAAAAATCGTTAAAGAGGCAGAAGAAAAATCGCAATCACTTAAAAAAGAAAAAATTTTGGAAGCCAAAGAAGAAGTTCACAGGCTGAGAAGTGAGTTCGAAAAAGAAACCAAGGAGCGCAGGCAGGAGCTGCAGAAGCTGGAAAGGCGCATGCTGCAGAAGGAGGAAGCTCTTGACAAGAAGACATCCTTCCTGGAGAAAAAAGAGGAGGAATTCAAGGGAAAAGAGGCCGAGACCGCTGCCGTTCAAGAAAAGCTGGACCAGGTATACAAGCAGCAGCTGACCGAGCTGGAGAAAATTTCGGGAATGTCCAGCGAAGAGGCAAAAGACCTTCTCTTAACGAGGGTAAGAGAAGAAATACAGCACGAAATCGCACAGATGATTAAAGATATCGAATCCCAGGCACGTGAAGATGCGGAGAAAAAGGCCCGTGATATTATCACCCAGGCTATCCAGCGCTGCGCGGCCGACCATGTTTCCGAGTCTACTGTGTCGGTGGTTAACCTTCCCAATGATGAAATGAAAGGACGGATCATCGGCAGGGAGGGGCGCAATATCCGCACCCTGGAAACTTTGACCGGCATTGATTTGATCATCGATGATACCCCCGAAGCTGTAATACTTTCCGGTTTTGATCCCATAAGGAGAGAAGTGGCCCGCATTGCATTGGAGAAGCTAATTTCCGATGGGCGCATCCATCCGGCACGTATAGAAGAAATGGTGGACAAGGCGCAGCAGGAAGTTGATGTTCAGGTACGTGAAGAGGGTGAGCAGGCCGCTTTTGAAGTAGGCGTCCACAATCTGCACCCGGAACTGATAAAAATGCTCGGAAGGCTGCGGTTTCGCACCAGTTACGGCCAGAATGTACTGAAGCACTCCATTGAAGTGGCCCACCTGGCCGGTATTATGGCCTCCGAGCTGGGCCTGGACGTCAAGATGGCCAAAAGGGCCGGACTGCTGCATGACCTCGGGAAAGCCCTCGACCATGAAACCGAAGGCCCCCACGTGGTTAACGGGGCGGAGCTCGTTAAAAAACACCGAGAGTCGGCTGAAATAACCAACGCCGTGGCCGCTCATCACGGTGACTTTGAACCGCAAACGATGGAGGCCGTTTTAATACAGGCTGCCGACGCCATTTCTGCGGCAAGGCCCGGCGCGAGAAGAGAAACCCTGGAGGCATATATAAAGCGCCTGGAGAAGCTCGAGGAAATTGCCGACTCTTTTGACGGGGTCGAAAAGGCCTACGCCATTCAGGCGGGGCGGGAAATACGCATCATGGTAAAGCCGGAAAAAATAGATGACCTGGCTGCTACCAAGGTGGCGAGGGACATAGTTAAGAAAATTGAAGGTGAGCTGGAATACCCGGGGCAGATTAAAGTTACTGTTATCAGGGAAACAAGAGCCGTCGAATATGCCCGTTAGAAAAGAGTTTTAACTGGTAATTAGTGCCGAAAGGCACTTTTTTCTTTTTGCAGAAGGAATTCATAAAGATATTATGGAATTATTAATTTTATATTGAGTGGACAGCCCCACTATACATATACTTGAAGAGGTGTTTCCTGTTATGAAAACGGTAGAGTCCTCCCCTGACATGTCCAGCGCCGGCATTTTAATATCCCTGCTTGTGCGCTTCCCCGAAATTTTTTCGATAAACTATAATTTAATTGAAGCCCGCTTCAGGCTTTCTTTTATGTTGAAGGGCACACTGGAGAAAGAACATTACATAAAATTTAAGCGGCATTTTATAAAGTGTGTGCAGGCTTACAGGGATGTGGCAAACATAGACACCCTTCTGCCGAAGATAGGTAGAAGAACGGTTAACATGTGGACCCTGCTGAATGTTACCTGGGAGAAAGAAACCATTTCCTTTGAGGAGGTAGACCTCGTCAGAAGCCTTGTTTTGAGTGAATTTAAAAATGACGTTATCATTGACCTGCGCGGCAATAGATGTCTTGATGACGACCTTTCTGCCGGTGACAAAAACATCATTGAATACATGCTCCCGCCTCAAAGCAGGCGGGAAGAAAACCTCTTTGCTTTCAGAGAGGCCGGCAAAGTGTATGTCTTTGACAAATGAGGGGGGAAAATACCTGCGTATCCTGTTCGTAGGAGATATAGTCGGCAGCCCTGGGCGGCGTACTGTTAAGCAGCTTCTCCCGGGGTTGAGAGATAATTATGAAATAGACCTGGTCATTGCCAACTGCGAAAATGCGGCCGGAGGAATGGGTGTTACCCCCGAAGTTGTAAAAGAGCTGTTTGGCTACCATGTTGACGTACTGACTTCCGGCAACCATGTCTGGGACAAAAAAGAGGTTTTGCAGGTGATCGGGGGGGAAAGCCGGCTGCTGAGACCGGCCAATATGTCTCCTTCTGCACCCGGCAGGGGGGTGGGTTTTTACCCCGTGGGGGACTGTGTAGTTGCTGTTTTAAATGTAATGGGACGGGTTTTTATGTCCCCTTCGGAATGCCCTTTTGAGAGAGCAGATAGAGAAATCAAGCTGATGCAGAAAATAACACCTATTATCGTGGTTGATTTTCATGCCGAGGCAACCTCTGAAAAGCTGGCTATGGGGTTTTTTTTAAAGGACAGGGTAAGTGCTGTCATAGGGACACATACCCACGTGCAGACTGCCGATGAGAGGATATACCCGGGAAAGGCGGCTTATATCAGTGATGTGGGCATGGTAGGCCCTTATAATTCCGTTTTGGGCCTGGACCCGGGCGCTGTCCTGGACCGGTTTTTGAGCGGGATCCCTGTTAAATGGAAGGTTGCCGGGGGTGAGTGCATATTTAACGCTGTATACCTGGAAATAAACAGGCAGGATGGGCAGGCACTTGAAATTAAGAGAATATTCAATAAGCTTAATATTTAAAAGAATATAAATGTTTTTTTAAATCGTGGGAAGGAAATTATTCAACATTGAAGAATAAAATAATTATGTGGTGCTTTATATTAGGCATCATTTCTATAGCCTAGTTGGCGCTATGAGTTGTAGAAAAAACATTATATAAAAAGAGTTATTAAAAGGAGGTACTACAACAATGGAAGTATTAAAGGTTTCAGCAAAATCCAACCCTAACTCTGTAGCCGGGGCTTTAGCAGGAGTTTTACGAGAGCGCGGAGGAGCCGAAATGCAAGCTATTGGTGCAGGGGCGCTTAACCAGGCTGTAAAGGCGGTAGCCATCGCCAGGGGGTTTGTTGCTCCAAGCGGTATCGATCTGATTTGTATTCCTGCATTTACGGATATCCAAATTGACGGTGAAGAAAGAACGGCAATCAAACTAATAGTAGAGCCCCGTTAGAAAAGTCGAACAGAAATATTACAGGAATCCATACAATACTATATATTTCTATACAGATAAGTATACACTCCTTGCACAAAGGTGTGTTTTTTTATGTATTATAGACAATGAGGGTTTGAAAAGGGTGGTGATATATTGTATATTCATAGGAGTAACAAATCGGCGTCGGCCGGGCTCCATTTTCGTCATGGAGCAGTAGATGCCCACTGCGATACCGTCCATTATTTTCAGGGCGTTAAAGGTTCTTACGTATTTTCCCGCAGAAATGAGTGTGCGCACCTGGACCTTCCCCGCATGGAAGAAGGCGGCGTCAGGGCACAGTTCTTCGCCCTTTTTGTAGAACCGCGCTACGGGCCCTGCGGTGCCCTGAAAAGGTGTATACAGCTGCTGGACAGCTATTACGAAACGGTGGGGCAATGCAGCAGCAGGCTGGAAACCGTCGGCAGTTATAATGAACTTCTCCGGGTCAATGGTGAAGGAAAAATCGCCGCCGTCCTTACCGTAGAAGGCGGGGAGGTCCTCGAAGGTGCGCTGGAGGTGTTGAGAATCCTTTACCGGCTGGGGATAAGAGGGCTGGGGCTGACCTGGAACAACAGGAACCAGCTGGCAGACGGGGTAGATGAACCGGAAGGATCAGGGGGATTAACCCGCTTTGGCAGGGAAGTAGTAAAAGAAATGAACAACCTGGGGATGATGATAGACCTGGCCCATATATCCGAAAAAGGATTTTTCGATGTTATGATGCTGACCTCTGGACCGGTAATTGTTTCCCATGCCAATACCCGCATGGTATGCGGGCACCGGCGCAACCTGACAGATGAGCAGCTCAGGGCCCTGCGGGAAAACGGCGGTGTAATTGGAATCTCTTTCTGCCCTTCCTTTATTGGCGGCGAAGATGCCACCCTGGATAAGCTGCTGGACCATTTCGAGCACGCTGCTGATATTGCCGGCATTGACCACCTGGGGATAGGTTCCGACTTTGATGGTGTGGAAAAAACAATTCCACTATTGGAAGATGTTTCTTGCCTGCCTGTTTTAACAGAAGGATTTTTACGGAGAGGTTTTTCGGAAAGGGATGTTCAGAAAATTCTCGGGGAAAACTTTTTAAGGGTAATGGGGAAAGTTTGCAGGTCCTGAGGAAAGCGGAAAGCGCAGGTGGCGGCTTTGAGTCGTGTAGATCTGCATGTGCATACCAATATCTCCGACGGCATACTGAGCCCCGTACAGGTTGTGGCCGAGGCGGCCCGGAAAAAGATTGCCGCAGTCGCTATTACCGACCACGATACTATGCAGGGGATGCCGTCTGCCCGGAAAGCAGGGAAAAAGCTGGGCCTGGAAATTGTTCCCGGTGTGGAGCTGAGTGTCAACTACGGCCAAAGAGAGATCCATATTCTTGGTTTTTTTTGTGACCCTGATAACAGCTATTTCAAAAAATCTCTGGAAGCTTTTAAGTTTAATCGTTACTACAGGATGATCAAAATGATCAAAAAGTTGAAAAAGCTTGGTATTAATATTGAGCTGGCAGACGTATTTAAAATAGTAAAAGGAGAAATGCCCGGCCGGCCGCACCTGGCCGTAGCTCTCTACCAAAAGGGGTACTGCAAAACTCCGGCAGAGGCTTTCCATAAGTTCATCGGCCCTGATGGCCCGGCCTATGTTAAACGCATGAAATTTAACCCCTTTGATGCCATAAATATAATCAGGAATGCAAGGGGTATACCTGTACTGGCACACCCCGGTCTGTACGGTGAAGATAGAATTGTTCCAGTTCTTGTAAATGCCGGTCTTATCGGTATCGAAGTATTTCACCCCGATCATACCGCATTTGATAAGTTCCGGTATTATCGCCTGGCTAAAAAATATAATTTATTAATAACAGGAGGTTCTGATTTCCACGGTTTTAATATCGGTTCCGCATCTTCGGTGGGTGCTATAACGCTGAGCTATTCTTACCTTGAAAAGCTAAAAGAAACAAACAGGATTATTAAGGAAGGTAAAAAATTTTTCACCCCTGTTAAAGGATTTTAGAACTATTATAAAGAATAAAATAAAAGTATTGGAGAGCAGGGCTTCTACAGCCATAATATAACAGGAGTGGTATTAAATGCCAGGTTCTGAGAACAATAAAATGACCATACCGGTAAAAGTGAATGAAGTCTGGTGTAAGGGCTGTAAAATATGTGTTGAATTTTGCCCACGCTCCGTTTTTGAAATGAAAGAGAACAAGGCCGTGGTAGTAAGACCGGAAGACTGTGTGCTCTGTGGTCTGTGCCAACTGCGGTGTCCTGATTTTGCTATTGAACTGGAGGGTAGGGATGAAGAGTAGCAGAAAGTTAATGCAGGGAAATGAAGCCTGCGCCGAAGGGGCGCTTAAGGCAGGGGTAAAATTTTTTGCCGGCTACCCGATAACCCCGTCTACCGAGATAGCGGAAACGCTGGCAGAAAAGCTTCCCCGGGCGGGCGGTGTTTTTATCCAGATGGAGGATGAGATAGCTTCCATGGCCGCGGTAATAGGTGCCTCCCTTACCGGGGTAAAATCAATGACCGCCACCAGCGGACCGGGCTTCAGCTTGAAACAGGAAAATATCGGTTTTGCCGTTATGACCGAGATTCCCTGTGTTGTCGTAAATGTGCAGAGGCTTGGTCCCAGCACCGGGGGGCCTACGCTCCCCGCGCAGGGCGATGTTATGCAGGCAAGGTGGGGGACACACGGGGAACACGCCATGATTGCACTGTGCCCGGCATCTGTGGAAGAAGCCTACTACCTGACCATAATGGCGTTCAATTACTCGGAAAGGTTTCGGACCCCGGTAGTCCTGCTCCTCGATGAGACCATCGGCCACCTTCGCGAAAGCGTAGATTTAAAAAAGTACGAGGATACCCGTATTATAAACAGGCCGGTTCCCTGGGAGGCACCTGGACAATACCTCCCCTATAAGGCGGAGGGTGACGAACCACCGCCGATGGCATCACTTGGAGAAGGCTACCGCTTTCATGTTACCGGCCTTGTCCATGACGAAAGCGGTTTTCCCGTTGCCGGCAACCACGCTGCTATTGACAGGCTTTTGACAAGGCTGTCAAACAAAATTATAAAGCGCCAGGAAGAGATTACCCTTTATAAAGAGTTCATGACTGAAAACGCCCAGTACCTGGTCATAGCCTATGGTGCTACGGCACGTTCCGCTTACGGCGCCGTAGAGCTTGCTCGGAAAGAAGGCTACCGGGTCGGCCTGCTGCACATGCAGACTTTGTGG
Organism: Syntrophomonadaceae bacterium; assembly: GCA_003563385.1. Taxonomy (GTDB): domain Bacteria; phylum Bacillota; class Dethiobacteria; order DTU022; family UBA8154; genus CSSED11-109. Next base: position 22,777 of record PWRZ01000040.1, read on the forward strand.
CCATTTCCGGAAAAGCTGGTCAGGCAGAAAACGCTGGGCAAAAAAACGGTACTGGTTCCGGAAATGAACCTGGGGCAGTACGCCCGGGAGATTAAAAAAACAGTAGCCGATCAAACACAGGTTGTTACCCTGTCGCAGGTAGACGGCAGGATTTTCCACCCAAGTAGAATTGTCGCTTTTTTAAGAGGTGAAGCAAAGTATGCCCAAGTCCTTTAACGTAAACAAGTATCTGCGTAAAGATAAAATGCCTCATATATGGTGCCCGGGGTGCGGCAACGGCATGGTCATGAGCGCTTTTTTAAGGGCAGTCGATGGGCTGCGCCTCGACCCGGACAGGGTGGTGGTTGTGAGCGGCATAGGGTGTTCTTCCAGGATATCCGGATATATGGACTTCAACACGCTCCATACCACGCACGGGCGGCCCCTGGCATTTGCCACGGGGATCAAGCTGGCCAACCCTTCCCTTGAAGTGGTCGTTATTACCGGTGACGGCGATGCTACTGCCATAGGGGGGAACCATTTCCTGCACAGCTGCCGCAGAAACATAAACATTACCATGGTTATTATTAACAACAATATCTACGGAATGACCGGCGGGCAGTATTCTCCCCTGACACCGAAGGGTGAGAGCGCCAGCACCGCCCCTTATGGAAATATTGAACCGGAAATGGATATCTGTGCGGTGGCGGAAGCGGCCGGTGCGACATACGTGGCCAGGGGGATTACCTACCAGCCCGTTGTAATGGAGGACCTGATCCTGCAGGGCATTGAGAATAACGGCTTCTCACTGGTGGAGGTCATATCGCAGTGCCCAATTTATTACGGGCGCATGAATAAAAAGGGCGACGCCATAGATATGCTCAAATGGCAGAAGGAGAACACCGTATCCCAAAAAGCGGCCTCCAACATGCCCCCTGCCGCTGTTAAAGGCAAGATTATTACAGGGATATTATCGACGCAATACCGCCCCGAGTTTGTTGAGGAATACGAAAGCATAAAAAAGGTGGCTCAAGGGGTTAAGTATGATGAAAGAAGAGCAGAAATGTGAAATTCGGCTCAGCGGTTCAGGAGGCCAGGGCCTTATCCTGGCCGGGATTATTCTGGCTGATGCAGCCAACCTGGAAAACAAGTATGTTGTGCAGACCCAGAGCTACGGGCCGGAAGCAAGAGGCGGCGCCAGAAGGGCTGAGGTTATTATCAGCAACATGCCCATACACTTTCTGATGGTGGAAGAAGCGGACATTTTTTTAGCGCTGACGTCGGAAGCTTACACCAAGTTCAAGTATAATGTTAAACCGGGAGGGATGATAATACTGGATGAAGAGATCAACCCGAAGATGTTTGTTACCAGCGTTAATCCTTTTCCGATCATAAAAACTGCCCGGGAAGAGCTTGGGCGCGAGATAGTTGCCAACATAGTGTCCCTGGGTGTCCTGACTGCATTAAGTGGAATCCTGAAGCCTGCTTCACTTGAAGAGGCACTGAAGATCAGGGTACCACCCCATACTGTCGATTTAAACCGGAGGGCTTTTCAAAGAGGTTGGGATATGGGGAAAGAGCGCATCAAAAAGAAGGAGGTGGAAAAAGTATAACCTTTAATTACCTTGCACAAGGGGGTTTGTTGATGAACGCCAGCAGCTCTATTTATTATGGTTTAGAAATCCTGGTGGTCGGGTTTTCTGTAGTCTTTATCATACTGATTGCCCTGGCACTTGTACTGGTACTGTTTTCTAAAATTCTGGCACCTGCCCCAAAAAAAACGGCAGTGGCAACAGGCCCGGCCGTGGAAGCCGGCCGCGAAACAGCATCGGCAGTTTCACAGGTTGAAGATAAGGCGGGCGATAAAGTAAGCCCGGAGATGGTCGCTGCAGCTGTCGGAGTTGTCCTCTGCATGCTGGAACCATTCAGGGAAGAAACAGTAAAAAGCAAGTGGGCCACAGATGGCCGCAAAAGATTGCTGGAATCAAGGCGCGAATTTGCCCAGCTCAGAAAGGAGAAGGTTAGATGAGAAAATTTAAAGTTTATGTTGATGGACAACCTTTTGAAGTTGAAGTAGAAGACCTCGGCAGCGGCCAGGCAAAAGTAACCCCTGCCGCCGCACAGCCCGAAGCAACTCCGCCTAAACCGGCAGCAGTTGAACAGCCTTCTGCTCCTCCTGCAGCCGAAAAAGCTGCACCTGCACCTGTGAAAGAAGAACCACCGAAAGCAGAACCAAAAGCCGAACCGCAGCCGCAAAAGAAAACCGCTGTTGAAGGCGGCATGGAGGTTACGGCGCCTATGCCCGGTTCGGTCCTGGAAGTAAAGGTAAAGGTAGGAGACACCATCAAGGAAGGGGATGTTTTATTTATACTGGAAGCGATGAAGATGGAAAACGAAGTCAGTTCTTCCCACTCGGGGACTGTAAAATCTATACTTGTCGAAAAAGGCAGTACAGTAAATACAGGCGATCCAATGATGGTCATTGAGTAAGGCGGGGAGGGGTAGACATGTTTGAAAGGCTACTACAGTTTTTTGCAACGACCGGCTTTGCCCACCTGGCATTCGATCAGGTAATTATGATCGTTATAGCACTTGTCCTTTTGTACCTGGGAATATATAAAAAGTATGAACCGCTGCTGCTTGTCCCAATCAGCTTTGGCATGCTCCTGGTAAACCTCCCTCTCGGGGGGCTGATGGATCCTCCGACAGACGGGGAGTTAGGTGGACTGCTTTATTATATATACCAGGGAATAGAACTGGGTATTTATCCTCCCCTTATCTTCCTGGGGGTTGGAGCATTGACCGATTTTGGCCCCCTCATTTCCAATCCCATGACCCTGCTGCTGGGGGCTGCGGCACAGTTCGGAATCTTTTTTACTTTTATTGGGGCAATGTTGCTGGGCTTTACGCCATATGAAGCCGGCTCCATTGGTATTATTGGCGGTGCCGACGGCCCTACAGCCATTTTTATTGCTTCCCGCTTGTCACCGCATCTCCTGGGAGCTATAGCGGTGGCGGCCTATTCCTATATGGCCCTGGTGCCCATTATCCAGCCGCCCATTATGAGGCTTCTTACCACGGATAAGGAAAGAAAAATAGTCATGGAGCAGCTGAGACCGGTTTCCCAAAAGGAACGCATTCTTTTCCCCGTTGTTGTTATTATTTTAACGGGCCTTCTCCTGCCCGCTGCTCTCCCTCTCCTGGGAATGCTCATGTTTGGCAACCTGTTAAGGGAATGCGGCGTAACGGAGCGCCTTAACAAGGCGGCCCAAAACGAGCTCAATAACATAGTAGTTATTTTTCTCGGTTTAACCGTAGGAGGGACGGCGAGCGCACATTATTTCCTGACCGCGGAAACGCTGATGATTATTGCGCTTGGGCTGGTTGCTTTCATGGTCGGGACTGCCGTGGGGGTGCTCATGGGCAAAATAATGTGCAGTGTAACGGGCGGCAGGGTTAATCCCCTGATCGGCTCTGCAGGTGTTTCGGCGGTGCCCATGGCGGCACGGGTTTCGCAGGTAGTCGGCAAGCAGTACAACCCCAACAATTACCTGTTAATGCATGCCATGGGGCCGAACGTGGCCGGTGTTATCGGTTCCGCCGTAGCTGCCGGTATTTTCCTGTCCTTGCTCTAAGGTACGGGTTTTATAATAAAAATAGGGGAAGCAAGAGAGAACCTCTTGCTTCCCACTGAACCTGTGGTCTTGATCACAGGTTTTTTGTTAGCGGCCGCGCATAACAACAATACAGTCTACATAAACATAATACAGCGGCGACCGCCGGGAAGGGTCTGCCATTTTTTTGTGGGCTGGTGGTGAATATCAAAAATTGGCCGTACGGCTGGCGCACGCCTCTTAAAAACAAGAGGTCGCTGAAGATACTGGCTGCCGTGCTGATGGCAGTGATTATATTACTGTCAGCGGAACTGCTCTATTTCAGCGAAAGAGCTCCCCTGGGACTGCATATTGGGCCTTACTACGTAGGCGGTAAATCTCATGCCTGTATAGAAGGGCTTTTAATAAATGCAAAAAAAGATTTCATGGAAAATGAGGTCACCGTCACAGTACCGCACCGTCAGGCAGCGCTGGTATTTGAACTGCAGAATATGGGTATATTCCTGGATGTTGAGGCCCTGCTTGAGGAATTGAAAAGTAAAAGCGCCCCCTTCAATTACAGGAGCAAAATGCTCTTCTTACAAGAAGGCCTCTCCATACCCCTGAACTTCCAGGTAAATGAAGATGTATTTAACTCTCTGCTCGGCAGTATTGAAGAGGAGGTGAACATTTCTTCCAGGGAAGCGAGTGTCTGGGCTGAAGGAGGAACACTGCAGTTCAGGCCGCACCGCACCGGCAGGATGCTGCAGGCAGCCGCCTTCCGGGATGCTGTCATCAGCAAGCTGTTGCAGTGGCCGCTGGCGCCGCTGGAGGTGGAACTGGAAGTTGAATACTTAAAACCGCAGGCCACCATTTCCTACATCTTGCTGAGCAAGGGGATAAAAGAAAAAATAGCGGCAACCAGGACAAAATTTAACCCGGCAAACGAAAACAGGGTTCACAACATTCGTCTCGCTGCCGCCGAGCTTGACAACATGGTGCTGGCCCCGGGCGATATTTTTTCGTTTAACCAGATCATAGGGAGAGCGTCGCTGGAAGAAGGTTTTAAAGAAGCTCCCGTAATCGTGAACGACCGCCTGGTGATGGGCCCCGGCGGCGGAATCTGCCAGGTATCTTCAACTATCTATAACACAGCCCTTTTGGCCGGTGTTTCAATTCAAGAACGCCACAATCACGGGCTGCCGGTGTCATATATTCCACCGGGGAGAGACGCCGCGGTTGCTTATGACTATCTTGATTTGAAGTTTAAAAACTGCCTGGATTGTCATGTTTTAGTGCACACGGAGGTGCATGACGACAGTATCGAAATATTTATTTTCGGCGATCCGCAGGCGGTGTCCGAAATAAAGGTAATGTCGCAGGGCCTTCAAAAAATCCCTCCGCCAGTCCACTACCGGCTGCTGGAAAATAAGCCCTCCTCTTATAAAGAAAAGATACAGGAAGGGAAGGAAGGCTTTTCCGTGGAAACAGTGCGGGTATTTTACGAGGACGGAGTGGAGATATACAGGGAAAAGCTCGGCCGCGATTACTATGCCCCCACCCCCACAATTTATGGTGTAGGGACACTGCCGCAATAAAAGGGATGGAGAAGTATTTACAGCACCGGCACATTTTGTTAAAATAGGACAGTTCTAATTAGCAGCGGCCATGGAAGGGTGAAGAAGCATGAAATTCGCGGCGCTGGGCGATTCCATTACTTACGGGTTCCCTTTCAGCACTAGCATGTCATGGGTGGCTGTCGTGGAAGAAAGAGAAGGAGTAACAATTATAAACTGCGGCATGTGCGGGGACATCACCGCGAACATGGTATACCGTTTTGACTATGACGTGCTACCGCACAGGCCGGATTACCTCATAATACTGGGGGGAGCAAACGACGCCTACAGCGGCATAGCTGCAGAGAAGGTAGCCGGCAACATTGAAAAAATCTGCTCCAAGAGCAGGATGGAAAACATTGAGCCGGTTATCGGGCTGCCTACGCCGGTAGCGGAATACTACATTGAGAGAGTTTTAAAGAGCTATCGTTCCCTCATGAAAGCGATTGCCCGTGACAACGGCTACCGCGTTATCGATTTTTACAGCGCCCTGCTGGACCCCGCTACCGGGGGACCCGCTGCCGGGCTTACGGTGGACGGTGTCCACCCGAGCATAGAAGGATATGAAAGGATGGCCGAGGCGGTGGACCTGAAAGCAATAACAAATAAAAATGCGCAGCAGTAGAAGATATTACCTGGTATCATACACCGGAAACAGGGGAAACATGTAACAAAAATGAAACTACCTGGATTACGGGTAAAAACAGGAGGCTGCGCATTTATGACCGCAGGGAAAAAAATAAAAACCTGCCTTTCCAGCCTGAAAAGTGTTCAGGCCGACCTGGAGTCCTTTGCGCTGGAAACAGAAAACCAGACCGCCAAGCAAATGTTTACACAGTTTGCAGACCAGGCCAGGAGTATAGTAGAGGGACTGCAGGCCAGGGTTATGGAAATCGAAAGCGAAGAACCGCAGTATAAAGGCAATTAAGCCGGGAAAGGCCCCTTTAAATAAAGAGGGGCTTTTCCTTTTTAGGGCTTCAAATGCAGTTTTGGCGCTGCGGAAGGATTTTGAAGCTGATGGGAAGAAATATACCGGGGGAGGGGGAAAAGGTGCACTACAGAGAAAAGCTGGAAAGCACAGCCGCGCTTATAAAAAATAGCGCCCATACATATATTTTGACCGGGGCGGGCATTAGCACTGAAAGCGGCCTGCCCGATTTTCGAAGCCCGGGTACCGGTGTGTGGGAAAAAACAGACCCCATGAAAACATCTACACAGCAGGTCCTGTATGAAAATCCAAGGCTCTTTTATGAAGCCGGCTTTGCCCGCTTTGCCGGCATGATCGATGCCGAACCCAATGACGGTCACTATGCGCTCGCTGAGATGGAAAGGCTGGGCCTGGTCCGGGGGATAATTACCCAGAATATCGACGGGTTGCATATAAAAGCCGGCTCGAAGAAGGTATGGGAAGTGCACGGGCACTTGAGGAGTTGCCACTGCCTGGGCTGCAGTCAGCCGTATCATTTCCAGGCACTCGTGGAGCAGCTTCAAAATGGTCAAAATCCGCCCCTGTGCATGGACTGCGGGGGCATGCTCCGCCCGGACGTGGTTTTGTTTGGCGACCCCATGGCCGAATCATTTTTCGATGCTCAAAGCGTCCTCCAGAGAGGGTGTGACCTGATGATGGTGGTAGGGAGCAGCCTGATGGTCTACCCGGTGGCCAGCTTGCCGCGTCTGGCGAGGAAGCTGGCCATAGTAAACTTACAGCCGACCAGCTACGATTCACGGGCCGAAGTTGTAATAAGGGAAAAGTGTGGTAAAGTACTGCAAGACCTGCTGGAGATATTAAAGCAGCAATAATAACTGCCATTATAAACTGTCAGGTGAGGTGTAATTACATGGAAAAAGTGAGGGTCAGGTTTGCTCCCAGCCCTACGGGGGAGCTCCATATCGGTGGGGCAAGGACAGCTCTTTTTAACTGGCTGTTTGCGAGGAACCGCGGAGGCAGCCTGGTTTTGCGTGTCGACGATACGGACAGGCAGCGCTCCTCCAGGCAGTACCTCGATTCCATAATTGAATCAATGCGCTGGCTTGGACTTGACTGGGATGAGGGTCCGCTGGTGGGGGGTCCCTTCGCTCCCTACGTGCAGTCGGAAAGGCTGCCCATATACCGGCAGGAAGCCGAAAAACTGCTTCAAAAAGGGATGGCTTACCCCTGTTTCTGTACAGCCGAAGCACTGGCCGAGCAGAAGGAAAAATTCCGGCGCATGGGGCAGCCGCCGCGCTACACAGGCAACTGCCGCAACCTTTCGGAGATGGAAAGGGAGCTACAAAAAGCGGAGGGGAGAAGCTATGTCCTGCGGCTTTTGACACCCGGGGATGGTGAAACAATTGTTGATGACATTATCAGGGGCAGGGTCAGCTTTGAAAACAGGTATATAGACGATTTTATAATAATCAGGTCTGACGGACTGCCCACCTATAATTTCACTTCAACGGTGGACGACCATAAGATGGAGATAACTCATGTTATCCGGGCAGAGGAACATCTTTCCAACACCCCGCGGCAGCTCCTCATTGCCGGTCGGCTGGGATATGATACCCCCCTTTATGCCCACGTACCCATGATACTGGCTCCCGATCACAGCAAGCTGAGCAAAAGGCACGGGGCCACAGCAGTGAGCGAATACCGGGAAATGGGCATTCTCCCCGAGGCTCTTGTCAACTATCTCGCTCTTTTAGGGTGGTCACCGGGGGATGACCGCGAAATTGTCGATATTGAAGAAATGACCAGGCTTTTTTCACTGGAGAGGGTAAGCAAAAATCCGGCCATATATGACCTTAAAAAACTTACCTGGATAAACGGCCATTACCTGAGGGAGCTGCATATCGACAAGGTGACGGCATATGCAGTACCTTTTTTGGCAAAAAGCGGACTTATATCGGCGGAGCCGGGTGCTGATGAAGAAAAAAGGCTGCAGACAGTAATCGACCTGGTCCGAGACAGGGTTAAAAACTTGTGCGAGGTTGCCGATGCCTGCAACTATTTTTTCATTGATCACTTTCCTTACGATGAGCAGGGGATAAAAGAGCACTTTCAAAAAGAGGGCGCCGGGGAGGTCTTAAAAGAAATAGCGGCGGCACTGGAAGAGGTGGAGCCATTTGAGGTGGAGAATATTAAAAGTGCCCTGAAGCAGCTCAGCAAGAAGATGGGCCTTAAGATGGCTCAGGTAAACCTGCCCCTGAGGCTGGCCGTTACAGGGCGGACCATGGGCCCGGACTTGTTTGAGATCATTGCCCTGCTGGGGAAAGAGAAAGTGACCGAAAGGCTTTACAGGGCCTGCGAGCGCTTCTGTTCGTAAATGAGGAAGTATAGTTATCAAAGAACTGCTCTTAGATAAGTATTCCTGTGTACCTGCAGTAGAATTATGCTATAATGAATCATATTATTCTATTAGGGGAGTGTTTTATGCGCAGACCCCGGACCTATTACTTTATTGCCGCCGTTTATGCGGTGATAGGAATTTATTTTCTCCTTTACAGCGACTTTCCCCTGTTTATTATTCTTTTCGCCGGTCTTGCCGTTTTTAATATATTTTTAGGGCGAACGCTGACAAGGTGGGTAGAGGAAAGAAAAGAATTGTCAGAGATACAGGAGATCATTGACCCCAAATTGGACGACGACGATCGTTAATACGGACCTGGAGGTATTACCATGGACATTAAGATTACCGTAAACGAGGACATTTCCCTGCGCGCATCCCTGAACGATACTGAAACTGCACGAAAAGTTTACGAGGCACTGCCCATTAGAGACGAGGGCAGCACCTGGGGGGAGGAAATCTATTTTTCTACCGAAGTAACGGCGCCGCTGGAAAACCCCAGGGACCTTTTGGAAGCAGGAGAGATCGCCTACTGGCCTCCGATGCAGGCCGTATGTCTCTTTTACGGGCCTACCCCGGCCAGCCGGGGTGATGAAATCAGGGCTGCCGGCCCGGTAAACGTGATCGGTAAAATAGAAGGGGATCTTTCCCCGTTAAAAGGGCTGCAGGGAACGGTCAATGTTGTCCTGGAAAAGGCCTGAGCCGCCGGTATGAGTGTTGAACATGCCTACCTGGTCCTGGGATGCGGCTATTTTGGTTTAAAGGCCGTTGACGCCTTGATAAAGGAACATCCCTCTGCGAAGATTACAGTGGTAGATAAAAATCCCAGAAAATTAGGAAATGTATCATCAACAAATTGCCGTGCCTGTGAAGGAGATGCGCTGGAGTATCTTGATCGTACCGTCAACGGGAGCTCCATGGCGCTGTGGGTTGTCCCGGCTGTGCCCATCCACCTCGCTTACGAATGGCTGTTGAACAGGCTTTCCGGGAAAACGACGGTCAAGAGGAGAGCAAAAAGAATACCTGTCCCTGTCGGCCTGGACCTGGGCCTGCCCTTTCAGGTGCGCAGCGAGCAGGGAACCCTTTACTGCAGTTATGCCGACTTCGGGTGTCCCGATGACTGCCCGGAGCCGCTAGGTTACTGTACCGTGACAGGAATGACCCGCGAAAAGCCGCTCTACGAGGTTTTGGAGGGCATAGAATACAACGGTTACCGGTCTTTCGTGATCCGCAGCAGGCAGCTTGCCCCGGGGGTAGGCGGGTATACAACCGGCGATCTTGTGGCGCTGTTTGAGAGGGTTTCTTCCGCTCCCGGCCAGGGCGCCCTGCTAAGCACTTCATGCAGGTGCCACGCTGTTATGGACGGCCTGCATTTTGATGAAGGGTATTAAGTATATTACGAAGGGGTTTTTGGCATGCACATTATTATAATAGGCGGCGGGGCAGTTGGTTCCACCCTGTCAAGGTTTCTTTCAGAAGAAGAGCAGGATGTCGTTATAATTGAAAAAGACCCCGATCTGGCCCAGGCCCTGAACGAGGAAATCGATGTAATGGTCAACTGCGGCAGCGGGGCCAGCGCCGTAGACCTGGAAAAAGCAGGGATAAAAAACGCTGAAATGCTTATTGCCGTTACAGAGGTTGATGAAGTAAATATAATTTCCTGCATGCTGGCGAAGAAATACGATGTACCCATAACCGTTGCCAGGGTACGAAACCCGGAATACTATGAAGGTTCTACCGTGTTGAGCAATGAACAGATTGGGGTAGACATACTCATTAACCCGGAAAGAGTTGCTTCTTTTGA
>PWRZ01000161.1 GCA_003563385.1 Syntrophomonadaceae bacterium
GCTGCCTTTACCCTGTTTTATTTTCTAACAGGGACCTCAGCCTGGGCCCTTCTTGTGGGCTTGATTGTCTTTTTTGTGGGGCTGGGCAGGACTATTGCTTTTTTCTACAGGTAAATGGCGCGGGCCACGATAAACTTGGTGACGTAACGACATCCGACCTGTTTCGTTTCAACGACCAGGGGGAACCGATAAACTTTACAGCAGAGAGATACGGCCAATTTGACGGGGAATTCAGACTGGAAACCTGGTCCGCGTAGATATAAAAGACTTCAGGATATCTGAAGTCGAAAAGTCCCCATTGCCGGTGAGGTAACCTGGAAGCTAGAGGCGGGGGATTTTACATAGTTTCGGTTTGAAGTCAAGGAGCTCAAGTCCAATCGGCCCGAAGTATTTGACAAAAAAATATATTACTGCAGAGAAAAAAGACCTGGGTGAGTAGGACCATTCTTTGACTCATTTCGTCCGGTCGAGGAGGAGAACCGATGCATATCGGCGTTATCGTCTATTCACAAACCGGTAACACTTACCTGGTAGCCCGGAAACTCAAGGAAAAACTGGACTCGGCCGGGCATGCAGCGAGTGTTGAGCAGGTTACCGTCACCGGCAATGCCTCTCCAGGGAGTAAGGACTTTCAGCTTGATACCGTCCCCACGGTTGACCGCTATGAGGCGCTTGTATTTGGCGCCCCGGTTCAGGCCTTTTCCCTGGCTCCTGCGATGGCAGCTTACCTGGAGCAGCTCCCACTGCTGCAGGACAAAAAAGTGGCCTGTTTTGTTACCAAGCGGCTGCCGTTTTACTGGACAGGCGGAAGGCGGGTCATCTCCATGATGAGGAAGATTTGCCAATCCAAAGGGGCGGCAGTGTGCGGAAGCGGGATTATTATCTGGTCCCGGTCACGCCGCGACCGGAACATTGACAGCTGTATTGAAAACCTGTACCGTCTTTTGGGTTCCCAAAGGGTTAATGGGCAATGATTGTTGTGAGCAATACCTCGCCAATAGTGAACCTGGCGGTGATTGGACAAACACAATTGTTGTACAAGCTTTTTCGAAACATAGTCATCCCTGAAGCTGTTTATGAAGAAATTGTTGTTGCCGGTGCGGGAAAGCCCGGAGCCCAGGAGGTAGCAACTGTCACCTGGATTGAATGCAAGAAAGTTGGCAATTGGGAACTGGTTAGAACGCTCCGGAAAGAGCTCGATGAAGGAGAGGCTGAAGCGATTGCTTTGGCTGTAGAAAAAAACGCCGACCTGCTGCTGCTGGATGAGCGTGTTGGAAGAGAAGTGGCTTCGCGCATTGGAGTTAAACTTATCGGCGTGCTCGATGTAATCATTTACGCGAAACAAAGAGGTTACCTGGCTCGAGTAAAACCCCTGGTAGATGAACTTATGGAAAAAGCCGGCTTCTGGATAAGCCCGTCCCTGTACAGGCATGCTTTGGCTGCTGCGGGTGAAAGGGAACTCCAGCTGTGACAGCTGGAGAGCACTATAGCTTAAAGGGGCGAGTATATATGTGCATGATCACCGTTTACAAAAATAGCGTTAAAGAAGAAAATAAATTGGCAGAGAGCATATCCAGGTATACATTAGACCTCGCTTCGGGAAAACTCACTGTTTACCCGGTACTTGCGGAACCGCAGGAGTTTAAGGTAACCAGGGGTATCAGCTGGGACGAAAGCAACGATTCCATGATTATTGAATAGGTGCTTTAAGAACTCTTTCTTGCGCCGAGTTTTTCTTTACATTCAGCACGGTATCCCCAATGTTCCCACAGCGGTGCAGCTGGGATTTTTGGCCAGCTGCCCTAACCGCACCCTGGGAACGCTGCTGGCAGATTCTCTGACTTTCTGTTTTCCAGGAAGACTGTTCCATCTCGTGCTGCAGGAGTCTTTTATAGTTATTTTTCCGGAGGAGCACTGCCGGAAGTTGAAAGCTTTTTTTGAAAAATAAATCACTCCAGGTCTAAAGGGGGTATTTTGCAGGTGAAACTGCTGATTGTAATTCTTATTACGGCGATCGCTGCTTTTGCACCGGGCTGCGTCGAGGAATACCGCGTAAGCCTGGAGGCTGATCCCCGGGAAGGCGGACAGCTCTCCGGTGAAGGCAGCTACAGGACCGGGACTGAAGTAACCGTAGAAGCAGAGTCGGCGGAAGGTTATCTGTTTAGAGAATGGAAGGAAAATGGAGAGACGGTGCACACTGAAAAGAGCTACAGGTTTACAGTGGAAGAAGACCGCAGCTTGAGGGCCGTTTTTGAAGAGGAGCTGCTGGAAGGAGCAGCAGTTCGGTATGCTGATGAGCATGCTGCCGGGGCAGAGACAATAAAAGTTCTCGATGAAGAAGAAAGAATTATATTTGAATATTCCATTGCTGAATTCAGGACCTGGGCGCAAAAGCACTGGGAGGAAATTTTTGAGGAGATCCCTGCATTTGCGGATATAGAGACGGTATATCCGGAAGATTTTGCGGCCTTTGACTACACTGCAGCCCTTTCCCCGGGTGGGGGAAAACTTGCTTTTTCCATACACCGCTACTTTGCAGCCACTTTCATGTCTTTTGTGGGTGTAGTTAATCTTCAAACAGAAGAAACGGCGCTGGTAAGCACGGAAAACAGGGGACAGATAGGAGAGTTTTTATGGTCTCCCCGGGGGACGTACATTGCTTACGCGCTCAATACCGCCAAAGGAGAAGCTTTTTTCCTTTCTATTGACAACGTGGAGGAAATGGAAAAAGAATTTACACTTTCCAGGGATGATATTGCAGCGGCTTTAGAAGAAGGAGACCCTGTTGGCATGCCCTTTTTTGAAAACATGGGCTGGTTTGAAGAGGAAAAGAGGCTGCAGTTTACTACCAATGTTCGCATAGACGGGGAGATCGAGGCAATTGAATGGAGTATTGATGCC
>PWRZ01000193.1 GCA_003563385.1 Syntrophomonadaceae bacterium
AAGAGGTATCCTTTTCGCATTTTCAAAGCACCTCCTTTGTTTTAATCTCCTGGACAGGAGCAGTGAAACGATTATAATATAGACAGGTACAGTAATTATAGCCGGGAGCGATGTCCCTATGAAACTGGTGAATAAAAATGGTGTTCACTGCATTGACTGTGAATATATTATCAAAAGCGGCCGGGAGTACAGGTGTTCATTTCCTTTGAACTGGTTCTTTGGAGTATCGGAGAGGGTCCACAGCTGCCGGGAGGCGGTAGAAATTTGCGAATATGAAGGCGACCTTTACATTGATTAGCTTTTTTTCCCCAGCAGCTTGAAGACATTCTTTTTGTACTCCTCTACCCCGGGCTGGTCAAATGGGTTAACACCCATGAGATAGCCGCTTATGGCACAGGCCCTTTCAAAGAAGTATACCATCATGCCGTGGTAAAACGGTGATATTTCGGGAAGGACAACTTTTAAACCGGGGACCATGCCGCCTGCGTGTGCCAGCATTGTCCCCTCACAGGCCTTTTCATTGACATAATGAAATGTCTTGCCGGCAAGGTAGCCGAGCCCGTCGCTGCCTTCATCATCACCAATGACGGGGATATCGAGGTCCACGGCCGGGCTTGCAGCCCACAGAGTGGTGGTAAAAATGTTTCTGTAGCCGTCCTGGACATACTGTCCCATAGAGTGAAGGTCCGTCGTAAAATTAAGCCCCGCAGGGAAAATTCCCTTATTGTCTTTGCCCTCGCTTTCGCCAAAAAGCTGCTTCCACCATTCAATAAAATAATAAAACGACGGCTCATAGGCGGCCATTAGTTCAATTAGCTTGCCTTTAAGGTAGAAGATGTTTCTAAAGGCCGCGTACAGGTAGCAGGGGTTGCCAGGAAAGGTGTTTTTGCTGTAAAAATGGTACCCTGCTGCAGCACCGGCCATCAATTCGTCAATATCTACCCCGCCCACTGCTATCGGCAGCAGCCCAACCGCAGTCAGCACAGAGTAACGCCCGCCAACGTCTGCAGGGACAGTTAAAGTTTCATATCCATCTCTAAGGGAGAGAGCTTTAAGGACCCCTTTTTCCCTGTCAGTCGTGGCGATGATCCTCCTGCCGGCTTCTTTTTTGCCGTAGCGCTTTTCCATTAGCTGCCGAAAAATTCGAAAAGCAAGGGCTGTCTCCAGGGTCGTGCCGGACTTGGAAATGACATTTATTACAATATCCTTGTCTTTGATAATGTCCAAAAGATGGCTCAGGTAAACAGGACTGATGTTGTTCCCGGCAAAATATATTTCCGGGGCGTTGTTCCTTTCCTCCCGGGACAGCTTGTTGTGAAATGTGTGGCTTAGAAGCTCCAGGGTCGACCTTGCCCCCAGGTAGGACCCCCCTATACCGAGGACCACGAATGCATCCGCGGTATCCCTGATTTGGCTGCTGAGCTCTTTAATGCGTGCCAGCTCCTCCCGGTCGTACTGCTGCGGCCAGTGGACCCACCCGGCAAAATCACTGCCGGGGCCGGCATTTGCCTGCAGCAGCTCGTGGGCGAGTTTAACCCTCGGTTCAATATATTCCAGCTCATGCTGCCTAACAAACTGTTCTGCCATACTGGTGTCCAGCTCTATTTTTCCATGCATTAGCGGTGACCTCGCTTCCGTGAATTAGTATTTCCAAAAACGTTTCTTTAAACTTGACCCCGCTTTAAATAAGCAGGTGTTCATTAGCCAGGCGGACCCTCTTAAGCCCGGCTTCCCTGGCGGCGCTGTAGCATTCTCGCGCCGTTTTCCTCCTCGTTTTGGGCAGGTCCTTCATGTAGAAATGAGGGTAAAACCCCAGTAAAGAGTACGGCGTTTGCGGGTCGATAGATGCTATAAATGAGGCAATGGAGTATACTTCGTCCGCATCAATGTAACCGGGCACCAGCAGCGTGCTGGCAACGGCAAGGGTGCTGTTGTTTTGACTGCTTACCTCTGCACAGCGCGCAAAGTTGGCGAAAAGCTGCCCGTTATTCCATCCCGTCAGGGCAAAATAGAGGTTCTCGTTGTAGGCCTTAATATCAAATTTAACTGTGCCGCCGCTTTGCAGGGAAAGAGCGAGCATTTTTTCCAGGAAAACGGCCGTCATAAGGCCGGATGTTTCCCAGCATATTTTTAGGCGCGGGTTCAGCTTAAGCGCTTTCCGGGCCGTGTTCAAAGCATGGGGAGCCTGCGGCGCCGGGTCTCCACCAAAAAAGCATATACATGCCGTGCTGTCATCTACCCTGGCTGCCAGCTCCTGCGCACTGTACAGCGGCTGCAGCTCTTCTGTCAAGACCCGGTACTGCCAGTTTTGGCAGAAAAGGCAGTTCAGGGTACAGGCGCCGTAAAAAACGGCTAAATTCTTTCCCCAGTAATACTGTCCCCTGGCCGGGCAGACCCAGTCGGCCACACAGTTGGTGGGCAGAGGATCATAATAATGTTGCAGCAGGCCTCTGGAAGGTGTGCCGGCCAGGTGCAGTAGCCTGCCGTCCCTGTTTTCCCTGAGCCTGCAGAATCCTCTTTCCCCGGGGGCGGGGCTGCAGCCCCGGCTGCAGATACGGCACGACGGATACCCTTTTCCCTGTTCCGCCGGCCCTAAAAGCTTTCGCTGGCGGTCGATGTTGCGGTGAACATCATGCAGGTACTTTATAACTGTTTCTTTTCCTTCTTTTATACATTTTCCACAGTGACTGAGCACTGCGGCTATTTCGCGGCTCCATGCACCGCAGTGCAGGCATTGCGTGGACATAGCTATCCTCTCCGGGCAACAGCAGGTATTGGCTATTAATTCTTCAAGTCGATTTATTTTTCCTGTCAGTATTCATACAAAAAGCCCCGCTTTTGTGCGGGACCTTTTGTGGTTTATCTTTTTTGGGGTATCTTAGTGGCCTTCTTTTTCAAT
>PWRZ01000010.1 GCA_003563385.1 Syntrophomonadaceae bacterium
ATGGTGTGGGCGCTGTCGTCAAGGGTGCCGTTGTTGCCGTTAATGGTGTGGGCGTTTTCGTCAAGGGTGCCGTTGCTGCCGTTAATGGTGTGGGCGCTGTCGTCAAGGGTGCCGTTGTTGCCGTTAATGGTGTGGGCGTTTTCGTCAAGGGTGCGGTCGCTGTCGTGGCGGAAATATTTTTCTAATACCACTTTTGCCAATAAAAACGCGACTTCATTCATGCGGCGCTGTTTGAGGTCGTCTAGGGTATGTACTACGCTTGCGCCAATAATTGGCGCATTTTCGGTAAAAGTCGGGACTTGGCGGGTGGTTAGGCGCAAGCTGCTGCGTTCGCTGAAGTGCGGTGCGGGGAGGGTTTCGGCGGGCCAGCGGTGGCTGTAGCCGATGACGTTGGGAAAGAGAAAGCGGGCGGCTTCGCGCTCTTCTACGCTGTACACTTGGGTGATCGGCTTGGGCGGTTTGCTGGTGGGGCTGCTGCCGGTGCTGGGGATGAATTCAAACGGTACGCCGTACACTTCGGCGTACTCCACTGGGAAAGCGTCAAACTCGATGCGTTCGCCGTTTAGCATCACCGACTGTTTTTCTATTTCGTAACTCATGCGGCGCAGGCCTCGCCCGACCACCTGTTCGCACAGGAGTTGGGTGCCGAACGCCCGTACTCCGAGAATGTGGGTCACGCTGTTTGCGTCCCACCCTTCGGTGAGCATCGAGACCGAGACTACGCATTTGACCTGTTCGCCTAACTTTCCTTTTTTGCCTACGGTGTTCATGACTTCGCGCAAGAGTTCGGTCGGGGTCAGTTCGTCGGCGTTGCGACCGGGGAAGCGTTCGCGAAGCTCGGCTTTAAACTCGTCAATTTCGTGGGCGGCGGCGGTGAGAAACTCGCTGCTTAGGCTTTCGCCCGATTCGAGCTGCTGGCTGTCTACTAAGATGGTGTTGGGGCGGTGTGTCCATTGGCCGTTGGCTACGTTGTCGAAGATCGGCAACTGGCCGGAGACTACGATGCGCTGGTTGTCGTCAAGCGGTTTTTCCCAACCGGCGATCCAGTCAAACACCAGCTTGGAGACGTTGGTGTTGCTGCATACGACGATAAAGACCGGGGGCAGGCTGGCGTACCCTGCGGTGAGTTGTGCTTGCCACTGGCTGTAGGCGTTTTCGTAATGGCCGTACAGGGTGCGCAGGGCGCTCTCCAGCTCTTTGGGCAGTTGCGGTTCGCCGCTTTCGTTCTGCTTGGTGCGGCGGCCTTTGGGAAGCTGTTTGCTAATCAGTGGCCAGAGGTTGCGGTAGACTGGCCTTTCGCCGTTTGCGGTGTTGTCGGCTACGGGTACACGCGGGACTTTAATAATGCCGCTTTCGATGGCATCAATCATGGCAAAGTCGGAGGTTACCCACGGAAATAGCGAGCCTTCGCCCCACCCGGAACCGGCGAGAAAAAATGGGGTGGCGGAGAGGTCGTAAACGGTTTTTATGCCAATTTTTTCGGCGATTGCTTCGAGTCCGTTGATCCATACTCGCGCTTCGCGGGCGTTCTTTTCGGCCTCTTTTTTGTCGTCGCCGCGTAGCTTCTCTTCGACCTCGGGCAGTGGTTTGAGGTGGTAGCAGTGGTGCGCTTCGTCGTTAAGTACCAGGATTTCGCGTTTGCTGCCCAGTGCTTTGCAGACTCGGTTGACCATTTGGCCGGGGGTCTCTATAAATGGGGAGGGTTGGCCGTTGGGGGTGAGGAGCTTTTTGGTGAGGGATGCGGCGTCGCCTCGATCGCGTAAGATAAAGGCGTGGTAGTTGGTGAGTTCGATCTTGGCCTGCCCGAGTTGTTCCAGGAGGGCGGGCGGTACGATGTCCATCTGTTTGTAGTAATTTTCCGGGTCGTTGGGGAGCAGTACGCGCAGGCGGTCTTTGATGGTGATGCCGGGGGTGATGATCAGGAAGGCATCGGTGAAGCGTTTGTCTTTGCTGTTGGCGATTTTGTTGAGGGTGTGCCAGGCGATGAGCATTGCCATGACTACGGTTTTGCCGCTGCCGGTTGCCATTTTGGCGGCGCGGCGTTTGATCTGTGGGCGCTTTTCCGGGGTTGCTTCGCGGTTGGCGTTTTCCAGTTGTGCTAAGAGGTGTGTGCCGATGTTGGCATCGTATTTGGGCGCAATTTCGGTGAGGTAGATCCAGCTCTCTAGCGCTTCGATTTGGCAGAAGAAGAGGCGGCGGTGGCGGCTGGGGTTGCGCCAGTATTCGAGGAGGCGGCGGGTGGTGTTGGTGGTGTAGCGGTATCCGTCTGTGCGCCAGAGGTTGACGCGGGCGCGGATTTCATTAATCAGTTTGTTGGGGTAGTATTCGTTTTCGGTCGCCAGTCCTAGGCCGGGCTGTCCGGTTTTGCTTTTGGGTTTGGGGATGGGGACGAAGTAGACGCTCTCCCGCCGTCCGGGCAGGAGGGTGTTGCTAATTCCGTCGTCGGTAAACTGGAAGTGCCGTTTGGGTTCTTCAAACGGGGAGTTGATTACCGGGTTTTCGATGGTGTCGGCCATGCGGTTCCTCTCTGTTCACGCATCAAATCCCCTAAAAATCTTCTTTCCGTTTTGGCGGGGTGAAGAGGTGCAGGGTGGAAATTCAATCGCTTTGGTAAAGTATAGCTTCGTCGCGTGTTGCTGTCAATTTGCTTTGGTTGGTTGGTTTGGTTTGTGCTTTGGTTGGTTTGCATGCTTTCGGTGTTGGTGTTGGTGGCGAGCGGCTGGGGCCTTGGCCTTGGCTCCAGGGGGCTGGTCTTGGTGGCGAGGCGGAAAAATCAAAAAGCAGAGTCACTGTCCGCCTCGCACCAACCGGACGGCATGGGCGTTGTCCCGGTAGTTGCCGTAGCCGTTCCCATTGCTGAAATCAACGTGCCATGCGTAACTCGAACTGTAGG
>PWRZ01000076.1 GCA_003563385.1 Syntrophomonadaceae bacterium
GCTCCGGGGTGTCAAAGTCCGGCTCCCCGATTTCCAGGTGCACGATCTCTTTCCCTTCGGCCTCCATCTCCTTGGCCCTCTCCAGCACATCCATGACGATAAACGGTGTTATTCCCTCTGTCCGCCTTGAACATCTTTCCAGGACAACCACCTCCGGGGCGTTTTGCTCCTTCTGCGCGCTAAGCGGCCCTCTTTTTAGGGCGGTGGGCCCACCAGCCCGGTGCGCCGTATCGATTGAGAGGTACTGCAAGGAGGGCACTTGAAGAGTTCGCCACGTTAAGGCAATCCCCCTTTTTAAAAGAAGCAATTTTAGATATTTTGAGGAACGATGCAGGGACAGAAATGTTTTTGGAGAATAATATAAAAATATGTAAAGTATACCATAATTGTCTCGATTTCTTTTAACCAATGGGGGTGAAAAAGTGCGGCGCCTGCTTAATAAATCTACAGGCAGTCCGATATTAATTTGCGAACGGATCATTTTTTGAAAAAGTATAACTACCGGCTGTTAGGAACAGATAGAAGAAGGGGTTGCAGGAAGTTATTATTCAGCTAGCACAGGGGGGTTGCCGAGATGATCTTAAAAGGAGTAAAAAAAAGTATCAGGGGCAAGCTAATTTTACTGGGCATTATACCGATAGTCCTGTTTATATTGTTGACTGTGTTGTACACCCTGCCTTCTATCAGAGATAATATATACCATGAAAAAGAAGTGCAGACCAGGGACATGGTTGATGTCAGCCTCTCCATACTGGAGCATTTTTATCTCATGGAAACTGAAGGCGAAATGAGCAGGGCGGAGGCGCAGGAGGCTGCCAGGGAGTCAATCAGGGCTGTCCGCTTCGGGGAACAAATGGAGGATTATTACTGGATTAACGACTTTCACCCGCGTGTGGTGATGCACCCTTTCAGGCCGGACCTTGAAGGGGAGGACGTTTCCGGTGTAAGAGACCCTGATGGACTGGACCTCTTCGTGGAGTTCGTCAGGGTGTGCGAGGCGGAAGGGGCCGGCTATGTGCCGTACCAGTGGCAGTACTACGACGATACGGACCGCATTGAGCCCAAGCTCTCCTACGTGGCCGCCTTTGAGCCCTGGGAATGGATTATCGGCACCGGTGTATACATAAATGATGTTGACGAGATTGTTGCATCGGAAAGGAATGTGACCCTGCTTTTTACCCTCGGTGTGGCCTTTGCTACCATACTGATAATTCTCATAATTTCAAACCGCTTCTTCGTCCGGCCGCTGGGCGACCTGGTCGAGCAGGTGGCCAAGGTCGGGGAGGGGGATTTTACGGCGCACGTGGAAACCCGTTCCGAAGACGAGATCGGCTACCTGGCTGAAACGATCAACAAGACCATTCAGAACCTGAAGAACCTGATGCGCAGCGCCACGCAGACCGGCAACAAGGTGAGCGAGTCCAGCGAATCGCTTTCGGCTTCTTCACAGGAAATGAGCGCTTCCCTGGAGCAGGTGGCCGCCTCCACGAACGAGTTTTCCAGGAATGCCCAGCAGCTCAGTGAAAGTGCCCAGGAAATGTCCGAAACGAGCGCCGAGATTTCAAAGAGCGCCGGCGAGGGCAACAATGCTATCGACGATGCCGTCAACCAGATGCAGAGGATCACTGAAATGGTCAGGAACCTGAAGGACGTTATCGTGGCGCTGGATGAGCGTTCCCAGGAGATCGGCAAAATCGTGGGCACGATTAAGGGCATCGCCGACCAGACCAACCTGCTTGCCTTAAACGCCGCCATTGAGGCTGCCCGTGCAGGAGACCAGGGGCGGGGCTTCGCCGTAGTGGCGGACGAGGTGCGCAAGCTTGCCGAGCAGTCTGCCACGGCGGCATCGGAGATCACCGAACTGATTACGGCGACCCAGGACCAGAGCAAAAAAGCAGTGGTCGATATGGATAAAGGCGTCAGCGAGGTAAACACCGGGACAGAGGTTATTCAGTCCACCGGCGAAATATTTAAGAAAATCATTAACAGCGTGGAGAATATTGCCAAAAGAGTGGAAGACCTTGCTGCTGCTTCTGAACAGATAAGCTCCGGGAGCGAGCAGATGTCCGCCTCCGTGCAGGAGCAGACCGCCACCATGGGAGAAGTCTCCAGCTCGGCCGAGGAACTTCGCATTGCTGCCGAGGAGCTGGCTGATGAGCTGAACCGCTTTCAATACTAGTGGGTGGGGCGTGCGCTTTGTGAGAGCCGCGTTCGCCCCCCGAAGGGGCCAGGATTACGAATTAATGCTAAAGGCGTTTGGGACCGCCTGTCCCGGGCGCCTTTTTAGTGCTTATTTATAAATAATGCCGGCGCCTTTTGGGAAAGATAAAATAACATTTGCGCATGGAGGAGAAAGGTAATGGAAAAAGAGAAAGGACGCTTCAGTTCAGGGTCGAAACAACATCATGAAAGAGGCATTTCTTCTCCCGAAACGGAGACAATAACAAAGGCCCCGGGAGTAAAAGAAACGGAAACATTTGCCGACCTGATCGGGTTTTTTGCACAACAGTTAAAAGAAAAATTCGACCCCGATTACGGCGGTTTTGAACACTTTCCCAAGTACCCGATGGTCGATGCCCTGGAGCTGGCCCAGGTAGCTTATCTATACGAGGGCGGCAAGCACTGGGAGGACATTTTCACACACACACTTCTGTCCATGTACGGCAGCGCTGTTTTTGACAGGGAGGAAGGCGGCTTTTTTAAATACAGCACTGCCCGCGACTGGAGCATACCGTACTACGAGAAAACACTGGAAGATAATGCCAGGCTCCTTTCGCTGCTGTTAACGGCCCACAAGCTCACTGCCGATCAGTCTTTTGCCCGCGCTTCGCAGGAGGTGCTGAAGTACCTTCATGAAAAACTCTATCTTCCTGAAAAAGGATGCTTTGCCGCGTCCGAGAGTGCCGGCAGGGAATATTATGCCCTTCCCTTGGAGGATAGGCGCATGCAGAAAAGCCTGAAGAAAGATGAACATGCTTATGTCAGCAGAAATGCGCTCCTGGTGCGCTCACTGCTGAGGGCCTCCGTTATACTGGCGGAGCCGGCCTGGCATGACCAGGCTGTCTCCACCCTTGAAGTTTTGCTGCAGCACTGTTACCGTCCCGACAAGGGTATGAGCGCCCGTCTCCGCGAAAGCGGCGAAAGTGGCGAGGAAGCTGTAGAGCAGGGATCGCTTGGAGTTCAGGCCGCCGCCGGCCTGGCGCTGACAGCAGCTTACCAGCACACCGGGGAAATGCGCTGGCTGGATACGGCGCGCCATCTGGCAAAATATTGCCTGGAAAGCCTGTCTACCGCCGGAGGCGCCCTGAGCGAAATGCCGGCGCAGAAAGGTAGATTTGGCAAAAAGCCCCGTCCCGGTTATGATATAAATAACAATGTTCTCTGTGCCCGCTGGTTTGTGGAAATGGCTGCCCTCAGCGGGGAGGAAGCCTACCTGGAAAAAGCTTCTGATATTGTACACTCCTTCGCTGGACAATTCCGCAAGCAACCCCTTCAAAATGCCGGCCTGGCCCTGGCTGCGTTTGATGTCAGGGAGCGGGCTGCAGTTATCGATGTTGTTGGAGCTCCCGGCGACCCGGAGCTTTTACCGCTGCTCAGTACGGCACTGGCCTCCCTTGTGCCACCGAAGGTGGTAAGGCTACTGGATCCGGCAGCTGCACACGCCGAAATGAGGCATGAATATAAGGAAGTAGATAGGGCTACAGTCTTTCCCTGGCTGGGGGAACATTGTTACGAGCGTGCCGTCAACCCGGTGGAGCTGCAAGATATAATAAGTATACTGGTAAAAGAACGCCGTGCCCATGTACTTTTTACCGTAAAGGAGTCGGAGCGGGTATGATAACTGTAAAGACTGGGGGTGTGCGGGGTTGGATACTTCCATGCTTGCGGGTTTCCTTTTGGTCCTGATCCTCTTTTTCGTCCTGGGGAGCTTGCCCGGTCCGATAACAAGGTATTACGGGGCTAAAAGAGCCAAAGGCAAAAACGATAAACCGGCAAAGAACAGGCTTCGCCGTCACAAGATAAAAACAAAGCCGCAGCCGAAAGATCAAAAGGCAAGGGTCATAAATTTTAATGAAAAAATGAAAGAACGAAAAAAAACCCCCTGACAATCGTCACAATCGTGACGAGGTTAGCAGTCCTCGTCGTTCCCGTCGAAATTTCCCTGGGGAGCCACCGTAAAGGTGGCTAAATTTTTTTGAAATCCTGCGGGAATCCTCGGGGTCTATTGACCCCGTGAGGATGTCACTTTAACCCCTTTTACTTGACAGATTGTGACGGGGATAATATAATCAGGGCGGGGTAAAACAGAACTTCTTTTCACGATACGGAAAACGGAAAGGCCGGGCAGAGACAATGAAGCCGTCAGTTGTGATTGTGGACAGCGGCAGCGCCAACCTGAGAAGTATTTACAGGGCCGTGGAGAAAACAGGTTTCCGGGTGCAGGTTTCGGCCAGCTCCGCTGTTATTTCCCGTGCCGCCGGGATCATTTTCCCCGGTGTCGGTGCTTTTGAGCAGGCCATGGAGCTGTTAAGGCAAAGGGGGCTGGCCGGGTCTTTAAAAGAGGCTGTCCTCGAAGGAAGGCCTTTTTTGGGTATCTGCCTGGGGCTGCAGCTTCTTTTCAGCGAGAGCGAGGAGCGTGGCAGCCGGGAGGGCCAGGATGCTCCCCAGCCGGGTGGGTTAAGCATCCTGCGGGGCAGGGTGAAGCGTTTTCCACCGGGACTGCCTGTGCCTCACGTGGGCTGGAACCGGGTTTTTTTAAAGCGTCCCCACCCTCTTTTTGATGGCCTGCCGGAGGGGAGCTATTTTTATTTCACCCACTCTTATTATATCCAACCGCTCGATGAAGGTGTGGTGCTTACGGTGACCGAGTACGGGCGCCCTTTTGCTTCTTCCGTGGCCAGGGGTAACCTGCTGGGGGTGCAGTTCCATCCGGAAAAGAGCGGGCCGGCCGGCCTGCGCTTATTGGCAAATTTTATCAGGATAGTGGACAGCCAGGCGGAGGTTTTTTCGGAACTGAGGGAGGGAGAATAGATCATGCTCGCTAAAAGACTTATCCCCTGCCTCGATGTCCGTGACGGGCGGGTGGTAAAAGGAGTACAGTTTGTCAACCTGCTTGATGCCGGGGACCCCGTGGAAAGGGCTGCTTTTTACGACCGCGAGGGCGCAGACGAACTTGTCTTCCTGGATATAACAGCTTCCGCGGAAAGGCGCAGGGCCATTGTTGATGTCGTACGCAGGACGGCGGAGGTTGTTTTCATACCTTTCACGGTGGGAGGGGGAATTGATTCGGTGGACTTTATGCGCGAGCTGCTGGTAAGCGGGGCCGACAAGGTTTCCATAAACACCGCTGCGCTGGAGAACCCCTCTATCATCTCCGAGGGCGCCCGCTATTTCGGCAGCCAGTGCATAGTGGTGGCCGTCGATGCGCGGAGGGTGACGGCTCTGCCGGGAGAAAGCCCCTGTTGGGAAGTGTACAGCCACGGGGGGCGCTTTCCCACCGGGAAAGATGCCGTGGAATGGTGCAGGGAAGTGGAAAGACGCGGCGCCGGTGAAATACTGCTTACTTCCATGGATGCCGACGGCACGCTCGACGGCTACGACAACGAGCTGCTCTCGGCCGTCGCCGGGGGGGTATCCATTCCGGTAATTGCTTCCGGGGGAGCCGGCCGCCTTGAGCACCTGGTGGAGGCGCTTACCAAAGGGAAGGCGCACGCCGTGCTTGTTGCTTCCATCCTT
Organism: Syntrophomonadaceae bacterium; assembly: GCA_003563385.1. Taxonomy (GTDB): domain Bacteria; phylum Bacillota; class Dethiobacteria; order DTU022; family UBA8154; genus CSSED11-109. The sequence continues at coordinate 5,737 of PWRZ01000076.1, forward strand.
CACTACGGCACCTATACCGTTGCAGAGGTAAAAGAGTACCTGGCCCGGCAGGGGTTGCCGGTACGCCCGGTGAGCAGCTACCAGTTTTGAGAACAGGGGGAGCCGTTATGAAAGAGATAGCGCAGATTGTAGATTACCTTGCCCTGCTGGTGCGGCTGGAGCTTGACGAAGAGCAGAAAAAAGTGCTCGCCGCCCAGCTTGACAACATCCTCGATGCGGCCCGCAGGGTCCAGGAGCTGGATACCTCCGGCGTGGAACCTACGGCGCACGTGGTTTCTTCTCGGGGTACCCTGAGAGAAGATGAAGTGAAGCCTTCACTTTCCCTGGAGGAAGTGATGCAGAACGTGCCCTTGAAAGAAGGAAGCCTGTTCCGCGTCCCCTCCATGAGCGGGTCAGGCGGTCCAAATGGGCCGGGCGGACCGGCCCCGGAACAAATACACGCCTCTGAGGAAGCAGGCGACAGGCAGGAGGGGAAAGGCTGAAATGGACCTGTTCCGGTTAAGCGCACTTCAATTGAGCGGGCTGATGCGTGAAGGTGAAGTAAGTTCCGAAGAAGTAGTAAACAGTTTTCTACAGCGCATAGAGCAGGTGGAGCCGCAGGTAAAGGCCTTTTTACTGCTCTGCCCGGAAGAGGCCCTGGCCGCGGCCCGCGAAGTTGACCGCCGTCGCTTAAGGGGCGATGAGCTAAATTTTCTGGCCGGTGTCCCGGTGGCCGTCAAGGACAATATCTGTACGCGGGGGTTGCGCACTACCTGTGCTTCGCGTATACTGGAAAATTATGTTCCGCCCTACGATGCCACTGTCGTGAGCGCCATTCGCCGGGCCGGGCTTCCTATACTGGGTAAGACTAACATGGATGAGTTTGCCATGGGTTCATCCACCGAAAACTCGGCTTTTTTCTCTACCCGCAATCCCTGGGACACGCGGCGTGTGCCCGGCGGCTCCAGCGGCGGTTCCGCTGCTGCCGTCGCCGCCGGTGAAGCTCCGCTGGCACTGGGTTCCGATACCGGCGGCTCCGTAAGACAGCCGGCAGCCTTCTGCGGCGTCACCGGTCTCAGGCCCACATACGGACGGGTTTCACGCTACGGCCTTATTGCCTTCGCTTCTTCCCTGGACCAGGTCGGCACCCATTCCAGGGATGCCGCAGGCGGCCTGGCCCTGTTCAGGCTTATCGCCGGGCATGATCCCCTTGATGCAACCTCCATAAACACCCCCCTGGAGGAAGATGTGGAGGCAGATAACTTCTGTGAAAATGGGCTTAAAGGCCTGCGCCTGGGGCTGATAAGCGAGCAGATGGGGGACGGTTTTGCCCCCGAGGTAAAGGAAAAGATCCGCCAAACAGCTGCCCTTCTGGAGGGAGAGGGAGCGTTTGTGGAAGAAGTGTCACTCCCGCTGACCGACTACGCCCTGGCCGCCTATTACCTTATCAACCCGGCGGAGGCCAGCTCCAACCTGGGACGTTACGACGGGGTGCGCTACGGCTTGAGTGAGCGCATCAGCGGTGGCGGGGTGCGGGAAATGTTCGCCCACACCCGCGGTAAGGGCTTCGGCATGGAGGTGAAGCGCCGCATCATCCTGGGGAGCTATGCCCTCAGCGCGGGCTACTACGACGCCTACTACCTGCAGGCTTTAAAGGTACGCACGCTTATAAAAAAGGAGATGGAGAAGGCCTTTGAGCGCTTTGACGTGCTCTTTGGGCCCTCGACCCCGACAACGCCTTTCATGCTCGGGGAGAAGGTCGACGACCCCCTGCAGATGTATCTCTCCGATGTCTGCAACATTACCGATGCACTGACCGGGAACCCTTCCCTTTCCATTCCCTGCGGCCTTTCGCCTGCCGGGATGCCGGTGGGGATGCAGCTGTCGGCCCCTCCTCTAAATGAAATGCTCCTCTTTCGGGTGGCCGCCGCAATAGAAAATATGCGACCGCTGCCGCCGCTGCCCGAACAGGTAAATATTCTTGAGGGAGGCCAGTGCTGATGGATTATGAAGCTGTTATCGGCCTGGAAGTGCACCTGGAGCTTAAGACCCGTTCGAAGATATTCTGCGGCTGCAGCACCGCCTTCGGCATGGAGCCCAACAGCAGCTGCTGCCCGGTATGCCTGGGCCTTCCCGGCAGCCTGCCGGTGCTGAACCGCTCGGCGCTGGAAATGGCTGTCAAGGCGGCGCTGGCCCTGAACTGCCGAGTGGAAGGCCGCAGCCGCTTTGACCGTAAAAATTACTTCTATCCCGACCTGCCAAAAGCGTACCAAATATCGCAATACGAGCTGCCCGTTGCCCGCGGCGGTTACCTGGAGATTGACCTGCCCGGTGGTATTAAAAGGGTAAACATCGAGCGGGTGCACATGGAAGAAGAAGCGGGCAAACTGCTGCACGCGGGCGGCTCGATTATGGAATCGGATTACTCGCTGGTCGATTATAACCGCGCCGGTATACCGCTGCTGGAAATTGTTACCGCCCCGAATATCAGTTCGGGAAAGGAGGCGCGCCTGTTCCTGGAAGAGCTGAGACTGCTGCTGTTTTACTGCGATGTCTCCGACTGCCGTATGGAGGAGGGTTCGCTGCGCTGTGATGCCAACATTTCCCTGAACCTTCCCGGGGCCGCCATGGGCAACAAGGTGGAGGTAAAAAACATGAATTCATTCCGGGCCGTGGAGTATGCCCTCGATTACGAGGCGCAGCGCCAGGCTGAAATCCTTTCCCGTGCCGGGGAAATCGTCCAGGAGACGCGCCACTGGGACGAGGAAAACAGGGTTACTGTCTCCCTGCGGGGCAAGGAAGAGGCTTCCGACTACCGTTATTTCCCGGAGCCGGACCTCCCCCCGCTGCTCATCGAAGAGAGCTGGGTGCAGGAGTTGAAAGAGGCCCTTCCGGAGCTTCCGGCCCACAAGCGGCTGCGCTTTGAAGAACAGTACCGCCTGGATCCAAAAGATGTCGCCGTGCTGACCTCTTCGCCGGAGCTGGCCTGCTTCTACGAGGAAGCAGCCCGGCACGTGGAAGACTATACCGGCCTGGCCAACTGGGTAAAGGGGGATGTCCTGCGCATCCACAACGACAGCGGGAAAGCCATTGGCGAGATGACCCCCCTGGCGCTGGCCGAAACGATCTCCCTGCTGGAAAGAGGGGAGATTAGCCGCCCCGTGGCCAGGGAAGTGCTTGAAGAGGCGCTGGTAAGAGGAAAAAACCCGGCGCAGGTGGTGCAGGACAGGGGATTGGGTCGCATTGCGGATCCCGGTACACTGGGACCGCTCATTGAAAAGGTTCTGCAGGAAAATCCCAAGGCGGTGGAGAGCTATCTCCAGGGCAGGGAAAAAGCGCTCGGCTTCCTGGTGGGGAAAGTGATGGCCGCTACGCGGGGGCGCTCTGACCCGGCAGCCGTAAACACAATATTGAGGGATAAGCTACAGAACCTTCCTGGAAAGGTGGAATGACGATGCCTATGAAAGTAAAAAGCGTAAACAGTATTGCGGTGCTGGGAGCACAGTGGGGCGACGAGGGGAAGGGCAAAATTGTCGATTACCTGACCAGACGGGCAGATGTAGTGGCCCGTTTCCAGGGGGGAAACAACGCCGGTCATACTGTTGTTGTGGGGGCGGAGACTTTTAAAATGCATCACCTTCCCGTGGGCATTCTGCACAGCGGGGTGCTCTGCCTGCTGGGCAACGGGATGGTAATCGACCCTGAGGTGCTTGTAAATGAGCTGGCCGGCCTGGAGGAGCGCGGTGTAGACACTTCCTGCCTGCGCATCAGTCCCCGGGCCCATGTTATTCTTCCCTTTCACCGGGCCGTGGACATATCGGAAGAAGCTTCCAAAACAGGCATGAAAATTGGCACCACCGGCCGCGGTATCGGCCCCGCCTACGCCGACAAGGCCTACCGCAGGGGGCTGCGCATGGGGGATTATGTAAACCACGAGCGTTTCTGCTCCTGGCTGGAGGAAGCGCTGCCGCTCCAGAACCGCATCCTGCGGGAGGTATTCGGGCATCCCGGGTTTGAGAAAGAGGAAATCCTGCAGCTGCACCGCCCGCTGGGGGAGAAGCTGGCTCCTTACCTGGCCGATACATCGCTGCTGCTGATGGAACATCTTCAAAAGGGAGAGCGTATCCTTTTTGAAGGAGCCCAGGGCGCCCTGCTGGACATCGACCACGGGACCTACCCCTTTGTAACTTCTTCCAATACCATATCCGGATCTATCTTTACCGGCCTGGGGATAAGTCCGCTCAATACTGTCGGTGAAATCCTGGGTGTGACCAAGGCCTATACAACGCGGGTTGGAGAAGGCCCCTACCCCACGGAGGAAAAAAGTACCCTGGGGGACCGCATCCGCGAGAGGGGCCGGGAATACGGTACCACTACGGGGCGGCCTCGACGCTGCGGCTGGTTTGATGCCGTTGTGGCGCGCTATTCGGCGCGTATAAATGGTTTTACAGGGTGGGGTGTGACCAAGCTGGACGTTATGGGCGGTTTTAAAACCCTCCCCGTGGCCGGGGCGTACCGGCTGGACGGCAGGGAAATTTCCGACCCGCCGGTGGCGCTGGAGGACTACTGGCGCTGCGAGCCGGTCTACCAGGAGCTGCCCGGGTGGGATGAGGATATTAGTGCTGCCCGGCGCATGGAGCAGCTTCCCCCGGAGGCCCACAGCTATCTCCAGGCCATGGAAGACCTCACCGGGGTAAAAATAGCCCTGGTATCGGTGGGGCCGGAACGGGAGCAGACCATTCTGGTGCCGGGAGCCAGCCTAGCGACGTTTATTAACAATTTTTAAACTTCCGAATAATATACCTTTTGTTGGCATGCTGCTTATGAAGCACTCGGAAAAGACGATTTAGCCATTACCTATAATTTAAACAAAGTAACACCCCGCTAATGATGAGATTATGTGGTGCCAGGCATTAACTTATTAACTTAAAGTAATGCCTGGCATATAATGGCAATCTACCCGGTTGTAGCAGGGGTAAACCTGTTCGAGCGTATAGCATAGCTATTAGAATTGCTGTTGACAGAGAACGGCTTTTTCATTTGCCGTTTTTGCCCGCGGGAGCCTTCTGGGATTCCTTCCGCGGGCCTGTTTTTCTTTCCAGGTAGAGGGCCAGCGCTGATATATCCGCAGGGGTAACGCCCTCGATGCGCGAAGCCTGGCCCAGGGTTTGCGGGCGGACCTGGTTTAATTTCTGCCTGGCCTCCGCGGAGAGGGATGGCAGATCATCGTAGCAGAAATGCGGCGGTATCGTTTTTTGCTCCATTTTGGCCAGCCGCTGCACGTCCTGTTCCTGCTTGGCGATGTAGCCGGCGTACTTCAGCTGTGTCTCCACTTCGA
>PWRZ01000046.1 GCA_003563385.1 Syntrophomonadaceae bacterium
CTGCCCGACGCTTTTGCTTACCACCAGGTAATTACAGATAACCATGGCAGCCCTGTAGACTATACCTTTCTTTATGTGAACCCGGCCTTTGAAAAAATGACGGGGCTTTCAAAGGGTGAGGTCATCGGCAGAAAAGTAACCGAGGCGTATAGTAAAATATTTTAGAGGCATTTTGTTTTTTGGCTGGAATTTGATAATATTATAGGTAGCCGGGAATGGAATGAAGGATGATCGCCTTGAAGCTGAAACCGCGCCTGGAAGCGGTGGCCTCTCTTGTATCGCCCGGGAAAGTTGCTGCCGATATTGGGACAGACCATGCTTACCTGCCAGTTTACCTTGTTACAGAAAATGTATGCCTGCGGGTTATCGCCGTTGAGAAGTCCCCTCTAAACTGCCGGCGTGCCCGCGAAACGGTGATGCTTTTTAACCTGGAAGAGAAGATAGAGGTGCGCGCCGGCGACGGGCTGCTGGCACTGACAGAAAATGATAATGTTGAGGTTGTAGTCATTGCCGGCATAGGAGGTAGAACAATCTGCAGGATGCTCATGGCGGCGGGGGACAGCCTTAAACGCTATAAGCTGCTGGTCCTGCAGCCAATGGGGGATGCCCCCCTGCTGAGAAGGTGGCTGGTCGCGCACGGCTACTGCATGCACCGTGAAAGGCTGGCAAAGGAAAATGAGCGCTTCTACGAAGTAATCGCCGCTAAAAGGGGCAGGCAGATTATCGACGACCCCATTTTATGGGAGCTGGGGCCTGCTCTCCTGGAGGAAGGGGACTTGCTGCTGGTTCCCTGGCTGCAGTACAGGTTGAAACGCTACGAAGCGATCATGCACGGGCTGCTGCAGTCCAGGCAGGGGGAAGAAGATCCCAGGTGGCGCTACTATGAACACTGTTATACTCGATTGAAAGGGGTGCTGGAAAGTGTTTGCCGCGGGGAATGATCTCGTTTCTTTGATGGAGGAATTTGCTCCTTCAGCGCGGGCCCTGCCCGGTGACGTGACCGGTTTGCAGTGGGGAGACCTGCAGCGGCGGGTGCCTGCCGTACTGCTGGCGCTCGACTTTTCCGCCGGGGTGCTGGAAGAGGCCCTTCAGTCAGGTGCTCCCTTCGTTATTACGCACCACCCTTTTTTGTATTCTCCCCTGAAAAGCCTTGACCTCTCCAGGGGGCGGGATGCACTGGTAGTGAGGGCCTTGAAGGACGACATTACCCTTTACTGCGCCCATACAAACCTGGATGTGGCTTCCCGGGGAGTCAGCGATGCCCTCGGCTGGAAACTGGGCCTCCGGGAGATGCAGTCGCTGCATACTGTCGGAAGTGAGCAGTTTTTAAAGCTGGTGGTGTTTGTCCCCGAGGGTTACGAGGGCCAGGTCCGGGATGCCCTGGCAGATGCGGGTGCAGGCTGGATCGGCAATTACAGCCACTGCACTTACCAGCTGCTCGGCACCGGCACTTTTATGCCCCGGGAGGGCAGCTCTCCTTTCATCGGTGCCACGGGAGAGCTGGAAAAGGCCAGGGAGTATCGACTGGAGACCATCCTGTCCCTCGACAGGAGGGAGGAGGTGCTCAAGGCGCTCATTTCTGCCCACCCATACGAGGAAGTGGCCTATGACCTATACACGCTTGCCAATGAGGGAGAATCCTGGGGGCTGGGCAGAGTGGGAATGCTGGAGAAGCCGCTGCCGCTGCAGGAGTTGGCCCGGATGTGCCGGGAGCTGCTGGAAGCACCCTGCTTGAAGTTTTTTGGCGACCCCAAAGCGGTTGTTCAAAAAGTAGCCGTCATGGGGGGTAGCGGGGGAATGTACCTGGAAAACGCCCTGCAGAGCGGTGCGCAGGTTCTTGTTACGGGAGACGTCAGGTTCCATGAGGCCCAGAAGGCGGCGGAGCGGGGCCTGTACCTGGTAGATGCAGGCCACGAGGAAACGGAGCAGCCCATTATTCCGGTGCTAGGGGAGTACTTGAAAAAGAGGATAGCCGAGCAGGGATACGAGACAAAAGTAATATTATCCGGCCAAAAAAGCGTCCTGTGGCGTATTCCCGACCGGTGAGGGAAGCCAAAAAGGATAGGTTCGGGCCTGTCCTTTTTTATTGAACGCGAGGGAGATGAAACCTGGTGGAACAGCTGAAGATGCTCTGGGAACTGCAGGAGCTGGAGCAGGAAATTGCCCAAAAGGAAGAAGAACTTCAGGGCCTGGACAGTGTGAGCGAGTATAAAAGGAAGAAGAAAGACGTAGCTGCATTTCAGGAGCAGGTGAAGTTGAAGAAAGATGAACTTAGCTCCGATAAAAAAGAGATTCGGCGCAGGGAACTGGAGCTGCAGCAAATTACGGCGGAATTGAATAAGTTACGGGAAAAGCTTTACAGCGGGGAAATTCGCAGTGCCAAGGAGCTGGAGAGCCTCGAAAAAAAAGTAAACTCTTTGAACAATGATAAGACAGCCCTGGAGGACAGGATACTTTTGCTCATGGAAAAGGTGGAAGGCGACGAGGCTGTAATTGAGGGCCTGGAAAAAGAAGAACAGGAAGAGACGGCCGCACTCCAGCAGTTGAAAGCCCGGGCGCAGCAAGATGTCCACCGCCTTCAAAAGGAAATTGAACAGCTGAAAATGGAGATGGAAGAGCTGCTGGCCAAAATAGACGCTGATTTGCTGGAAAAGTACCGCCAGCTTTCCCGCTACACACAGGGCAGGTGTATTTCACTGGTTAAGAAGGGTTTTTGCGGGATCTGTAATGTTTCTCTGCCGTCTTCATTCAGGGCACTGCTGCTGACACCGGGAAAGTTGGTTTATTGTGAAAGCTGCGGTTCGCTGCTCGTGGCGGGCGATTGAGAGAGGAGGATAAGCGCTGGGAAACAAGGGTGTGAAG
>PWRZ01000164.1 GCA_003563385.1 Syntrophomonadaceae bacterium
CAATGCAGGCACAGATGAATAGACCGACGATTGAGGAGATCCTGCCCCCCAAACCACAAGCGCAATCACCGCGTATCTACGCCTATTCGATTGCCGACCAAGCGCATAGCGGCCTTCTCAAAGTAGGCCAGACCACACGCAAGGTCAAACAGCGGGTCGCCGAGCAGGTCAAGACCGCCGCCATCCACAACTACCACATCGAACTCGACGAATCCGCAGAGCGTGACGATGGAACCCTCTTTAGCGACCACGAAGTACGCGCCGCGCTGAAAAAAAAGGGTTTCGAGAACACCGAAGGGGAGTGGATGCGCTGCTCGCTCCAGGATCTCAAAACCGTCCTCATCGAACTGCGCAGCGGCCAGCGCTTCACCGGAACCCACCATGAAACCTTCCCGATGCGTGACGAACAGGTCGAAGCCGTAGACAAAACCTTCCACTACTACCACTCCATCTGGGCCGAAGATAAAAACCGCGTCCCCCGTTTTCTCTGGAACGCAAAGATGCGTTTCGGCAAGACTTTTACCACCTACCAACTCGCTAAAAAACTGCAAGCCAAACGTATTCTGATCGTTACCTTTAAACCCGCCGTGGAGGATGCCTGGCAAAGCGACCTCGAATCGCATGTTGACTTTGACGGTTGGCAATACCTCTCGAAATTCTCCGGCGGCGATCCAACAGAGACCGACCCCAAAAAGCCCGTTGTCTATTTTGGCTCCTTTCAAGACCTACTCGGTCGCGACCTCCTGCGCAAAGTCAAACCCCGGAACGAATGGCTGCACACGCTTAATTGGGATCTGGTTGTGTTTGACGAATACCACTTCGGGGCGTGGCGCGAGACCGCAAAGGAGCTGTTCGAGGGCGAAGAGAAAAGCGTTGCCAAAAAGGAGTCCGCCCTGGAGTATGCGACAGACCTAGGCGATGTAAACGAAGATTTAAGCGTACTCTCCGAACAAGAGAGCGACTTTCTGCCAATTACCACAAGGGCTTATCTCTACCTCTCCGGCACACCCTTCAAAGCGCTCGCCAGCGGCGAGTTCATTGAGGAGCAGATCTTCAACTGGACCTACAGCGACGAGCAGCACGCCAAAAAGGCGTTTGCCAGCCGCTACCCAGAGCAGCGTAATCCCTACGCCGCACTGCCGCAGATGCGGCTATTGACCTACCAGATGCCCGATGAGCTGCTGACCCTTGCTAGTGGCGGCGAGTTTGACGAGTTCGACCTAAACGAATTTTTCGCCGCAACCGGCAGCGGGAAAGCGGCGCAATTCAAACATGAGGATGATGTGCAAAAGTGGTTGCAGATCATTCGCGGGAGCTATACCCAGCAGTCGATTGAGCATCTAAAACGGGGTACACGACCGCCTTTTCCCTACTCCGATCTACGCCTACTGCCCTATTTACAGCACTCTTTCTGGTTTCTCCCCAACGTTGCAGCCTGTCACGCCATGGGCAACCTGCTGGCGCAGAGACATAATACTTTTTGGCATGATTATCAGGTAGTTGTCGCTGCTGGTGCATCGGCGGGTATCGGACTGGAGGCGTTACCACCGGTGCGCAAAGCGATCGGCAGCGGCTTTGAAAGCAAGACGATTACCCTCTCCTGCGGCAAACTCACCACCGGGGTTACGGTTGCGCAGTGGTCTTCGATCTTAATGCTGCGTAACCTCAAGTCACCCGAAAGCTATTTTCAGGCGGCGTTTCGGGTGCAGTCGCCGTGGTCTCTCAAAAATCCCAACGGCGACCATCCGAACGAGGAGGAGATCCTCAAACCGGTCTGCTTTGTCTTCGATTTTGCCCCCACTCGCGCCTTGCGACAGCTCTCCGAGTACGGAATCGGTCTCTCACCTAACGCCGCAAACCCCGAGCAAGCGGTGAGAGATCTGGTCGCGTTTCTGCCAGTACTCGCCTACGATGGGGCTAACATGACGCAGATCGACGCGGGCGGTATTCTCGATATTGCGATGGCCGGTACCTCCGCCACGCTGCTGGCTCGCAAATGGGAGTCTGCGCTGCTGGTGAATGTCGATAATAACACGCTGCGCCGAATTATTGACAACCCCGACGCAATGGCAGCGGTATCGCGTATTGAGGGGTGGCGTTCGCTCAGTGAGAATATTCTGGAGACCATTATCAATAAGAGCGAGAAGGTCAAGGGGCTGAAAAAGAAGGCGAAGGAGGAGAATCTGAGCGGTCAGGAGAAAAAGGAGCTGTCTGCGGAGGAGAGAGAGTATAAGGCGAAGCGCAAAGAGGTTCAGGCGAAGCTGATTAAGTTTGCCACCCGTATTCCCGCCTTTATGTACCTTACCGACTTTCGTGAAAATACCTTGCAGGATGTCATTACCAAGCTGGAACCGAACCTCTTTCTCGCCGTGACGGGGTTGACGGTCAAAGATTTTCACCTGCTTGTGGAGCTTAAAGTCTTTAATACCGAGCAGATGAACCAAGCCGTCTTCGCCTTCCGTCGCTATGAAGATGCCTCGCTGCGCTATACCGGTATCGAAAGCCACGAGGGGCTAACCCATGTTGGGCTGTACGACACCGTAGTCGCAAAGGAGTGAACCGAAGATGATGCTAAAAACTTTGCATCTCAAAAACTTTTTGAGTTTTAGTGAGACCAGCCAGCCCGTTGAGCTGGGGGCCTTAAACGTCCTTATCGGGCCGAACGGTTCCGGAAAGTCGAACCTGATGGAGTCCATTGCACTCCTCCGCGCCACTCCTGAAACCTCAGAAAGACAGAGTCTGATCGCCACCATTCGCGGTGGCGGTGGGGTCTCTGATTGGCTCTGGAAAGGGGCGGCACACCCTCCACACGCCTCCATAGAGGCAGTACTCGCCAACCCCAAAGGGCCGACCGATCTAC
>PWRZ01000048.1 GCA_003563385.1 Syntrophomonadaceae bacterium
CCCCCCGGCAAATATTAGAGCCATTTCCACACCACCACGGCATCTTCACCATTCTTAAAAAAGCGGCGGCAGACCCCGATTTCGAGCCAGCCCGATTTGCGCAGAAAATCCAGCTGCGCCGTATTGGAAGCTCTCACTTCACCGGTAAACCAGCGTGCCCCACGGTTGGCGGCAACCCTGTTGGCCGCCTCCTGGATAGCCCTAGCCAGCCCGGCACGGCGGTGGCCGGGAGCCACTCCCATGCTGACGGTGTGCGCAGAGGCCAAAAATACCTGGAACCCTATATAGGCAGCCACGCGGGAATCCTTCCTGGCAGTGAGGTAATATGTATTCGGCTTCAGCAGCAGCCTGGCCAGCGCGCCGATACTGAGAGGCTCCGGGAAAAAATCCTTTTCCAGGCGTGCCAGCTGCGTGATTTCAGATGGCCTGAGCCAACCTATGGTATAGTCTTTATATTGCAGCGGTATGTGATCCGGCCCCGATACTTTTTTCCGGTACATGTTCTACCTTTCCTCCCACAGCTTTGCCGGCCCTGCGGCGCAGGAGCGATTCGGCGAGGGCGGCCCCTTCATCCATGCCAAAAGTCCCGAGGAGTAGAAGGACCCCTCCCGGCTCCAGGCGCTCCAGGCCTTCGCGCACGGCTTCCGACAGTTCACAGTGAACAGAAAGCTCAAGCCCCTCCTGCGCAGAAGCCTCTCTGAATGCAAGAAGCTCGTCGAGACGCACACGGCAATCGTTTTCTCTAGCCCGCAGGTGGCTGCTGCTTGTTGTTATTATAAGCGGTGAAAAACTAAGCTTCCTGCTCCACGAGGCCAGGACCCGGGCAGAACGAGCGTTAACATCCGCCCCGCGGTTGCCCCTGAGGGCGTTAACCACCACCAGCTGCCGCTGGGGAAAACGCCCCAAAAAAGTGAACACTGCTTCGTAGCTGCCCTCGTTCATGGCCACATCGCTGATAACGGTAAAAGGGCCGACCTTTTTTTCTTCCATTCGCCGCGGTGGTGGCTTGAACTGAGCCAGGGCCCTTTGTACCGCCTGCACGTCCGCCCCCGCCAGGAGTCCTGCAGCTGTCGCTGCCAGGGCGTTTTCAACGTTGTGTCGGCCCGGTGCCGGCAGTAACACCTCAAAAGGGTCGGCGTAAATTTTTCTTTCCAGGCAGTTTATCTTCACGGTAAAACGGCTCCAATGGGGGAAAAGGACAACCTCACAGCCCTGCAGGTCGGCGTGCGCCGAAAATCCGTATGTAATTGAGCGAGCCGCGGAGTTTTTACCCATCTCCCTGACCCGCCGGTCTCCGGCATTTAAAATACAGACGGCATCGCTTCCCAGGCCCTCCACGAACTTTTTTTTGGCCTCGAAGTAGTCTTCAAAATCAGAGTGATAATCGAGGTGGTCGGGAGTAACGTTTGTGACCAACCCCATATTGAAGTGCACATCAGCAGTGCGTCCCTGGGCGGAGGCATGCGAGGAGACCTCGATACAGGCATGGTTCATCCCCGCTTTCAGGACACCTTGCAAAAAATGCTGCAGGTGGTGGGCTTCCGGCGTGGTAAGAAGCGGGCGAAAACGTTCCAGGCCGTTGAAGACTTCGGGGGTGCTCCAGAAGCCCGCCTTTCTGCCCGCAGCGCGCAGAATATTCTCCATCATGTGTACGCAGGTGCTCTTTCCATTCGTTCCCGTTACCCCGACAACAAACAGGCTGCGCGAAGGATGACCGTAAAAACGCGCCGCCACCGCCGACAATACCGCCCGGGTGTCCCTAACCTTGACAACCGGGACCGCCGCCCGTACCGTGCACTCCCGGGGGACCAGCGCCGCGCTGCAGCCGCGTTCGGCTGCTTCACGCAGGTAATGGGCCCCATTCGTGTGCCGGCCCTTCAAAGCCACAAAGAGGTCTCCCGGCTTCACTCTCCGGGAGTCTATTTCAATACCCCTTACTCTCACCTCCTCTAACCGCAGCGGCGATAGCGGGACAGTTTCGAGCCCGCGCAGCAGTTCAGCAAGCCCTTTTTCTTCCGGCACAGCGACCACCCTTTCCTAGGCATACATTTTCTCAACAATCTCTACAAGGCGCTGCACTCCCTCGGCCAAAACATCGTCCTCAAGGGTAAATGTCAGGCGGATATGACCGCAGCCGCCTTTCCCAAAAGCGGAACCGGGGACCACTGCCACTCCCCCTTCTAAAAGGCGGTCCACTGCTACCAGGTCATCTCTTCGTTCACTGAGCGCCGGAAACAGGTAGAAGGCTCCCTGGGCCTTTTCTACAGTGAGTCGCTTTGAAGATGAAAGGATCTCACAGGCCAAGTCGCGTTTGCGCCGCAGCTTCTGGAGCAGCTCCTTGCTGAAACCGTTCCCGGTGCCCAGCGCAGCCAGGGCTGCCTTCTGGACAAAGGTGGAAACATTTGTACAGCTGTTCTGCAGCAGTATGTCGTATTTTGCAGCCAGGTGAGGAGGGGCGGCCAACCAGCCGATGCGAAACCCGGTCATCACAAAGCCCTTTGAAAAGGTATCGATAACAACAGTGCGCTCCTTGAGCTCCGGGTATGCTGCCAGCGATTCGTGCCTGTAAGGTTCGTAGACTACACGCGCAAAAATCTCATCCGATATTACTATCACCTGCGGGTGCCTGAGCAAAACAGCGGCAACCTCGGCAATATTTTCAACCAGCTGGCCGTTGGGCCTCTGGGGGGTGTTTACAATTACCATGCGCGTACGCGGGCTGATCAGGCTGTCAAGGTGATCCGTATCTATGTGCCGGGGGTCCCTGAAGCGGACGTGCTTGATCACCGCCCTCTGGTAACGGGCCCAGAACTCGTCGGGAGGGTACCCGGGATCGGGCATTATTACTTCGTC
>PWRZ01000017.1 GCA_003563385.1 Syntrophomonadaceae bacterium
AGCATTCCCGCATGGCCTATACCCATCCCCACCTGGGCCACTAGTGCATCCTGCCATAAGTTCTTTCCCTATTTGACGACGATGATCGGCCTTGATTGGTTGCGGGTCTTCTGCAGGTTAGTAGTCAGTGAGCACCCAGGAGAACTGTTCTGTGAGCATCTGGATCAATTCAGGGATGGTACCAGTAAACGGAGTTGATTCCCAACGGCCATTGTGATCGGCGAGCCCGAGCTGGTAGAGGTCACTGCTGAGGCGACTCAGGCGAGCCCGGGAGTCTTTTTCGCCGTCTTCTTCGGAATAGATGACGAGATGGTCACCTCGTCCCTGTGCCTTGAGATGGGTGAGGTTCTGCTCTTTGAGGAGGTCTTCGATCTGAGCACAACCATGCTGATTCATGATGCGCCGCATTTGAGCGTCCTGTGACATTTATCCCACCGCCTTCTTTTGTGATTGTAAAGGATAGCCCCGGAACGTCCAGTCGAAGGGATGGCCCTCCTCGAGGTTCCATCGACGGATAAAAGCCAGCACTCGATTGCGCAAATCGTCCGTGGAGCAAAAACTCGCCCTCTTCAAACAGCGCCGGCTCAAAATGGAGAAGAAGATCTCGATCTGGTTCACCCAGGAAGCATGAAGCGGTGTATGGTAGAATTCAAATCTTTCCCCATGTCGCTCGTTGAACCGAGTCCAGCGCTGTTTTGGCCCATCCAGATGGATGTTCAGGTTGTCCCAAATCACGATCACCTTCCGGGCCCAATGGTATTGCAAGGCGACTTCCTCCATGAAGGCCACGAGATCCTTCGCCTTACGGGTGTCGCCGCAGTGAGCGAGCACGTGGCCGGTACGGATGTTGAAGGAGGCCAGAAGAGCCTGGGTCCCATGTCTTATGTATTCGAACTCGTAACGTCCAGTCCTTCCAGGAAGGGGCCGCTGGGTTTCATGTTTGCGCTCATTGGCCTGCATTGACGTCTTTTCGTCAACACAAAGGACGACCACGTCCTCTGGCCATTCGGTATGATAGAGGTCAACGATCGTGTTGACTTTCGCCTTGAAGTCCGGGTCGGGACTGTGAAGCCACATCCTGGTCTTGTGCGGTTTCAGATCGATCGCCTTGAGGGTCCGAACCACGCTGGACCTGCTCATGGGGATACCAGTACACCGGTTGACCGCCTCCGTCAGGGTGTCATACGTCCAGCGCTCCTCGCCCTCATACCCGTAGCGATCCGGCTGGTCGCAGGCCAAAGCGATAACCTCACAACGCTGGCCCACGCTGTACTTATGTGGTCTGCCCGAGCGCGGGGCATCCCTGAGTCCCTCCATCCCCTGCTCCCTGAAACGATCCCTCCACTTGCGCACCGTCTTTGAGGTGGTGCTCAATTGGGCTGCCACCTGCCCGGGAGTCAACCCCTGTTCTACCAGGGCCCAGATGATTTGGGCCCGAAAAACCAGGCGCCTTTCAGCTTTCTGACTCCGGACCAACTGACCCAACTTCTTGCGGTCCTCCGCCGCTAACGCTTTCATTTATTGGACCCCATCGTCAACTTGAGGTCCGGAGTCTTCTCCCACATGAAACGAGCTCGACGAAGTGACTTCGACTGCCGACGCGACTCCTCTTCCAGCCACCAACAAACCGCCTCGTGCAGTGCCTCGGGATCCGTGGCATGAAGATGCCGGCGTATGGTCTCTGTGCCCGGAGCCCGCCACCAACCGTCCCGTGCACACCCCACCCGCTCCAGCACCGACTGTGGCAAAGACTTCACCCAGCGTCCAATGCCCCGATAGCTGCGTTGACCTGCAAACCAACCCAGTACCGCCAGGCATAGAACTGCGTGATATTTGTGACGCTGACCCTGGGGGTCACGAGGGTCTTTGAACTTGTGCAAAGTATCCCGCAGCCCCTCCAAAGACACCCGGTTCAGGTCCAAAAGAGCACGCGGATACACCGGCAACTCCGGAGACAAAAAGACGGCGGAAAGCATCTCCTGGACCCGACGATGCAACGGATAAATCAATGAAAGCTTCGGATGACTGCCGGAGCGGTATCGGCCCGCATGACGGGCATAACCCTGGGTCCTGCCCAGTACCTCCCACCCCGCAGCGCGATAACAGGTACCCTGAAACCGGGTCGGATCCACGAAGGTCTCCGCCAACACCACCCCGTGACCATACGCCTGCTCCCAATCAGCTGACAATCTTCGCACTGTTCGGGAAAGCACCATGGAAGCAAGGTTCGGACGGCGCTCCTCGGACAACATCAGAAAACGGGCGTTGTTCGCCACCAGAGAAAGCCTCTGGTGACGCTGATCTTCTGACCAGCCGATCCACCGATCCCGGTGACCCGTCTTGTAAGCGGCGCTGCTCCAGCCCAAAAGCGCTGCCCACCTGCCTTCCCACAGGGCGACATACCGCACAGACTCGCCCACCAGACGCGCACCCAGATAGTGACGGTCTACCATCAGCTCGTCCCAACGACCACGTTCATCCTCCGTGATCGGGCGCACCTCAACAGGTGCTACCTTGCCAGAAACCTTAACTTGTTCGCAGTGATCAGTGTTCTCTTTCATCACTGACTATTCTAAAGCAAGCCAACAAAAAAAGCCAGCTCAACTTCATGTGTGTCCGTAACACCAAAGAAGCAACTGCCCTTGAGGCAAGCAAACCCTTCCACCCGGTCATTCACAACCAGGGGAGGAACTTTCGGAATTATGCACTAGAGATCATTGTCGCCACCTGGGCCCGGGTCACTGGTGCATGAGGTCTGAAGGTGTCATCGTCGAATCCCAGTACCATTGACAGAACAGCAGTCTCTGCATTGGGTCTCGCCCAGTCCGAGATGTCCCCTCATTGAAC
>PWRZ01000026.1 GCA_003563385.1 Syntrophomonadaceae bacterium
AAGCCCTGTACCTTTTTACCTTTCCGGTACCGGTCTTCTTAAAACGCTTGGCAGCCCCGCGGTGCGTTTTCATTTTGGGCATTATTATTCCTCCTCGTGCAGTTTACTTTGGGCTCAGGATCATGACCATGTTGCGGCCTTCGATCCGGGGGGCTTTTTCTATTACGCTAATATCTTCCAGCTCCTTGGCCAGGTTCAGGCAATGCCTCTTCCCCAGTTCCGGATGAGTGATTTCTCTCCCGCGAAAAACGACAGTTACCTTAATCTTGTCACCCTTCTCCAAAAAGCGCTGCCCGTTTTTCACCTTGACCATAAAGTCATGGTCTTCAATATTGGGGCGCATTTTGATCTCTTTCAAGGTAATAGAGCGCTGTTTTTTACGCGCTTCCTTGTCTTTCTTGCTCTGTTCATACTTATATTTTCCAAAATCCATAATCCTGCATACGGGAGGCTTGGCCTGAGGCGCCACGTTCACAAGATCAAGGTTTTTGCTTCTTGCTATTTTCAAAGCCTCCTCCAGGGACATAATTCCGAGCTGTTCACCGTTGCTGTCTATGACCCTGACATCCTTGGCCCTTATTCTGTTGTTAATCAATAAATCTTTGCTAATCTCTAACCCACCTCCCGGTAGCTATCAACTTTGAATTAATGAATATTAAAATAAAAAAAGCAGGCATAGGCCCCCTGCTTATGATTATAACCTTTGGATAACTTACCTCGCAAATAAACCCTGTTACAGCGCATAGCGTTTCAAGGCGAGAAGCTGGGGCTTCTACTTTGTCCGTTAGTTAATATACCACAAAGAATTACTGCAGTCAAACAAATTTTCAACTTTTATGCTCTATTTCTTTTTTTATGTCCGCGAGAAAAGCTTCGATAGAAACAGGACCCAGGTCGCCCTTCTCCCGGTGGCGCACAGCCACGGTGCGCGACTGGACCTCCCGGTCACCGACTACAAGCATGTACGGCACCTTCTGCACCTGCGCCTCGCGGATCTTATAACCCACTTTCTCGCTGCGGTCATCGAGCTCGGCCCTTACTCCGTGGGAAAGGAGAAGCTGCTCTAGTTCAAGCGCATAGCTGTGCTGCCTGTCGGTAATGGGGATAATAACCGCCTGCACGGGGGCCAGCCAGAGGGGGAAAGCGCCCCCGTAATGCTCAATCAGCAGGGCCAAAAAGCGCTCCATGGCGCCGTAAACAACCCGGTGGATCATGGCCGGGCGGTGTTTCTGGCCATCGGGTCCGATATAGTGCAGGTCGAACTTTTCGGGCATCTGAAAATCAAGCTGGATCGTCCCGCACTGCCAGGTGCGGCCGAGGCAGTCCTGCAGGTGAAAGTCTATCTTCGGGCCATAAAAGGCCCCGTCACCCTCGTTTACCTTGTAAGAAATATCCTTTTTGTCGAGCACCGCGCGCAGTGCAGTGGTGGCCCTCTCCCACATCTCATCGCTACCCATCGATTTCTCCGGCCTGGTGCTCAGCTCAACATGGTAAGTAAAACCAAAAACGCTGTAAAAGCGGTCCACCAAGTCTATAACACCTTCAACTTCGTCCTCTACCTGCTCCGGCAGCATAAAAATATGGGCGTCATCCTGTATAAAGCTGCGCGCCCTCATCAGCCCGTGCAGCGTCCCCGACCTCTCGTGCCTGTGCACCAGGCCCATTTCAGCCACCCGCAGAGGAAAATCCCTGTAACTGTGCATGCCCATTTTATAAATGAGCATCGCCCCCGGGCAGTTCATCGGCTTGACGGCATAGTCCTCATCGTCAATCCTGGTAAAGTACATGTTTTCCTTGTAGTGCTCCCAGTGCCCGGACCTTTCCCAGAGCTCCCTGTTCAAGATAAGCGGGGTTTCCACCTCCACATACCCGGCCCGGCGGTGCTCATCCTGCCAGAACCTCTCCAGCTCGCGCCTAATAATCATGCCCCTGGGGTGGTAAAAAGGAAACCCGGGAGCTTCCTCATGCAGGCTGAACAAGTCCAGCTCCCGCCCCAGCTTGCGGTGGTCCCTGCGGCGGGCTTCCTCCAGGCGCTGCATGTACTCTTCCAGCATCTTCTGCTTGGGAAAAGCAGTTCCGTAAATACGCTGCAGCATGGGCCTGCTCTCATCGCCGCGCCAGTAAGCGCCGGCCAGGCTCAGCAGTTTGAAAACCTTCACCCTGCCCGTGGAAGGAAGGTGCGGCCCGGTACAGAGGTCAATAAAGTCACCCTGCCGGTAACAGGTTATCCTGTCGCTGTCTTCCAGGCCGTTTATCAGCTCGATCTTGTAGTCCTCACCGCGCTCTCTAAAAATATTTATGGCCTCTTCGCGGCTTACTTCCAGCCGCTCCAGGGGTAAATCTTCCTTAACTATTTTGTGCATCTCTTTCTCCACTTTTTCGAGGTCCTCGACAGTCAATGTATCTCCGAAGTCAAAATCGTAGTAGAAGCCCTCATTAATGGAGGGCCCTATCCCGAGCTGCACGTTTTTATCGTAAAGCCTCTTCACCGCCTGGGCCATAATATGGCTGGCAGTATGGCGGTAAGCCTCTGCACCCTCCGGTTCGTCGAAGGTGACCACTTCGAGCGCCGTATCTTCCCGCAAGGGCGTAGAAAGGTCCACCACCGTGCCGTCTATCCTTACCGCCATGGCCTCTTTATACAGCTTCCCGCTGAGCTCTTTGAGCGCTTCCATGACAGTAGTGCCGGCGGGCACTTCCCTTTCGCCCCAACCTTTAACCGCTATCTTTACCATTTCTCGTGTACTGCCTGCACTATTGGGCATACCAGATCACTGCCTCCTTCAACTGACATGTAAATAATAATTCTAAGAACAATTCATGTCAAGAGCATAT
>PWRZ01000013.1 GCA_003563385.1 Syntrophomonadaceae bacterium
ATACTCAGAGCGCTTCTTAAGCTTGGCGATATGTTTCATCAACTGATAGGGGTTTAGATGTTTACCATACAAGCAGTAGTATCTGCGATGGAGGGCAATACAGTGGTTGTAGATTAAGCCAAATATGTTGATCTGTTGGTGCAAGTTTTTATTCTTTTTTGAGTGGTAGAGTTTATATTTGTAGGTGCGGGTGATGAGCATTATTTGCTCTCCTGGTCTTCGTATACTTTCTAACGTGTATTTGCTTGCTATTATTATAGCAAATATATGTTCGGGAATCAACGTTTGATTTTAAATGAGCTATAGTTGACAATTATCTATTAAGCATTCATCCCGCGACTGAAGCCGTGGGCTTTCTGCTAGTTTGATCGTAATGTGCCAGCCGTCTCTTCAGGGTGCCGGGGGTGCCCGGCTAATCCTTATCCGGCGGCTGGTCCTGTCCCGGTGCATCCTTTGCTATTTCTTCGGGCATTTCCGGGGTGATTAAATCTCCGACCGCCTCCCCGATTATTTTCTGTATATCTGACAGCATGACGCTGAAGCGGTACTCTGCCTCCAGGTATTCTTTTACATACTTGTTCAGGCTGATCACTTCCAGCATCTTGGAAAAGCGCTCTTCCTGCTCCGGTGCGACCTCTATCCCGGACATCTTCTGCTTTTGCAGTTCCCACTGCTTTTTTCGAAAATCGAGCAGCATTTCCCGGGCGCTGGAATCCTTTTCAAGTTCGGCGCGGGCTTTTACAAACTGCTTGTATTCCTGTGACGCTTTAATCGCTTTGGCCAGTGCGTGAGCGCGGTCGTAAATATTCATTTTCGTTCTCCTTTCTTATTATCATAAAATTATCTATGAAACTTTTAATTTCTAGCGCTGCTTTTTGGGGAATGCTGCTGTCCACTACCAGGTCGAAGTGGACTTTCCCCGGTTTTGAGTCACTGTAGAGGCGGTCGTAATACAGCTCGCAGAGCTTGCAGGCGAGCTCTTTATAACTGCCCTCCTTCAAGAAGGTTAAAAGGTGATCGACTGCCGCGGTGCCCAGGTATTTTTTAATCGACAGCAGCGCTTCCTCTATTTCTTTTCTATCTCCTTCTGATGCCGGTGTGTACTCCCTGAGGAGCCGGTCGGCACGGCTTTCAAGAGGTGCTGTCAGCAGGATGTGTATGCCCCTGCCTATGGCACGGTATAAAAAATCAGGCTGGTATATAGAACCGATTCTTTTGCCTTCTCCCTCGATAACAAGGTAATGGCAGTCCTGCAGTTCCGTTATGCGCTTCCACAGCAGGGCGTCAAAATCTTTTTGGCTGCGCCATTCTTTGATGCCCAGGTGGCCGAATAACGAGCCTCTGTGGCAGGCCAGGGCCTCCAGGTCCACTGTTGGACAGCCCATTTGTGACAGCAGGCGCAGCACCTCTGATTTCCCCACCCCTGTAAGGCCGTTGAGGACGAAAAGGGGCTTCGATATTTCGAGGCTCTCCAGTTGGTCGAGAATATACCTCCTGTATGACCGGTATCCTTTTTGGAGCCGGTATGCCGGAATTTTTAGCATTTCCAGCAGCATGGACAGGCTCCTGCTGCGCATCCCCCCCCTCCAGCAGTATATTACGATAGTGTTGGAACGGCTGAGATTGTCAATAGTTTCGATAATACGGGGCAGTTTTGGAGACAAAAAGGCCAGGCCTTTCAGGCGCGCACGCTGCTGGTTTTCTTTGTATGCCAGGCCGATCATTTCTCTTTCGCGGTCGTCGAAAAGGGGTATGTTTACGGATCCCGGTATGGACCCGCGTGTATATTCCAGTGGTGAGCGAACGTCAATGAACAGGGCCTGCTGCAGGCCCAGTGCTTTTTGGAGCGAAATGTCTCCGAGCAACGGTGAGGCCTCCCCTTGACAGAATGAATGCAGTGCTGCTTTCGCCGATTATGACGCTACAGGTATTATAGCAAAACTGTCCTGTTATTTAAAGAAACAGGATCCGCGGGATCTGCAGCCCGCCCCTCCCGCAGGCCATTTTTGGCTTTCGGAAAAGTGGATATAATGTTATAATGAACACTGATATATTGCTTTTCCAAAGGAGGGGATATTCTTGGAAGATTGTATTTTTTGCAAGATTATCAGTGGAGAGATACCCTCGGAACTGGTGTACAAAGACGAGCAGGTAGTCGCTTTTAACGATATCAACCCTGTAGCACCGGTTCATATTCTCGTTGTACCGCGCGTACATATTCCTACTTTAAATGACATGGAAGAGGAGCACAAAGAACTGCTCGGCCATGTAGCCTGGGTAATGAAAAAACTGGCCCGGGAGCACAATATCCACGAAAGCGGCTACCGTATTGTAACCAACTGCGGTCCCGATGCCGGCCAGGTAGTTTTCCACCTGCATTTCCATCTTCTCGGGGGGCGCTCTTTTGGTTACGGCAGGCCGGCCGACGACAGCTAACTTTAACGGCGGCCTGTTTTTTTTACCCTTCGTTGACAGCCAGTTTGGTGGGCTGTATAATTAGGGGTAGTTTCTACCGGTTTCTGTCTTTTGGGGAGAGGTGCAGTTCGGAGGGGAGGGATACTGGTGGCTGAAATAAAAGTGGGGAAAAACGAAAACTTTGACAGTGCCCTGAAGCGTTTCAAGAAGCAGTGTGCAAGGACAGGCATACTTTCAGAGGTTCGTAAAAGGGAGCATTATGAGAAACCCAGTGTGCGCCGCAAGAAAAAGTCAGAAGCTGCACGCAAAAAAAAGAAGGTTTACAAGTAATTAATAGAGCACGAGAGGAGCCCCGGTGATGGACTTGCTCCAGAAGCTGGTAGAAGACCAGAAAGAGGCAATGAAAGCAAAAGATAAGCTTAAGCTGTCAGTGATACGCTGTTTAAGGAGCGAGTTAAAATATGAAGAGATCGAAGCAAAAGGGCAGCTGAAAGAAGATGACGTCACTGCCGTACTGCAGAGAGAGATCAAGAAGAGAAAAGAAGTGCTGGCCGATTACGAAAAAGCAGACCGACCCTCCCTGCTGCAGGAACTGCGCCAGGAAATAGATATTCTCTCTTCGTACCTTCCCCCTCAGCTTTCAGAGGAGGAGATAACGGCAATAGCGCGGGAAGTTATTGCCGAGCAGGGCGCAGCGAGCGCCAAGGATACGGGCAGGGTCATGAAAGCTCTGATGCCCGGGGTCAAGGGGAAAGCGGATGGTTCCCTGGTGAAAAGAATTGTGCAGGAGCTGCTGCAGTAAACTGAAAAAATAGAGGGCTATTTTTTAGCCATTTTATAAGAGGAAAAGTGTTTGTGACACTTTCCTCTTTTTTGTTTCATAACCGCAGCTGGAGAGCATACATTTATATATGCCTGATCAAATGGGGGCACTGCCTTGAAACGTAAGGAATCCGTGGAGGAGAGGAAGAAATGGCGGGAGAACCTGGCTGATTTTTTTGAGCTGCCGAAGGAGCTTCTCTGCAATTTGCCGCGTGTCACGTTGATAGGCAATATACAGCTTTACATGGAAAATTACGGCGGTATCATTGAATACAGCGGCGAGATACTGCGTCTTAAGACCCGGGAAGGAGAAATAATTGTCAGGGGCAGCAACCTGACTATCAAGAATTTTTTCGGCCGGGAGATTTTTATCGAAGGAGAAATAAAATCACTCCATTACGAGTAACCTCTCCTGACAGGCCGGGAAGGTGATTGGCTTGGCTCTACTGGAACGGGCAGTCTTCTGGCCGGGCTACCTGGTGGTTTCCCTGAAGGGATATGGGCTGGCCAGGCTGTTAAACCTGACCGTAAAAAACGATATCTATTTCTGGGATCTCAGCTACTGCGGCAGTATGGTTACAATGAAGATAAGACCCCGTGATTTTAAGCGAATGCGCCCTCTTTTACGAAGAACAGGCTGCAGGGCTTATATAAAACAGAAAAGGGGGGCGCTGTTTCTTTTACTGCAGGGCAGGCGCCGGAAAGGATTGGCCCTGGGGATTGTCCTTTTTTGCTTTATGCTCTATTTTTTGTCCCTTTTTGTCTGGAGTATAAATATTGATGGCAATGAGAAAATCAGCAGTGAACAAATATTGGCCGTTTTAGAGGAATACGGGGTTGAAAGGGGAATATTAAAAAGAGAGGTTGACCTGCAGGGGCTGGAGAGGGAGCTTCTCCTGCAGTTTGAAGATTTAAGCTGGGCCGGTGCAAGCTTGAGCGGCGCTTACCTGGATATACAGGTGGTGGAGCGCCTTAAGGAACCCGCCCCGGAAAAAGAATCGCTGGACCTGGTTGCTTCCAGGGACGGGCTTGTGGTCGATGTACTGGTCCTGGCAGGGGAGGCGGCCGTGGAGCCGGGAGAAACGGTTTACAAGGGCCAGTTGCTCATCGCCGGGATTGCAAGGGAAAGAGAGTACTTTAACGGTGACTACGAGGAAACTGTTACAAGGGTACAGGCAAGGGGGATGGTAGAATCCCTGGTATGGTACGAGAGTTATGCCGAGGCACCGCTCTACGAGGTTATTAAAAATAGGACCGGCAGGGTGGCGCGTTCTTTTGCCCTCAAGCTGGGGGAGAAAGAATACTTCCTCGGCGGCGTAAGAAGTTCTCCGTATCATAATTAAGAGCTGGAAATAATAAAACGATTTGCATCCTGGAGGAATATTCGCTTCCCTGTCGAATTAATATACAATAATTACTGGCAATTAGAGGTAGAAATAATGCCCCTTTCGCCATGGAAAGCGCTGCAGGAAGCAAGGAGCAGGGCCCTGCAGGAGGTCAATGCGATGATCCCGCGGGGCGCAGTTGTAAAAAAGCGCTTTATTGATGACTATTATTTCACGGAACTGGGAACGGTCGGCTGCCGTGTCATGGTGGAGACACTTGAAGACATAGCCGTTCCTGAATATTCTTTTACAACGAGGTGATGTTGCCGCTTGGCAGTGGAAGACACGGAGAGAAAAGTGTATTTACAAAACATAGAGGAAATACTGCCTCTGCTGGGAAAGTTTGACGAACATCTTTCCCTGATTGAGGACAGTCTATCGGTAAGGGTTATTCCCAGGGGAGACGAGCTGTTTCTCCAGGGGAACAAGGAGGACGTCGAAAAGGTCTATAGCCTGTTCCAGGAGCTGCTGGCGCTGATCAGGGAGGGGCATATATTGACCACGCAGGAGTTTGATTACGCACTTAAACTGGCTCGCAACAGCCAGGCCGGGGAAATCAAGAAGCTTTTTAGCGACTTGGTCCTTGTTACAGGCCGGGGGAAAAAAATTCGTTCCAAGACTCTCGGCCAAAAAAAGTACGTCGAGGCTCTGCGGCGCAATGATATTGTTTTCGCCATAGGACCCGCCGGTACGGGCAAAACGTATCTGGCCATGGCCATGGCTGTATTTGCACTCAAGAACAAGATTGTGCAGAGGCTTGTTCTGACCAGGCCGGCGGTAGAGGCGGGGGAACACCTCGGTTTCCTGCCGGGGGACCTTCACGATAAGGTCGATCCTTACCTGCGTCCCCTTTACGATGCCCTGTATGACTTAATGGGAGTGGAGAGTTTTCTCAAGTACAGGGAAAAGGGAATCATCGAGGTTGCTCCGCTGGCCTATATGAGGGGGCGAACCCTTGACGATTCTTTTATCATCCTGGATGAGGCCCAGAACACCACCTCCGAGCAGATGAAGATGTTCCTGACGCGGATGGGTTTCGGGTCCAAGGCCGTTATTACCGGAGATATAACACAGGTGGACCTTCCCAAGGGAAAATTTTCCGGATTGATCGAAGTAATCAATATTTTAAGCGGGGTAGAAGGTATTTCCTTCGTTTACCTGGGTGACCAGGATGTGGTCAGGCACAGCCTGGTCCAGCAGATTATCAAGGCATACGAGCAGTACCATGAAGGGCAAAGCTAGAGAGCAAAGGTGCGTTTAAGGTTATGCTGAAGCGATTGACAAAAAAAATTGGCGGCTACCTGGCCTTTTTAAGCGGCAACAAAAAAGGCCAGCGGCTGTTACTGGTAGCGGGCCTTTTTTTTGCTATCTATTTTATACTGATTTTATCTATCCTTCCCCTGGGAGTTTCCGTGGAGCTTGGAATGCCCAGCCCGCAGACCATTTATGCCCACCGCGAGGTTGTCGATTATCATGCCACCAATGAACTGAGAGAGCAGGCCGCTGCTTCAGTCCCGGAAGTGTACGATCATGACCATAGTATAATGGATGAGGGCAGAGAGACGATCGGGGAGTTTTTCCATTGTTTGAGAGAAGTAAGGGAGAAGGAGGAGCTCGAAACGGAAGAAAAATGTGCCGTTATCAGGGAAACTGCCGGGACAAACCTTTCCGACGAGTCACTCCGTGCCTTAGTGGGCCTCAGCCCGGACGGGCTGGAAGAACTGGAAAGCCGCGCGGAAACCATTTTTGTGGAGATAATGGCCCGCGGCATAAAGGAAGAAGCACGGCAGGAGGCCCTGAAACAGGCCTTGCAGGAAGTAGGCCTGCTGCCCTTCGGCCCCGAGATAAGACAGGGAATGGAAAGGCTGTTTTCACCGCTTATCCAGCCCAATATGATTTACAATGTCCAGGCCACAGAGGCGGCCAGGGATGCTGCCAGGCAGGCTGTTGAGCCGGTCCGTATTTTAAGAAATTCGCTCATTATCCAGGAAGGGGAGAGGGTTACCGAAAGGCATGTGGCCCAACTGGAGGCCCTGGGCCTGCTCGGTCCGCGCATACACGTGGGAGGGTTTATAGGGCTGTTCTTAATACTGCTGATCGTTTTCCTGGCGCTCATTCTTTACCTGTACCTGTTCAACAGGGACATTATAGAGAATGTCAGCTACCTGTCCCTCCTGAGCCTGATCATCCTGGTGACAATCATTCTCGGGCTGGCGGCGCGCTATTTTTCCGGTTACCTGATGCCCGTGGCCATGAGCGGCATCCTCATAGCGGTCCTTTTTGAAGCACGCCTGGCGGTGATTGTTAATGTTATCCTGGTGCTGCTGCTCGGCTTTATAGTTGACGGCGAATTCGGCTATATTATAGTAGCCCTGCTGGGTGGACTGGTGGCCATATACAGTGTCAGCGGCCTGCAGAGGCGCTCCGACCTTACCAAGGCCGGTATATACGTCTCCGCTGTGAATATGGTCTCCATTATAGCTATATTTCTTTTGAACCACGGCTTTATCCTGCAGTACGATTTCTTACGCCAGTTCAGCGTAAGCGTGCTTGCCGGGATGGGTAACGGTATCTTTGCAGCGGTTATGGCTATAGGCCTTCTGCCCTTCCTGGAAAGCGCTTTCGGATTGACTACCGCGGTTACTCTTTTGGAGTTGGCCGAACCGGGACGCCCGCTGTTGCGCAGGCTGCTCATGGAAACGCCGGGCACTTACCATCACAGTGTCATGGTAGGCAACCTGGCCGAGGCTGCTTCCGAGGCCGTCGGTGCCGATCCTCTGATGTCGAGGGTGGCTGCTTTTTATCATGATATTGGCAAGACCAGGCGCCCTTATTTTTTCGTTGAAAACCAGTTTACCAATGAGAATCCCCATAACAAGATATCACCAAGCCTGAGCGCCTTGATCATCCGTTCCCATGTCAAGGACGGCGTTGAAATTGCCGGTGAAGAAAACCTTCCGCTGCCTATTATTGATATTATTAAACAGCACCACGGCACCGGTATGATCTCCTTTTTCTACCAGCAGGCCATCGACAAGGACAAGCGTATTGACCTCACAGAGGAAGAATTCCGCTATGAGGGCCCCCTGCCGCAGACCAAGGAAGCGGCCATTATTCTTCTTGCCGATGCAGTAGAAGCAGCCGTGCGCTCTCTATCACGGCCGGCAGCGGGGAGGGTCGAGGGAATGGTCAGGCGCATAATTAAAGAAAAGCTAAATGACGGCCAGTTCGACGAAGCTCCCCTGACCCTGAGAGACCTCGATAAGATCGGCGACACTTTTGTGCACATGTTATCGGGCATCTTCCACCACAGAATCGAGTACCCGGAAAAAGAGATAAGAGCCGACCTTGAGCTGGAAAGGGGGAAAAACAAAATTGGCAGTGCTGGTGAATAATATGCAGGACCGGTTGCCGGCTTCGGCGGGGTTGCTCTCTTTACTCGAGAATATCGGGAACTATGTTTTACGCATGGAGGGGCGGCATGAAGATTGTGAAGTCAGTATTATACTGGTCGATAACAGCTATATAAAGGAGCTCAATTACACTTACCGCGGCAGAGACAGTGCCACCGATGTGCTGGCGTTCAACCTGCAGGACGGACCGGACGATATCGGGGAAGACCTGATACTGGGCGATGTCGTTATTTCCCTGGAAAAAGCCAGGGAACAGGCTGAAAACTTTGGGCATACCCTGAAGCGGGAAGTTGCATTTTTAGCTGCACATGGTATACTGCACTTGTTAGGGTACGATCACGAAACAGCGGAGAAAGAGACGGAAATGAAAGAAAAACAGGAACTGGTATTAAAAAAGTATAAACTCTAATCTGTAAAGCAGGCTGCGGGGGTAACAGGGAAGATGGGAGCATGAAACAAGGCCGGTTGTGGAAAAGCTTTATATTTGCCTTTGAAGGCATACTTTATACATTCCGAAGCGAGAGAAACATGCACATTCATCTGGTAGCCGCCGGGGCAGCTCTAGCGGCATCTTTATATTTTAAGGTGCCCAAAACGGAACTGCTGTTAATTATCACGGCCATTTTCCTCGTTTTTATCACGGAGATGATCAACACGGCCGTAGAGGCAGTTGTGGACCTGAAAACGGAGCAGTATCATCCCCTGGCGCGGGTTGCCAAAAATGTAGCCGCCGGAGCGGTCCTTTGCGCAGCCCTGTTTTCAATCGTGGTCGCCTGCCTGGTATTTGCGGACAGGCTGCTTTAAAGCGGCAGATGTCAAGAAAAACTTTTACCTCTTCAAGAATGAAGTACAGCTATATGCCGCCATTTACACATACTTCAATGAGGGGGAATGGCAAAGAAATGAAGATGGCTTCCAGCCAAGTGGTGATTGATAACAAGGTCCTGGTGCTTGTTATCATTATACTGGTTTTGAATACCGTGCTGGTGGGGCTTAACTTTAATATCATGTACATGGGCTTCACTGAAGAAAAGGAAGACCTTGTTCCCAAGCAGGCCATGGCTGCAGAGCTGCTTGAATACAGCCGCCGGCTGGCACAGGATATGGATGTTCAGGACCGCCCTTCTGTCAGGGAGGCGCTGGCCAGCTTCAGCTATGAGATCGACATGGCCAAGGGCGGGGATGAGTTGGCCCGGGTAATTTTTAACAACGGCCGCCAGGTCCAGGAGACCATTTTCCGGGAATGGGATAATTTATTCCGGGAGAAAATGCTCTCTCTTATCAACCAGGACGAACTGCTGCAGAAAGAAAGCGGAAAAGTGCAGTTTACCCTCCGGATATCAGGCGACGAGGGAGTTATGGTGGACCCGGAGGTCCTGTATGAAGAAACGCTTGATCAAATAATGGAGCTTTACCTGGAAGGGGGTGTGACCCGCGAGCAGGTGTTTCGTATTGAAGTGGAGGAGGGACGCAGCAGGATGGTGGTCCCGTACAACCCCCTCGATTACATCCAGTCCCTGTCCGAAGAGATCGACTCGCTGCGGGTTAACCTTCACGAGGCAAGAAGTGCTGCCGGGTTCGCGGAGACGAGCGGTCCGGGTGTGGAGATAAGGCTTTACGATGCCCAGAACGGTTATGCGGCCAGCGATATTATTCACGATACCGATGTCCGCGATGTAGTAAACGAGCTTTTTGCCGCCGGGGCCAAGGGAGTTGCCGTAGGAGGGCAGCGCCTGGTGGCCACTTCACCGATACGCTGCGTGGGGCCGGTTATACGGGTCAACCAGAAGGAGATATCTGCCAACCCCGTTGTAATCGAGGCCGTTGGAGACCCGGATGTGCTGGCCAGCGGTTTGGATATTATTCGCTTTTCGCTGGAGTTTCACCGCAATTTCAAGATGGAAATAGAGAAGAAGGATAACGTGGTGCTGCCGTCTTATAGAGGCTAGCGTTGATGTAGTGGTCCTTGAAAGGAGGTGCTGCATGGACAGCAGTGAGCTTGTGCGGCTGGCGAGGGAGGTACTCCCTTTTGCTTACGCGCCCTATTCCGGTTACCGGGTCGGTGCAGCGCTGTTATGCGTGGATGGACGCGTATTCAGGGGAGTAAATATAGAAAATTCCTCCCTGGGTCTGTCTATCTGCGCAGAGAGGGGGGCGCTTGCAGCAGCAGTTGCTGCCGGCTGCCGTTCCTTCTCTCTCCTGGCCGTGGTGTCGGAAAAAAAAAGCAAGCCCTATCCATGCGGGGCCTGCTGCCAGGTTTTACAGGAATTTTCCAGGGACCTGCTGGTGATCGTGGCCGCTGAAACAGATGATGATGCCGACAATTTCACCCTTGGGGAACTTTTGCCCCATGCTTTTCGTTTCAAGCCCGAAATGTAAACGATAAAAAAAGTTACGTATAGTGGATGTAAAGCAGCGAGGCCACGAAGACAAGGGATATAATTATGGCGGTGACTGTCAGCCCGGTGATAGTCACCAGGAATATGCCGGCAAAAAGGACAATAAAAAAAATGATGTTCAGGATAAGAGCCCTGTGGCCTTTTGCTTTTAACTGCTCTTTTGTTTTTTCTTCCATGGCATGCACTCTCCCTGGCACGCTAACACGTGAAATTTTTCTTTAATGCCTCTTTAATATCATAAAATATTTTTATTAAGAAGTAAAGGAGAAAACAATTGTTCGTGTCCGGTTTTGTATCAGTCGTAGGCCGTCCCAACGTGGGTAAATCGACGCTCATAAACTCTCTGCTGGGCCGGAAGCTGCTGATTGTTTCCGATAAGCCCCAGACGACGAGAAACAGTATCAGGGCAGTTTTAACGACAGA
>PWRZ01000049.1 GCA_003563385.1 Syntrophomonadaceae bacterium
ATCCGCCGACGGAGAAGCTGAGCACCAGGTGCTGCCCCAGGGTATTGGAGCAGAGGTCCGTGGACTGCTTGGCAGTAATAAGCTTTTCCATAAGCATATCATCGGCCACCATCCAGGCCACTCGTATGCCGGGAATGAACACCTTGGAGAATGAACCGAGGTAAATAACACGCCCTTCACTGTCCATGGACTTGATGCTGGGGAGCTGTTCACCCTCGTAGCAGAGCTCTCCATAAGGGTTATCCTCTATTATGAGAAAGTCGTACCGGCAGGCCAGCTCCAAAAGCCGGCGGCGCCTTTCCAGCGACATGGTCACTCCGGTGGGATTTTGGAAGTTGGGGACCACGTAGGCCAGCTTCACCCTGCCGCCTTCACCTTCCATCTGCTGCAGTTTCGCCGCCAGCATCTCTACAGAGAGGCCCTCTTCGTCAATGGGGATGGGGATGATGCTGCCCTGGTAATTGTTAATGGCACCGAGCCCGCCAACATATCCTGGTTCCTCGACAACTGCGTAATCACCGGGATTAAGCAGTACCTTGCCGATCAGGTCAAGCCCTTGCTGGGAACCGTTGGTAATAAGAATATTGTCGGCAGCGGCGTAAGTACCTTCCTTGCTCATTTTATCGGCCAGCATGGAACGGAGCTGCCAGTTGCCTTCTGTAGGCCCGTATTGCAGCGAGGATGCTCCCTGCTGCATTGCCAGGGCCTGGAGTGCCTGCCCTATCGCCTCCTGGGGGAAGCATTCAGCGCTGGGAAAGCCCCCGGCGAAGGACATCACCTCCGGTTGTTCGGTCAGCTTGAAAAATTCCCTGATCCCTGATCCTTTCATGGAACAGGTTCTTTCGGCGTACATTGTTTCCCATGATACAGGCATCGTGCCCCATCCTCCTTTCTCAATTAAAAATCCCGTCTCCTATTAAACAGAGACGGGCACTTCTTCCCGCGGTACCACTCTTATTACCGGTCAGGCGACCGGCCGCTCAAGCTCTGGGGCTTTATCCTTAACGGCTCACGCCGGCGAAGCTTAAAGCATTGTCTGCTTTGGGCTCGCAACTCCAGGGCAGGCTTATCCCTCGAACTTAACCCGGCAGCCCTTTCAGCGCGGTCAAGCTGCCTCTCTTTTGGTATTTCCGAGTCTTTTTCCCCTTCACAGTTATTGAAATATGCGCTTGTGTTGTGCCTTTAAAACTGCTGTAGTAATTGCTTGCGCGTAATTATAGCAGATCATTTTAATAATTGCAATAGTGCGGGTTAATTTTTTTTATAAATAGTGTTGTGGCGCTTTGACAGCATGAACCTGGAAGGACTGCTTATATATTCCGCCGAGCCGATGATCAGGTAGCCGTCCGTCTTTAAGGCCCGCGAAAAACGCTCCAGCAGGAAATCCTGCGTTTCTGTTTTGAAGTAGATAAAGACATTGCGGCACAGGATCATGTGGCAGTCCTGGACCGGAGGATCAGTGAGCAGGTTGTGCCGCTTATAGACAACGGCTCTCTGTATCTGCGGCTTTACCCAGCAGCGGTCGTTATCTACGCTGAAATAGCGCTTCACCAAAAAATCGGGGGTCTTCCCGAGCTGCTTGACGTTGTAACAGCCCTGCTGCGCCGTGGTCAGGGCCTTGTCGTCGACGTCCGTGGCAATAATTTCGGTCCTCGCAAGCGCCCCGAGCTGGTCCAGGATAATGGCCACGGTATAGGGCTCGGCCCCAATGGAGCATCCGGCACTCCATATTTTAATTGTCCTGGAAAAATTGCGCAGCAGCTCCGGCAGCACCTCGCGCTGCAGCTTATCATATACTTTGTCGTCCCGGAAGAACTCGGACGTGTTTATGGTCAGGTAGTTCATAAACCGCTCCATGGCCGGCGGTGTCTCGACCAGGTAGCTAAAAAAAAGGGCGAAGTCGGGCTTGTTTTCTCGCTGCATCAACTGCCTGATTCGCCGCTCCATCTGCCGGTCCTTGTAGCGGTCCAGGTCCAGTCCGGTCTTTTTGTAAAAAGCGGCCTTAAAACGGGCATAATCCCAGGCTTCGGCAGTCATAACGCCATCTCCTTGTCTATCTCTGATATTAGTCTAATAGCGGAGCTGGCGGAGCATCTCAGTAACAGTTTCTGCTATACGTTCGAGCGGGACAACAACGTCAGCCAGTCCTTTGTTAATTATCGCCAGGGGCATGCTCGGGATCACCGCGCTGGAGGGCTCCTGGACAACGGTCATCCCCCCCGCTTCCTTGATCCGGGCCATACCGTCAGCACCGTCACGGCCCATCCCCGTCAGCACAACCCCCAGCACGGCGCTCTTGTAAAGTTCTACCAGCGAATTCATCATAACATCAGCTGAAGGGCGCACAAACTGGACCGCCTCAGCAGTGCTGAGGACGATAGTAGCGCTCTCATCGACAATGAGATGGTAGCCTCCGGGGGCCAGGTAGGCCTGCCCTTCCATTATCATTTCCCCGCCGGCAGACTCCCTCACCTTCAGCTGTGAAACGCGGTCCAGCCTCCGTGCCAGGGCCTCTGTAAAGCCGGCCGGCATATGCTGGGTAATAAAAACAGCCGCCGGGATGTCCGCCGGGAACCCGCGCATTACCTCCTCCAGGGCGCGGGGGCCGCCGGTTGAAGAGGCAATGGCCACCACTAAACGGGCCGGTCGCAGCGCATGCGGGCCCCGCTTCTCCGCCGCCGGGTCGGCCACCGCCTCAGCCAGTGCGGCAGCTCCGGCCGCCAAAAAGGGGCGAGCAGCTACACGGGCCCTCGCCGCGGCTTTAATCTTGGAAGGGAGAAGCTTTTTTATCTCTTCCGCGCTTTCACCCCTGGAAAGAGA
>PWRZ01000002.1 GCA_003563385.1 Syntrophomonadaceae bacterium
GTCATAGTCCAGGCCTTTTTCCTGGAAATAATGGCGCAGCCTCTGCCAGGCAAATTCCCTGACCTGTTCCACTGTTTCCTCAATATTGATCTCCTTCAACCTGTCTTTGAGGAGCAGCAGCGCCTGTTCTATCAATTCCCCGAATGAAACGGGCAGCTCGTGCTCCAACAGCACCTGTAATATTCCCAGGCTGTGCCGCCGCAGGGCATAAGGATCCTGCGAGCCGGTGGGCCTTATACCGATGGAAAAACAACCGGCCACGTGGTCGGCCCTGTCGGCAAGGGCGACGGCGGCCCCGGCGGCCGTCTGAGGCAGGGAATCTCCGGCAAAACGGGGCTGGTAGTGCTCAAAAACAGCCCGGGCCGTTTTTTCATTTTCGCCGGACTGGAGAGCATACTTCTCCCCAATAATACCCTGCAGCTCCGGGAACTCCCCGACCATAAAGGTAGTCAGGTCAGCCTTACACAACCAGGCCGCTCTTTCAGCAGCTTTACGTTCCATATCAGTGAGCCCGGGCATCCGTTCCACCAAAAACCTGGCCAGCCCCACAACGCGTTCCGTCTTTTCATAAACCGTTCCCAGTTCTTCCTGGAAAAGAATCTCCTCGAGCTTCTTCACTTTGTCGGCAAGAGGAGTTTTCAGGTCCTCATCGTAGAAAAAGCGGGCATCGGCAAAGCGCGCTTTGAGGACCTTTTCATTGCCCTCCCTGACATTGGAAACAGGAGCAGATTCATTGTTTGAAACGGTCACGAAATAGGGCATTAAAAGGCCGCTGCCGTTTTCTACCGGGAAATAGCGCTGGTGGCTTTGCATAGTTGTTACCAGGATTTCACGGGGCAGTTCCAGGTAGCTCTCCGGGAAAGAACAGAGCACAGCATGCGGTTTCTCTACCAGGAAGGTAACCTCTTCAAGCAGCTCCGGGTCCATGCAGGCCCGCCCCCCGCAGCCGGCCGCGGCATCCCGGACCATATCCTGGATAACCCGAGACCTCTTCTCCTGGTCGACGAGCACATTGGCCTCTTCAATGCAGGCAAAGTAACCGTCTGCGGCCTCCACGGTAAAAGGTCCCGGTGATAAAAAGCGGTGTCCCCTCGTCTGAGTGCCCGACTGCAGCCCGGCATATGAAAAGGATACCCTCTCGCTGCCGTAGAGACAGAGCAGCTGGCGTATCGGCCGGGCAAAGCGGGTTCCGCTTTCTTCCCAGTACATGTTCTTGGGAAAGGAGATGCTCTTTATCAGGCCCGGGATCAACCCGCCTAAAACTTCCGGCGCTTCCCGGCCGGGAATCTTTTGCACGGCAACAAGGTGCTCTCCTTTCTCAGATTTTTCCACCTCCAGCTCTTCAACTGTTAAGCCCAGCTTGCGCGCAAATCCGAGCGCCGCCTGGGTGGGCTGGCCGTGCTCATCAAAAGCGAGTTCCTTCGACGGCCCCTTCTTTTTTTCCTCCCGGTCTTCCTGCTTATCAACCAGTTCCCTGACAAAGAGAACCAGGCGGCGGGGAGTCCCACAGCTGTAAATCTCGCCAAAAACAAGGCGGTTTTCCTGCAGCAGCCTGGCCCCGTTTTCTTTCAACTGCTTTAAAGCACCGGGCATGAAGCGAGCCGGTATTTCTTCCGTTCCTATTTCCAAAAGCATATTATGGACAGGCACTATTTTCACCCCCTCAATAATTACCTGCTTCAACCTTTGTAATTTAACAGCGGAAAGCCGGCCTCTTTTCTCTGTTCCAGGTAAACACTTCCGCAGAGGCGGGCAAGCTCCCTAACGCGGGCGATATAGCTTGTTCTCTCCGTTACGCTTATCGAACCACGGGCATCAAGGACATTAAAAGTGTGCGAACACTTTAATACATAATCATACCCCGGAAGGGCCATCCCTTTTTGGAGCAGCCTCTTCGCTTCCTTTTCGTATAAAGCAAAAAGCTGTAAAAGCATCGCCGGGTCGGCCTCCTCAAAGCTGTACCGGGAGTGCTCCGCCTCGGCCTTTTTGAACACTTCACCGTATCTGATGCCGTCAACCCATTCCAGCTCAAAGACGTTGTCACAGCCCTGGATAAACATGGCAATACGTTCCAGCCCATAGGTAAGCTCCACCGGGACGACTCCCAGGTCAAAGCCGCCCACCTGCTGAAAATATGTAAACTGCGTAATCTCCATGCCGTCAAGCCAGACCTCCCAGCCGAGCCCCCAGGCGCCCAGCGTAGGTGATTCCCAGTCGTCTTCCACAAAGCGGACATCGTGTTCCTCCAGTACTATTCCCATGTGTGCCAGGCTGGCCAGGTAAAGGTCCTGGATGTCTTCGGGTGACGGTTTCAATATGACCTGGTACTGAAGGTGCTGGTAGAGACGGTTGGGATTCTCTCCATAACGGCCGTCAGCAGGACGGCGGGACGGTTCCACGTAAGCAACGTTCCAGGGCTCCGGGCCCAGGGAACGCAGGAAAGTGGCGGGGTTCATTGTCCCGGCACCCACTTCCACATCATATGGCTGCCAGATAAGGCATCCTTCCTTGTTCCAAAAATCCTGAAGCCTTATAATTAACTCCTGGAAATTCAACTCTAATTAAAGCCTCCTTTTTGTAAAATAAATACCCCCAGAAAAATACTATAGGGACGAGATATTTCCCGCGGTTCCACCCTATTTCCCCCCAGGGGCTCTCTTGCCGGAGCATGGCTTTGGAAGTCCCTTTCACCGAAGCTGCCCGGCCGGGCTTCCACCATCCCCGGCTCTCTATACGGGCCGGCACAACGGTTACTTCCTTCCAGCACGCACGTAGTTTCATTTGTCTGATACATTAATTTAGCAAATAGAAGGGAC
>PWRZ01000113.1 GCA_003563385.1 Syntrophomonadaceae bacterium
CTACGAGTCACACCCACCTTTTCCCCGCAAGGGGACGGAAACCCCCGCTGTTGCCGCTACCCCGACACAGATCCGCACTTGGGTCACACCCACCTTTTCCCCGCAAGGGGACGGAAACTCTTCGGGTTCGAGCGGGTACGGCACGCACGTGATGCCGGTCACACCCACCTTTTCCCCGCAAGGGGACGGAAACACGCTAGATGAGAACGGCACTGTTGGGAGTATCAGCGTCACACCCACCTTTTCCCCGCAAGGGGACGGAAACACTCAATCAGCTTACGGTCAAGACCCGTTTTGGTCGCCGGTCACACCCACCTTTTCCCCGCAAGGGGACGGAAACTTTCATCCCCTGGGGCCTGGGGCACCACAGGGGTTTGTCACACCCACCTTTTCCCCGCAAGGGGACGGAAACTAAAAGTGTTGCAGGATTAGTTGAATCAATTGAATTTGTCACACCCACCTTTTCCCCGCAAGGGGACGGAAACCTGGGTATAGCAAGGGCGTTTTGGAAATCAAAGGTAGTCTCGTCACACCCACCTTTTCCCCGCAAGGGGACGGAAACTACTGCATTACTCCAGTACAGTTACCCTATAGTACATTTGAGTCACACCCACCTTTTCCCCGCAAGGGGACGGAAACATCCTTCTAAATCTGATAGAAGGTTGTATTTATTTTCAAGTCACACCCACCTTTTCCCCGCAAGGGGACGGAAACATAGCGAGAAGTGATTGGTGAAGCATGACAGTTACCGTCACACCCACCTTTTCCCCGCAAGGGGACGGAAACCAGAGGAAGCCAAGGAATTGCTCTTTGAGACACTGGGTCACACCCACCTTTTCCCCGCAAGGGGACGGAAACGCAATGAACCGTTAAATAGGTTCCAGAAATTTGTTAGTCACACCCACCTTTTCCCCGCAAGGGGACGGAAACCTTTCTTGCCATAGTGAGGCTTATAGCTCAAAAAATACGTCACACCCACCTTTTCCCCGCAAGGGGACGGAAACTCAGATTTTGCTGGTAGCTTTACGCAATCCATTGAGTCACACCCACCTTTTCCCCGCAAGGGGACGGAAACAGAGTTTCTCGGTCGACGAACCCGGACGGTAGAGAGTCACACCCACCTTTTCCCCGCAAGGGGACGGAAACTTGATCTTCATCCATCAAATCGGCTACTCGAATAGGTCACACCCACCTTTTCCCCGCAAGGGGACGGAAACCGATCGCCCCTCCTACACTCTGGCCCTTGATGCGCTGGTCACACCCACCTTTTCCCCGCAAGGGGACGGAAACTTAGCTAAAGAACGAAGAGAGAAAAACGAAAATAGAAAACTCTCTGCCTAATTTGATCACGGTGGCAGAATACTCTCCGTTCTGCTGCGCACGGGCTAAGACCTTACGTTCTTCTTTTTTCGTTCTTCGTTCTTTCTCCCGTCACACCCACCTTTTCCCCGCAAGGGGACGGAAACGCACGGGTCAGGGCCACATACTTCAGATTTGCCTCTGTCACACACACCTTTTCCCCGCAAGGGGACGGAAACAACTGGAAAAAACGAAGAGAGAAAAACGAAAATATGCGGTCAACACGCTTCATCCTGGCTGACTGACACAACGTCGAAAAGCTTTGATCTCTCGTAGGTTGGGTGGCGCGATAGCAGAACCCAACAAGCCCGAAATCCTCGGCGGATGTTGGGTTTCGCTTCGCTACACCCAACCTACATTGGAGATGTGTCAGGCAATCAGCGCTTCATCTTGACCAAATGCTCCTGGCTCTGCTGCCCACGGGCTAAGACCGATCCCTGTCTAGGTGTTATTTAGCCGCCAGATAAAAGCCTGGCCGTTGAGACGTGAGGGTGCTTAGGGTCGTACTGGCGAGGCGGTTTCTTCTTTTTCTTTTGCCGAGGGGCTTTGAGAAAGCGTTGGAGCCTGACCTTAGCGGCCAGGCCTTGCAGAAATATGGCTAAATCAGCAATCGGCATATCGGCAAAATCCTGCCAAAACGGAGGTGGGATGGCAATCATCATGCCTCGATAGGTGCCCTGCAATTCATCGACGACGTAGAAATCAGACAACGCGGCTTCAATCTTGCCCACCCCGTGCACACTGGCCAGGGCGGCTTTGAGGGTGGCCAAAATGTTATACGCCATCAACGCCAGGGTAAAACTGAATAATGCGGCTTGGGGATACGCTAAGGCTTTGATTTCCCCGTCAAAGTTTTGTGTCACTGACAAAAAGAGCCCTTCGACCTGCCACCGTTCTCGGTAGAGGTGCATCACGACGGTGGCTCCAGCGGCAGGGGTAGGTAAGTTGCTCAAACAAACGATCTCTTTGTCCCCATGCCGAGTCGGTCGAGCCAAGCGTAGAACGATGCGTCGCAGGGCTAACGTCGCCGCTCCCAGGCGAATCTCGATGGGCTGTTCCCACACCTCACCGGCCTTCACCTGAGCCACCGGTTCCAGTGCACCGAGGGCCTGCCATGGCAACTACTGATGTTCGCGGACCAGGAAGGCCGCTTGCCGTCCCGCGAGGCCCATCAGAAACCCCAGGGTACACATATTGCGGTCGGCAATCCACAGTTGACCCGCTTGGCCCCTGTCGAGGACCTGCTGAAAGAGGCGTCGCTCCTGGGCATGCCCGTCCTGGCAGGGAAAAATATCGACCGCCAACCGCAAGGCCGGGTCGAGCACAACTAAGGATTTACCCGGTAACGGGGCAGCGGCGACTGTCTGGAGAACGGCTAATCGATGCTCGGTGGCCGCCAAGGCATTGCCATCCAAAATTCGGGTCTCATACCCGGCAAGCAACGGCGGGGAA
>PWRZ01000200.1 GCA_003563385.1 Syntrophomonadaceae bacterium
CTGATTGTATGCTTTTTTGGCTGCAGGCGTTTGTGAATCAGTACGGGAAATTTCTGCGATTCTTTTTGTCGATAAGGGCATGTCTATCCTTGTGTTTACGGTGATTATATATGAAGTTGAGGCATTGTTAATAGTTGGTTTCACAAAGAACCGAAGGATGTTTTTTTGTTGCCACAAGTATATCTTCACGAAATTGCCACATGCGTTCCTCCTAAGTCCTATACACAGGAGTTCACGCTAGATTTTTTGCTGCATCTTCAAGGCTCAACCCCGCGGAAGCGGGAATTCCTGCAAAAGATCTATCAGCGATCTGCTATCGACAAGCGGCACACTGTTATTGAAGATTATGACAAAGACCCCGCAGACTACAATTTCTTTCCGAAGAACAGCAGTCTCACACCTGAACCTTCGACAGCTAGGCGTAATGACGAATATATCAGGGCCGCAAATGTACTTTCTCTCCAAGCTGTGCGGGCATTGCTGGCAAAGCTTCCCGGGGTAGCGCCTGCTTCGGTGACGCATCTTATCACCGTCAGTTGCACGGGTTTCTCGGCTCCCGGTTTTGATATTCATCTGATGAAGGAAGTTGGTTTCCCTGCTTCGTTGAACCGGCTTCACATTGGGTTCATGGGATGTTATGCAGCGCTGCCGGCGCTTAGAACGGCACGTGATATTTGTCTGGCTGATCCTGAAGCGCGTGTGATTATCGTGAATCTCGAGCTCTGCTCGCTACATTTCCAACAAAAATTCGATCCTGATACGGTTGTGGCAAATGCCATTTTTGCAGATGGTGTTTCTGCCGCTTTCGTGTCGGCCCAGCGGGACGACTCGCGCGGACCTGTGCTTTCCATCCAGACCCTGCTTTCCCATTTTATTGAGAACAGCGAAAAGGATATGGCATGGCAAATTGGCGAGTATGGATTTGACATGAAACTCTCTTTATATGTGCCGCAGTTCATAGAGCAGAATATTGCAAACATTACGAACGCCCTTTTTGCAAAGGCCGGTAAAAGCAGATCTGACATCCAAATATGGGCCATACATCCGGGTGGGCGTGCCATTCTGGAGAAAGTGCAGGAAACGCTTGCGCTCGAAGCGGGGGCCTTGCAGGTTTCGTATGATATTCTGCGGGAGTACGGTAATATGAGTTCGGCCACAATCATGTTTGTACTCGAGCGAATCCTGGCGGATGACCGCGAGGGCGGCGTTTTTTCGGCAGCGTTCGGGCCTGGTCTGACCGTGGAGTGCTGCTTTTTGGAAAAAATAAGGGAAACCAGTCGCAATGGGCAAACATGATTTTTCGCGTCGTGCAGACGAGTTCGAACTGATGGACTTTCCAGATTCGGACGAGCAGCGACTTCTGCGTACGGTGCAGCAGTTTGCTTTGCTTAACAGGCTTTTTAGTTCATCGCGCCGGTTGATCCGCACGCATTTTCTCGACCCGCTGATACGGGAAGGGCAAACGAGTTTTTCCCTGCTGGATATCGGGGCGGGTGGCTGTGACATCCCCATATGGATTGTGCAGTATTGCCGAAAGCACGGCATCGCGCCACGGATCACCTGCATAGATTACGATGAACGCATTCTGGCATATGCCCGGGTTCAATGCGCGGCTTATCCGGAAATCACCATATGCAAACATGATGCATTACATATGCAGGAGCTCGGGCCATTTGATTATGTTTATGCAAATAATTTTTTGCATCATCTGGAAGATGCTGCCATTGCCACCGTGCTGCAGCAGACGGCGGGCATGGCGAGCCGCAGTTTTTTGCTCAACGATATTTATCGTTGCCGGATGGCGTACTGGTTATACACGCTTTTTGCGGGGGTGTTCTTGCACAATAGTTTTGCGTTTTATGATGGACGCTTGTCGATCCGCAAAGGGTTTACGGCATCCGATCTCCGTCAATGCATACAGATCGCAAGTCTAGGCGAGGAGATCAAGCTTGAAAGGGCAGCATGTTTCAGGATCATTGTTTACGGTACGGGCTAGGTTCTGACTTCATTCATATATTCGATTCCCCAAGGCACAGCGCTGCATTATCTTGCTGCCCAAGTGCGTTAACGGGGGTGTTTTTTAGCGCAAATCTTTCAGCAAAGACCGCGCCGTGTTTAGGTGTTCGGGGTCGTCTTTCCATGTGATGGGAAGATCAAGTTCGAGCAGCTTTTCGAGCACGGCGATCGCGCGTTCTTGCTGGCCTGAACGGACGAAGTGGTGGGCGAGATCCAAGCGTATCATGATGCTTTCGGGGTCCAGTTCAATGGCCTTTTTCAGGAATTTCTCCGCCTTTTCGTTTGAGCCGCCGGGTAACCCGCGGGAGATAAGTCGGGCCGCCGCACGTTCGACACGGCTCACATTGGCGACTTCAGACTGCCATATTCCGTATAAATGCCACGATGGTGCATGATCGGGCATCCGTTCAATGGCTTGTTCGATGTACGCTTCGATTTCGTGACCTAGTTGAATCCGCCGCTGCACGCCGACAAGGTCGGCCATGCGTCCTTTGGCAATTGCCATCACAAAATAGGGGTGCCCTTTGTCCGGATAACGTGCAAGGCTTTTACCTGCCAACGCTTTGGCTTTTTCGAAATATTCCTTTTGGGACGACTTGTTCTCGAACCGGAAACCGATGGTTGCGTATAGCAGGCTTGCATTCCAGAGCGCCTCGTAATTACTGGCGTCGGCTTCCAGCACCGCAAGGTATGTTTGCAGTGCTTGCTTCTCATCCATCTGGACCATAAATCTATCTGCTTTCTCGAGCAGTTGGGTTATATCAGAATCCGCGTGTGCAGTGCCTGTTTGC
>PWRZ01000004.1 GCA_003563385.1 Syntrophomonadaceae bacterium
GCGCATCGGCATACGTTCACAAAGACGCCGCTTTCGAAGAACTTAAGCTGGCTCTGGATGCTGTCACAAAAGACAGGTATTACATAAGTCCCACTGTTATGAAGCCGGTCATCAGCGGTTATTTGCAGCTAACTCCTGCCAACGGCGCCATGGCCTCCTACAATAAGCTTACCACCCGGGAAAAGGAAGTGTTCCATCTGCTGGCCGTGGGCCGCCGCCGCAAGGAAATAGCGGAAACTTTGCGCATAAGTCCCAAAACCGTGGACAGGCACAGGACCAACCTGCTGGAAAAACTAAACCTCTGCCAGGAAGCGGAGATAGCAGAATTTGCCAAACTGATAGGGTAGAAGTAACCCTGACAAGTAAAATACCCAATAAGTTCCCAACAGCCCCATTTTAAAATGGGGCTTTTTTTATTTTGAATGAGAAAGTATCTAAGCGTATAATGAGCCCCTTGCTAATAGACCCGTGAGAACACTATCAGCTATCATTATAACCGGACAAAGCTAAAGATGCTGTTTGATCTTTCCGTAAAGCGGTTTGATTTGGAGCAAACGGAGGTTTTACAAGATGCCGGCTTTGAGCTTATTGATTATTGATACAAACGCTGACTTCCGCAAAGCGGCACAGCGCTTCCTGGCCAGCAGCAAAGAGATACAAGTAGTGGAAACCGCCGGCACTGTCCAGGAGGCGCAAGAAGCTGCTGAAATGATCAGGCCCGATCTTATTTTAATTGAGCTAAAAATATTAAACTCTTATGGTTTATCCTTATGCCATAAACTAAAAGCAGCTATGCCTGGGGTGATTATTATTGGGCTGACCTTGTTCAGCAGCGGGCTAAGTGGTCCGGGCTACTGGGGCAATCGGGATGTTGAGGTGATTTTCTCTGATGTTGACGTGATTATCTCCAAGGATCATTTTGCTGAAAATGTAGAGCAATTTATGCGCTCCATTAACATTAATGAGCTGCCTTTTGTTCAAAAGAAAGGGGAAAATTAACCATGTTTGTTCTGGCTGAAACACTGAGCCTGCATACGGTTCAAGAAAATGTTCAAGAGCTGCTGGCGTACCTGGATGCCCAGGCAGAGACAGGGGACAGGGAAATCATCCTGGATGCATCAAAGTTGCGCGATATTGATACTGCCGGCCTTCAGTTTCTACTATCTGCCAGCAAAACTGTATCCCGGATCGGACTTCAGCTCCGTTTCATTAATGCCGGGGAATTCTTGAGCAGATTACTGGAGCTATCCGGGGCAGGGGACATTTTGGGCCATAAACC
The DNA here is from genome assembly GCA_003563385.1 of Syntrophomonadaceae bacterium. Lineage (GTDB taxonomy): Bacteria > Bacillota > Dethiobacteria > DTU022 > UBA8154 > CSSED11-109. Next base: position 1,280 of record PWRZ01000004.1, read on the forward strand.
CTGAATACCCGAACTGTAACCCAAAAGATAACCAATCATCTGGGGGGTGAAGCAGCGTGCAAAACGATGATTACATGCAAGTTTTTTTAGAAGAAAGCAGGGAAAACCTGCAGAACATGGAGGAGGCCCTTCTGCAGCTGGATAAAGCGCCAGAGGACAGGGAACTGATCAATACCACCTTCAGATGCATGCACACCATCAAGGGCGGTGCCGGCCTTATGGGCCTGGAGCAGGTATCTCTCTTGGCCCACCGTTTAGAAAATGTGCTGGATAATATTCGCCAGTCGGGCAGGAGCATTTCCGAAACAGAGTTAAACCTGTTTTTTAACGGTACTGACTTGCTAAAGCAGATTTTGGAAAGTGAATCTTTGAGTGGAGAAGGCTTCCAGGAGCAGCTGGACAAGCTCATCCATGCCCTGGAATTATGCCACCAGGAAGACCAGCATGCCGCTCTAAATGACAACATTTCTTTGAGTGAGCTACTATTAGGCTTTAACGAAACAGTGCTGGAGCAGGCGGCAGCCAGGGGCAAACCTTTTTATTGCGTAAAGATCAACCTCTGTTCAGACTGCCTGTTAAAGTCAGTCCGGGTCTACATGTGTTTAAAAGCACTTGGCGAAGTGGCAGAAATTATTGAATCTGTACCCGGGGCCCGCGACCTGGAAGAGGAAAACTTTGAACAGGAGTTCTCTTTTCTGGCGGTAGCTGACAAGGAGGAAACGGCTTTGCAGAAAGCTGTGGAAAGCATCTCTGAGGTAGAAAGGGTTGAGGTGTTTAAAGTCAGCATGGAAGAAGCCAGAACCCTGTTTAAAAAAGAAAAGCCCCAGGAGCCAGCCGAAAAACTTACGGAAGCAAAGCTGCCCCCTTCCGGCATGCACTATTACCGGATCGAGCTCAAATTCAGCCCCTCTATTTTAGAAGAGGGCATGGATCCCTTGATGTTCATGGTGGAGCTGGAAGAATACGGCAGGGTCCTGGAGAGTTACGTGAATATTTCCCAGCTTCCTCCCCTGGAGGAGCTTGAAACAAATCAGCTCTATCTCTACTGGACGCTTTTTTACCAGTCACCGAGAGGCAAAGCTGAAGTTGAAGATATATTCCTTTTTGTCCGTGAGGGCAGCCAGATCCGGGTGGAAGATATCACCGCGGAGCAGGACCTTTGGTTTGGCGGCGACAAAAAAACAGGGGAACTCCTGGTGGAGCGCGGCCTGGTCACACCGGAAGATGTGGAAAAGGTGCTTCAAAAGCAAAGGCGTATCGGAGAGCTTTTGGTAGAAGAAGGGATCGTAAGCGGAGTCCAGGTGGAAAAAGTGCTGCATGCTCAGCAAAACTTGCGGGCGCAGGAAAAGGCGGACACTGTCCGGGTAGAAACGCATAAGTTGGAAGAGATCTTGAACGGGGTCGCGGAGCTTCTCATCGCTCAGTCCCGCATCAAAGAACTATCCTTTCGCCTGGCGGAAGGGTCACGCTCCAGGCAGTCGGAGATAGCCAATGCTTTCCAGGAAACGGACAAGATCATCC